>JBIIYJ010000261.1:0-7690 GCA_044346855.1 Kiritimatiellia bacterium
CGCCCTCGGCGCGGACCCTGGCCCGGGCGGGAGTGCCGGAGCAGCGGGTGCGGTTTCCAGGGCCGGTTTCGGAAACGGGCCCCCCCGTCCCGGAAACGGTGTCGGAAGGGAGGCTGCGCGTCATCGTTCAGAAAGCGGCGCCCGACGCCAAAGCCGTGTTCACCCGTCTTTAGCCCGGCCTTCCTTTCCGCTTTTCATCCGGCCTCTTCCCCCCTATACTGACGAATTCGTTGAATCGCAAGCCAAGGAGTATCATGAGCAACACAGCCCCCGTTCTGAATCCCATGCTCGGCGAGCAGACGCGCCTCCTGCAGCAGGTCCGCCAGGAGATCAACAAGGTCATCGTCGGACAGGAAAAACTGATCGACCGCATGCTCATCGCCCTGATGACGGGCGGGCACATCCTGCTGGAGGGCGTCCCGGGCCTCGCCAAGACGCTCTCCGTCAAAACCCTCGCCGCCAGCCTCGGCCTCACCTTCCGCCGCGTCAGCTTCACCCCCGACCTGCTCCCGGCCGACATCGTCGGAACCCTGGTCTACAACCCCAAGGATGGCACCTTCTCCCCCCGCCAGGGACCCGTCTTCACCCACCTTCTGCTGGCGGACGAGATCAACCGCGCCCCCGCCAAGGTGCAGTCCGCCCTCCTCGAGGCCATGCAGGAACACCAGGTGACGCTGGGCGACAAGACCTATCCCCTGCCCGAGCCGTTCATGGTCATGGCCACGCAGAACCCCATCGAGCAGGAGGGCACCTACCCCCTGCCCGAGGCCCAGGTCGACCGCTTCATGCTCAAGTGCAAGGTCGACTACCCGTCCAAGGACGACGAGCGCCGCATCATGAACCGCTTCGTCCACAAGTTCGAGTCGACCGTCGCGCCGGTCCTCTCCGGCGAGCAGATCCGCCTCTTCCGCGACATGCTGGACCAGGTATACTGCGACGAGAAGGTGGGCGACTACATCCTCGACCTCGTGCAGGCGACCCGCCACCCCGCCAAGGCCGGCCTGCCCAAGCTCGCCAGCCAGATCGCCTACGGCGCCTCCCCCCGCGCCACCATCTACCTCAACCTCGCGGCGCGGGCCCACGCCCTCCTCCAGGGCCGCGGCTACGCCACCCCGCAGGACGTCAAGGAAATGGCGCCCGACGTGCTGCGCCACCGCGTCATCGTCACCTACGAGGCGGAAGCCGAGGAGCGGACGAGCGACGACATCCTCCGCGACATCCTGGCCAACATCCCCGTCCCCTAACCCTCCACGGGATCCGACATGCCCCTCGATGCCGCCCAATTGATGAAGCAGGTGCGGAAGATCCGCGTGATCACCTCGCGGCTGGTCAACGAACAGTTCGCGGGCGAATACCACTCCGTCTTCCGCGGCCAGGGCATTGAATTCGACGAGGTGCGCGAATACGTGCCCGGCGACGACATCCGCTCCATCGACTGGAACGTCACCGCCCGCATGGGCCACCCGTTCATCAAGCGCTTCTCCGAGGAGCGCGAGCTCACCATCCTCTTCCTGATCGACATCTCCGGCTCCCAGGCCTTCGGCTCCGGGGCGCGCACCAAGGCCGAGCGCGCCGCCGAGGCGGCCTGCCTCCTCGCCCTCTCCGCCGCCCGCAACCAGGACAAGGTGGGCCTCATCCTCTTCAGCGACCGCATCGTCAAATCGAACCGCCCCCGCAAGGGCCGCACCGCCGTCATGCGCCTGGTGCGCGACGTGCTGGCCGCCGAGGAGACCCGCCACGGCACCGACATCGGCGCCGCCCTTCGCTTCCTCTGCCACATCCAGAAGCGGCGCGCCGTCGTGTTCCTCATTTCGGACTTCATGGACGACCGCTACGAGCGCGACCTGCGCCTCGCCGCCCGCCGCCATGACCTGATCTGCTGCCGCGTGTCGGACCCGCGGGAGGCCGACATCGCCGAGGCCGGCATCCTGGAGTTCGAGGACCCCGAGTCCGGCGACCGCTTCCTGCTCGACACCTCCTCGGACGACCTGCGCGCCCGGTTCAAGGCCGCCTCCGCTGCGCGGGACGAGGCCCTCCGGAGCCAGTTCAAGACCGCCTCGATCGACCACGTGTTCCTCGACACGGAAACGCCTTTCATCGACGCCTTCCGGAACCTGTTCCGGATGCGCCAGAAACGGGCGCGGGGAGGATGACATGACCGCACGCCGCTACCATCCGATCCTGCCGCTCCTCCTCCTGGCCCTCCTCGCGGGCTGCGCGGAACGGCCCCCGAAGCCGACCGCCGAACCACCGCCCGCCGTGCGCACCGAGGAACTGGCTTCCGGCCGCATCCGCCTGGCGATGACCGCCGAGCCCGCCGCCGTGCGCCTCGACCGCCCCCTCTTCGTCACCTTCTCCCTGACCACCCCGGACGGCGTGGCCGCGGACTGGCCCGCGCTGGACGACCGCTTCGAGGGCTTCGACGTGGCCGGCGCCTACGAGTCGGCCGTCCACACCGGAACGGGACGCATCACCCGCGACATGCGCGTCCGCCTGATGCCGAAGCCGGCGCCCGAATACCGGCTCAAGCCGATGGCGGTGACCTATCGCGACGCGGCTTCCTCCGCGGGCTGGGTCCGGACGCGCCCCGTCGTGTTCAAGGCCGAGGCATTGCCCTCCGCCTCCGGCATGGCCCCGCCGGCCGATCCCGTCGTCATCCGCCCCACCCCGCGCGAGATCGGGCTGATCCTGCTCATCGTCCTGGGCGCGGCCGCCCTGATCGCCGGACTCGTCCTGCTCGTCCGCCGGCTGCTGCACGCCCGGAAACTGCGCCAGATGAGCCCCCGCCAGCGCGCCCTCTACGAGCTCGACCTCCTGGCCGGCCGGCGCCTGGTCGAGGAAGGGCAGATCAAGGAATTCTATTTCGAACTCACCGGCGTCGTGCGGCGCTACATCGAGCGAAGCCACGGCATCCGGGCTCCCGAGCAGACCACCGAGGAGTTCCTCGCCTCCGCGGGCGCGGACCCGCGCTTCCCGCGCGAGTCGCTGGACCGGCTCCAGGCGTTCCTCACCGCCGCGGATTACGTTAAATTCGCCGACTACCGGCCCGGGCCCGACGCCGGCCCCCGCGCGCTGCTGTCGGCCCGGGACTACGTGACAACCGATCCGTCCGCGCCGGAAGAAAAAGGGAGGGCCTGATGTTCCGCTTTGCCCAGCCCCTCGCCTTCCTTCTGCTCCTCCCCTGGCTGGCCGCGGCCTGGCGCCTGCTGCGCCGGGGCCGCCGCCCCGCCCCCATCTTCACGGGACTGCGCATCCTGCCGGATCCGCCCGTCACCTGGCGGATCCGCCTGGCCGCCTCCGCGCCGTTCCTGTTCCTCGCCGGCCTGCTCCTGGCCATCGTGGCGCTGGCGCGGCCGCAGCACGTCCTCTCCCGCGTCACCCGAACCACCGACGCCGTCGGCATCCAGATGGTGCTCGACACCTCCGGCTCGATGGAGGCGCTCGATTTCAGCACCCGCGACGCCATGAAGACCCGGCTGGACGTGGTCAAGGAGGTGTTCGCCGACTTCATCCGCCAGCGGCCCGACGACCTGATCGGGCTGGTGGCCTTCGCGGGCTACCCCTCGACCCGGGCCCCGCTGACCGCGGACCACGCCGCGCTCCTCAAGGTGCTCGAGACGGTGGTCGTGCCCCCCACCGTCATCGGCCGCGACGGGCAGGTGGCCAATCCCGAGGAAATGCTCACCGCCATCGGCGACGCGCTGGCCACAGCCTGCGCCCGGCTGGAAAAGGTCGAGATGAAATCCCGCATCGTCGTGCTCCTCAGCGACGGCGAAAGCAACTTCGGCCTCATCAAGCCGCTGGACGCCGTCAAGGCCGCGAAAAAACTGGGCATCCGCATCTACGCCATCGGCGTCGGCAGCACGGGCCTGGCCCCGGTCAAGGTGATCGACCAGTTCGGCCGCGAAGTGATCGCCCAGGCCCAGTTCTCGCTGGACGAGAACCTGCTGCGCCAGGTGGCGGACGTCACGGGCGGGCGCTACTACTACGTCCGCGACCCGAAGGCCCTGAAACAGGCCCTCGGAGAAATCGACAAACTGGAAAAGACGCGCGTCTCGAGCGAGGTGTTCACCCGTGCGGATGAACGCTTCGCCCGCTTCCTGGCGCCGGGGCTGCTGCTCCTGGCCCTGGGCGCCTTCTTCCGCAACGGCAGCGGCCGGGAGCTCGTCTGAGAATGCCGGGGAAGCCATGAACAACCTGACCTTCGCCCAACCCTGGATGCTGGCCCTGCTCTGGCTGGCGCCGCTGGCGGCCTTCGCCTTCGTCTGGCTCAGGGCCCGGCGCCAAAGGCGCCTGCGCGCCTGGCTGGCCGACGCGGCCAACGGGAAATCCGCCGCCGCGGGCGCCTGGCGTTTCAACGTGCAACTGGTCCTGATCAGCCTGGGCTTCGCCCTGGCCTTCGTGGCCCTGGCCCGCCCCCGCTACGGCGAGGTGCAGGAACGCGTCACCCGCCGCGGGCGCGACCTGATGATCGTTCTCGACGTCTCCCGCTCCATGCTGGCGGCCGACGCCGCCCCCAGCCGGCTGGAGCGCGCCAAGGCCGACCTGATCGACCTGGTCAACAGCCTCGGGGGCGACCGCGCCGGGCTCATCCTTTTCCGGCACAAGGCCGTGCCCGCCTGCCCCCTCACCACCGACTACGCCTTCCTGCTCCAGATGCTCGACGCCGCGTCGCCCGATTCCGCCGCCCCCGGCGAAACCGATATCGGGGACGCCATCCTGAAGGCGCTGAACGCGCTCGAGCTCCAGCAGAGCGCCCACCAGGCCATCGTGCTGGTCTCCGACGGCGAGGACCTGGCCGGCACGGTGGACGACGCCGTGGCGAAAGCGAAGGAACGCGGCATCACGATCTTCACCGTCGGTTTCGGAAGCGCCGCCGGGAGCCTGGTTCCGGACGAGGAAGGCGGCAAACTGGCCTACCAGGGCGCCCCCGTCACCAGCAAGCTGAACGCCGGCACGCTGCGGACCATCGCCGCCCGCACGGGCGGCATCTACGTGCCGGTGGGAACCGCCCGGGTAAACCTGGGCGACCTGTACAACAATCACCTGAGCAAGCTGCAAACCCGGGAGCAGGATGAAACGGTGACGCGCCGCCAGCTTGAACGCTTCTCCTGGTTCCTGCTTCCCGCCATCCTGCTCTTCCTGGCCGCCGCCGCCCTCAGCGCGGGCCGCCCCCTGCTGCGCAAGGCCAAACCGGCCGCCGCCCTTCTCGCGCTCCTGCTCGGAGCCCTTTCCATGAGTGCAGAGGAGCCCGGCGCGGCCGGCGAGCCGATCAACCTCGCCAGGCGGGCGCAGGAGCACTACCGCGCCGGCCGCTATGACGAGGCGGCGGACTTCTACCGGAAAGCGGCGGGGCAGGAAAAGGATCGCCAGGGCGCGCGGGACTACTACAACGCCGGCTGCGCCCTCTACCAGGCCGGCAAATTCAGCGAAGCCGCGGAGGCGTTCCAGCTGGCAGGCGCCTCCAGGCCCGACGCCGTTTTGCCCTGGGCCTACAACCGCGGCTGCGCCCTGCTGCAGGATGCGCAGGCGGTCGAGGCCACCAACGCCGCGTCCACCCGCGCCCGGGCCGACCGGATCGGCGAGTCGGCAAAGGCGTTCCAGGAAACCGTGCGCGCCGGCAGCCCCGCCCGCCGGGAACAGGCGCTGAACAACCTGGCGCTGGCCGGCACCAAGGCGGAGGAATCCCGCCTGCAGGCGCGGGAGATGGCGATCCAGGAAAAATACGGCGCGCTCGAGCCGGCCCAACTGGCCCAGCAGCTGCTCGACCGGCAGCGGAAGCTGGAACTGTCCGTCTCGGCCGCCCTCTCCAACAGCACGCCGTCCCAGATCGCCCAGCTCGAGGCCGCCGGCGCGGAGGCAAGCGACCTGGCGGATCTGGTCGGCCCGCTGGCCGGCAAGCTCGAGGCGGCCCTGGCGCAGGGCGGCGGCACCAACGCGGCAGCCCAGGCGGCCGCGCTCAGGCAGCATGCGGCCGGGTTGAACCACCTGCTGACCGCCACGGCCGACCGGCTGAAGGACGCCGAGCCGGGCGTGCAGGACCGGATCGCGGCCGGCGAGCGGGCCTCCTACCTGCTCTGGAAAAGCATCGCCCCCTTCGACCTGCTGCTGCGGGAGGATATCCGCGCCCAGAGCAACCTGGTGGGGCGCGTGGCCGATTTCCGGAAAAAGGAACCGTCCGCCCAGGCGGCCGAAACCGCCAGGCTCGTGCAGGGCGAGGCGGCCGACTTGACCCGCCTCTTCGCCAGGCGCTTTGAGCAGGCCGTTCCGGAGGGAGGCCAGCCCGCCGCCCCCGCCCCGGGGGCGGAAGACGGCCAGGCCGACACGAACAATCCCGGCATCACCGCCGAAACCCGGGCAAAGATCCTGAAACTGGCCGCCGAAACCGCGGGCATGCAGGGCGACGCCGTCAAGGCCGGCTCCGAAAAGGACTGGTCCGCCGCCGACGTCCTCGCGCGCGACAGCCTGGCGAAGCTGAAGGAGATCGAGGACCTGCTCCCGAAACAGAAGCAGAACCAGGACCAGCAGCAGCAACAGCAGCAGGATCAGCAGCAGAAACAGGACGACCAGCAGAAGCAGGATCAGCCGCAACCGAAGAACGAGCCGGACAAGCAACCTGACCAACAGCCGGAAAAACAGCCCGAGAAGCAGCCGGAGCAGAAGGACCCGAATCAGGACCAGGACGAGATGACCGAGGAAAAGGCCCGGGAACTGCTCCAGAAGGCCCGCCTCCGTGAAAAGGAATACCAGGACGAAAAACGGAAAAAGGCGTTCTTTGACCGTGCACCCGGCGAACGGGATTGGTAATCTTTGACGTATGCGCCGCTTGTTTCCCATTCTCCTGTTTTTCTTCGCCGCCGCCTCGGCAGCCTGGCCGGCCAACCCGCCCAACCTTGAGCTGGACCGGGATTCGCTGTACGAGGGCGAAGCCGTCACGCTCACCATCCGCGTCCCCGGCGCCGGGGAGGAATCCACGCCCGACCTCTCCGGGCTGCCGGACACGCAAACAACCTTCCTGGGCCAGCGCGCTGAAAACCGCTACCAGGTCGTCTTCGAAAACGGGCGCAGGCGGGCCGAGGGCTTCAGCGGCACGATCTACCAGTTCTCCCTGCAACCGCTCCGGACCGGATCCCATCCCGGCGGCACGATCAAGGTCACGGCGGACGGCCGCACGCACGCCCTCGTCCTCCCCCCGCTGACCATCCTGCCCATCCCCCCCCAGGACACGGTGCGCCTGGACCTGCTGGCCGATCGCGAAACCGTCCTGCCCGACGAATCGTTCACCGTCACGCTCCGCGTCCGCATCCGCAGGCTCGCCCCCCCCTATGAGGGCATTGTCCCGATCCATCCGGACGATCCGCCGCTGTTGTCCTTGCCTCACCTCACGGGAGCCCGGATTGAAGGCGTGGAAGGGCCTGACATCCGGGAGTTGATCCAATCCTGGCGCCAGGGAAACCGGCAGCCCGGCGTGCATATCGAAAACGCGCCCGAACCGGCCGACCCCTTCGGGAACTTCTTCGGCATGGGCGACCCCTTCGGCGGCCGCGGCCGGTCGACCTACCTTCCGCCCCAGCGCGCCGCGGAGGTGGACGGCGTTCCCTACATGGAATTCCTCTTTCCCGCGACCTTCACCGCCCGCGACGAAGGCGCCTACACCTTCGGGCCGGCGTTGTTGAAGGGTCGCATCCTC
>JBIIYJ010000262.1:0-7672 GCA_044346855.1 Kiritimatiellia bacterium
CCGAAATCCCGGATTGAGCAATGGAGAAGAGAAACCACGGATGGCCGGATATGGCCGTGCGTTCCGGCAGAGGAAGGCGATTACGGCGGGGGACCGCCGAGTCCACGAGGGCGTTCCGGCAGAGGAAGGCGATTACGGCGGGGGACCGCCGAGTCCACGAGAGGAAGGCGATTACGGCGGGGGACCGCCGAGTCCATGTTTATTCCAGGATTGTCACAATTGTTTTGGCGGGGGCGGCCAAGGTTGCGCCAACGGGATTTTTGAGACTGATCTGGAACGTCTCGCGGTCGTCCGCCTCGCTGTCCCCCGGATTGTCGGTCAGGAACGTCTTCGCGGCGGTTTCCCCGTTGGTCCAGGATAGCGTGCCGCTTGCCGGCGTGAAATCCTCATAGGCCTGCGCCGTGATCGGCTTCATGACATAGTCCACCGATGATTCGCCGACCGCCCCGTTGATCCGTTTAACCGTGATCTTTCTCGGCACGCCTTCCCGGGCCGAATAGGCGCTTGCGCTGAAGCAGAACTGGCAGGGCGGAACGCCTTTCCCGGTGGCGTTGATCGTGCTGGATCCGCTGGTCTTGTCGGAAGTCACCGTTATCAGCCCGGCATAGGGCATGGCCTCGAGGGGCCGGAATCGAACCGTCACCTCCTGTGCGGCCTGCGCCGGGATGGTTCCGCTCCAGGCCCCGCTGAATCGCGGCGGATAGGCGATGCCGCTGACCGTAAGCGCCCTGTTTCCGCGGTTTGTGATCGTCAGGATGACCGTTGCCGTCCGCCCCGTCACGACGTTTCCGAACGCCAGGCTGCCGCTCAAGCCCATGATTTTTTTGACCGTAAACTCATAAGCCCCGATGTCAGCCTTGCCGTTGCTGATGCGGTTGTTGCCGTCCAGGTCCTTCGCCGACTTCATCCACGAGGCCGTGACTCCGGCGTCGATGCAGGGGGAGGGGAGGTCCGCGTCCAGGCGATAGCTGCCTGCCTCAAACCCCGGGTTTTCGCCGATGCAACTGTGGTCAACCGCCGGGGGCGCATCCGGATTGGGTTCGAAGTCGAAGTATTCCGCGGTGACCCGGGCCGTGGCGGCGTTGCCCCAGATGATGGAATTGACGATGGAATCGCTCACGCCGCAGTGATAGCCGCCGCCGGATGAATACTCCCCGTCGACGCGATTGCCGGTGATGGTGCAATTCTGGAGGGTTCCACCGGAAAAGAAATACACGCCCCCTCCTTCCGCGCTGAAGCCGCCAGACCACAAACCGCGGTTTGAATAGGCGAGGTTGCCGGCTACCAGGCAGTTTCGCAGGCGGCCGCCGACGTCCGAATACACGCCGCCGCCCAGGGCGAAGGCGCCCCCGTGAGCCGTGTTGCCTCGGATGAGGCAAGACTCCACGCGGCTGTTGCAGAACAGTCCGGCGCCGCGGGCGCTGTTTCCGGCTGTGGCCTGATTGCTCTGGACGACACAGCGAATGACCGAACTCTGGTAGGCGTAAATTCCTCCGCCCCAGGCGTGATCAAAAACAGGGTCCCCGGTCCCGGTGACGCTGTTCCCGCTGACCACGCAGTTTGAAATGAGGCTGGCGTTAATCCCATACACCCCTCCGCCGCAGGGCTCCTCCCCGGCGGCGGCGTTGTTGGAGATGACGCAGTCCAGCACCGTGCCGTTATTGCAATACACGCCCGCGCCGTTGGCGGTCGTCGCGCCCCCGGTGATCGTGAACCCCCTGAGCCCCGCTCCGGGCTTGGGCATGTGGACGCAGCGGGAGGATCCGTTGCCTTTGATGAGGGTGGCGGCCGCCCCCGACTTGCTGACAAGCCACACGCGGGCCGGGAGGACGATCGGGTTGGTGATCTCGTAGACCCCGTCCGCGACGACGATTTTGTCGCCTGGCGCGCTGGCCCGCGCGGCCGCCTGGATGGTGCGGGCTGCCCGGGCCCAGCTGGTGTAGGGCGCCAGTTGCGATCCCGCGGGCGAGACGTACCGCGTCGTTCCCGCGAGCGCGGTCAGGCTGCCGGCGGCCAGGATTGCCGCGATCGAAAGAAGTCGACTTCGAAATCCGAATGTTGCGGACATGGCACGTTCCTCTTTGCGCGAGTTCCTGTTTCAACCGTGTTGAAAAATAGGGATAGTTTTAGTCCGCCGCTCATTCCTGTCAAGATTTTATGCCTGCCGGTCACGGCATGCGGCAACTCCGGCCGCCATGCTTGCGATTGTTGTAGGCCGCGTGCCCTCACGCGGCGCGGCGTGCGATCCGGCAGAGGAATGCGCTCACGGCGGGGGACCGCCGAGTCCACGAGGACGTTCCGGCAGAGGAGTGCGATTACGGCGGGGGACCGCCGAGTCCATGCCGTGCGTTCTGGCAGAGGAGTGCGGCGTTGACCGAAGCGGACGGAGTGGACAGGGTGGACGGGGTGGGAGGGGAATGGACGGGACAACGGCCGTGCGAGGAGTCCAGAAATATCTTTAATCGGCCGTTGTTCGTGGTAGAGTTCTTGTCATGAAAATCGTATGGTTGGTTGGCATGCTGGCGGCGGCGATTTCCACGGCCCGGGCCGCGGACCTGGTGAAGGATGGCAAGGCGCTGGGGGCGATCTGGCATCGGGGGGATCAGCCCCTGGCCTGCCAGGACCTGGTCAAGGCGCTGGGCCAGATGACCGGAATCACCAACCTTGAGGTCAAGGTGGCGGCGGCGGGCGAGAAGCCGGCCGCCGGCCAGCCTGCCATCGTCGTGGGCGCGTTGGCGCTGGAACTGGGCCTGCCGCCGCCGCCGGCGACCGTATCCGCCGACGGGTATTCGCTCCTGAGCAAGGGCTCGCACCTGCTGATGGCGGGGGAATCGTCCAACGCCACGCGCTTCGCGGCCACGCATTACCTGGAAACCCTGGGCTGCCGCTGGCTCATGCACTGCAAGCCGGGCATCGTGATCCCGGAGGCGAAGACCATTTCCCTGGGCGGGCTGGATGTGAAGGAGAAGCCCGACTTCCTCTTCCGCGAAGTCTGGGCCATGCAGCGGCACTGGGCGCGCATGGGCGGCATGGATTTGCCCAACCGGCACGACTGGCAGCACATCCCGGCGGACAAATACTTCAAGGATCATCCCGAGTATTTCGCTCTGCAGAACGGCGAGCGCAAGCCGGGCGGCTGGGTCTGCACCAGCAATCCCGACGTGATCCGCCTGTTTGCCGAAGCGTATATCGCCAAGGCGAAAGCGGGGGTCAAGGCCGACACGATCTCGCCGCCCGACGGCCGCGGCTTCTGCCAGTGCGACGCCTGCAAGGCGCTGGACGTGCCGGGCTACATCGAGCCCAGCAACGCCGCGCTGTCGATGTCGGACCGCTATGCCAGATTCTTCAACGAGGTGGCCAAGCGGGTCGCGAAAGAGGCGCCCGATTTCATCCTCAGCTTCTACGCCTATTCCGACTACACCCTGCCGCCGAAGAACCTGACGGAGTTTTCGCCCAACCTGGTGGCCTGGATCACGACCATCCGCTTCTGCCGCCTGCACGGGGTGGAGAACACCGCATGCGAATCGCGCCAGCGCTACCGCGGCGTGGTGGAGGGCTGGGCCAAGCTGATGAAGACCGCGTCCTACGACTACAACTACAACCTGGCCGAGGTGTGTGTTCCCATTTCGAAAATCACCTACATCAAGCAGAACATCCCGTATCTCAAGAAGACCGGCTGTCTGGGCGTCAACATGGAAGCGATGGCCGCCTGGAACCTTTACGGGCCGCACACCTACCTGACCAGCCGCCTGTTGTGGGATGCCGACGCCGATCCCGACGCCATCCTGGCCGACTTCTACGAAAAGGCAGTCGGCAAGACCGCCGCCCCGCACTTGAAGGCGTACTGGGACCGCATCGACGAAGCCTGCGTGAAGTCGCAGACGCACTGCGGCAGTTTCTACGTGAACCATGCCATCTGGACGCCGGAGCTGGTCAAGGCCTGCCAGGCGGACCTGGATGCCTGCGAGGCCAAGGCCGGAACGGCCGGGGAGAAGGAGCGGGTGGCCCTGTTCCGGTCGGGCCTCGAGAACGCGAAATACTGGCTGTCGCTGCGGGACGCCATCAACACCTGCGACTTTGTGAACGCGTCGAACGTGCTGGCCCGTTTCATCGCCCACATGGACGATGCGAACGCCAAGGGCTATAACACCATGGACGGGTACAAGCGGGGCTACGTGGAGCGCATCGTCAAGGGGATGGTTGACAGCGGGCTGACGTGGTCCTCGGGCGACCGTCGCAAGGTCGTGCAGCTGCCCGACGCGTGGTCGTTCCGGTACGACCCGGAAAACGGGGGCGAGGCGGCGGGCTGGTTCAAGCCCGGGGCGCCGGCCGAGGGCTGGCGGACAGTGCGAACCTATAGTGCGACGCTGAACGAGCAGGGGATTGGCGAGCAGCTAACCTGGATGTGGTACCGCGTCAAGCTGACCCCGCCGGCCCTGCCCGAGGGGCCGCTTCACCTGTGGTTTGGCGAGGTGGACGGGGCGCCCACGACCGTGTGGGTGAACGGCGAGAAGGTCGGGGAGCTGGCCGGCCGGCGGCGGGCGGGCGCCGTGGAGGTGACCGGCAAGCTGGTTCCGGGCAAGGAAAACGAGATTGTGGTCCGGACGAATCACGGGGCCATCAGCGAGCTGATGCTGGGCGGCATCCTGCGGCCCGTCATGCTGGTGGCCGGGCCGGCCGTTCCGGCGCCCGAGCCGCCCAAGGGCAAGTAATAGATCGAGAGCCTGGAGATGTCATGAGTCATACGAAACATGGAAAAGGCCTCGCCTGTGCGGCCGCGGCGTGCCTGGCGGGATCGCTTCACGCGGCGGGCGGGCCGGCTCCGGGCGCGGCGCCATCGGCCGTCGTGGCCGACCAGGGAGCGCTTGACTTGAACAGCCCCGAGTTGAATCCGACGAACTGTCCGGCCTGGGCGAAGGAAACCAAGCCCGGGTGGGTGACTCCCTTCATGGGGTTCAGCGGGACGCCCGCGCAGTGGCGGCCGGGCAAGAAGATTTTCGGGTCGGCCACGATGGGCATCGATCGCTACCAGGCGAACCAGTTCGTGTTTTACCGGCCCGAGACGGCCGATTACCTCTACAAGGACTACACGCCGCTTCAGGTCGGGTACAAGCCCGGCACACTGCCGGCTTACGAGGCGGTGGCCGCGCGGTACACGGCCGGCTGCACGACGGACACCGAAAGGGCGCTGGCGCTGCTGACCCGGGCCATGGTGGACGTGTTCCGCCATCCCGGCATGCCGCCGCTGGGCCCTTCCGTGAAGCCCAACCGGAACCTGGAGGACGAGGCCCTGCTGGCCACGGGGTGCGGCTGGTGCAACGAGCAGGCGCGGGTGTTCATCCGCCTCTGTCAGGTGCTGGGCATCCAGGCGCGCATGATTCACCTCTTCGGCCAGAACCACACCATCGCCGAATTCCATGCCGACGGCCGCTGGGTCATGGCCGACGCGAGCAACTATTTCGTGGCCGCGGACCAGGACGGCAAGCTGTTGTCGGCCGCGCAGTGCCACGACCGGGGGGCCGGGCAGCGCGCGTACGCCGAGGCCAAGCGGAAGCGGATGCAGGAACTGGCCGCCATGACGGACGAACAGCTCGGGTTCAAGGATCCGGCGGCCGCGGCCAAGTTCAAGGCCCAGTGCGCCGCGTTGGATGTGAACGAGCTGGCAGTCCGCGAGGTCGGGTTCGGCGTGATGAATTGTCCCCTGCCCGGAGGGCAGTGGCCGTTGACAAGATAGGACCTATAGGACCTATAGGTCCTATTGCCCCCCCTGAACCCCGAACCCCGACCCTGAACCCCGAACCCTGAACCCTCTTCAAAACGGGAGAGACCATGAGCAGTTCCTTTGACCTGACGCGCGTGACGAATGGCCGGACGAAGCGGGCTTCGTCCTGGGATGTGACGGGACGGAATGGCGACCGGTGGACGCTTGCGCCGGGCGAGACGCGGGTGCTGGCCGACATCCGGGGCAAGGGACGGATCACGCACCTCTGGATGACGCAGGGCAACCATTACCGCGAGTGCCTGATCAAGATCACGTGGGACAACGCGAAAAAGCCGAGTGTGCTCTGTCCGCTGGGCGATTTCTTCTGCCTGGGCCACGGGATGGTCAACTCGTTCCAGTCGCAGCTCTTCACCGCCTCGGCCTCCAGCAATTACCAGTTCAATGCGGGCTGCGCGCTTAACGCGTATGTGCCGATGCCGTTCCGGGAGCGGGCGCTGATCGAGCTGGTGAACGAGAGCAAGGAGGCGCATCGCCAGTATTTCTATGTGGATTACGAGCTGGACGAAACCCTTCCGGACGACGCGGGCTACTTCCACGCCGAGTTCCGGCGCGCCAATCCCTTTGGCGGGTGGGGTCATGAAATCCCGGTCAACGGCCCCTTCACGGATGCGGTCAACAGCAAGAAGCAGGCGTGGGACGACAATTACGTCATCCTTGAAACCAAGGGGCGGGGCCATTACATCGGCTGCAACCTGAGCGTGACGAATTTCCGGGGGAGCTGGTGGGGCGAGGGGGACGACATGATCTGGGTGGACGGCTACAAGTGGCCGCCGGACCTGCACGGGACCGGGAGCGAGGACTACCTCAACCAGGCGTGGGGCATGCAGGACAACGCGTTCCTGCGGAACGGGTCGTCGATTTACGAGGGTTACACCATCCCGCACAAGCCGGCGGACCTGAATCCCCAAGTGAAGCGGGCGCCGTGGTCCGTGGGCGGCTACCAGACCAGCTATGTGTTCCACCTGGAGAATCCGGTCCGGTTCCAGAAGGAGATCAAGGTCACCATCGAACACGGCCATGCCAATCACCTGGCCAACGAGATGAGCAGCGTGGCGTACTGGTTTGCGGACAAGCCGGCCGCGGCCGTGACGCCCCCGCCGATGAAGAAGCGGCTGCCGGTGCTGCGCAACAATTTCGGGGAATGGCTGTACGACGAGTCCCGGACCGTTCCCGGCAAACCGGTCCGGCTGACCCCCGAGATGCGCAAGCTGAAGGCCGGCTTCAAGAAGGCGATGAAGAAAAAGTAGGGCTCGGGGGAGTCGGGCGGCTGGGTCAGCGGGTAGGCCGCCTTGAAGCAGCGAGATAATTGATTTCGAACGGTCTGGGTAGGCCGGGCGCTATGAGCCCGGCACGGCTACGCGACAGTTTGTGCCAGGAAAAGCGTGGGAAAGCCTGTGACGCCGACTTGTAGCTCCCAGCCTACATCCAGTCAAAATCGCGCAAAATGCATTGCAATAACTTATCATAAATGATAAGTTACCGAAATGGACTTCAATGCCTTATTGGATTTGGTAAAAGACGAACCTCTGTTCACGACAGGGCTATTGAAGATTCCCGATGTGAAACCAGAGCAGATTACCCTTCAACTGGTCCGGTGGGTCAAAGCTGGTCGACTGGTTCAATTGCGGAGAGGTGTGTATGCCTTGGCCGGCCGGCATCGGAAAGTAGAGCCCCATCCTTTTTTAATCGCAAACGCCTTGAATCGGGCATCTTATATCAGCCTCCAGTCCGCTTTGGCCTGGCATGGGTTAATTCCGGAGTACGTGCCTGCCGTTACCAGCGTGACGCCGGGACGGCCGGAACGCGTCCGGCTGGAATCGGGTGATTTCTTATTCCGCCATGTGAAGCCGGAGCTTTTCGCCGGCTTCCGACGAATTGAGGTTGTTGAAC
>JBIIYJ010000050.1:0-23150 GCA_044346855.1 Kiritimatiellia bacterium
CAGGCGGCCTGGACAGCCGGACCATCTGCCGGAAAATGGTGGAGACCGGCCTCCCGGTCCACGCCTTCGCGGCCGACCTGGGCCAGCCCGATGAAACCGACATCCAGGACATCGCCCGGCGCATGGCCCCCTGCGGCGTCGAAACCGCCATCATCGACCTGAAGGCCCCCATGGCCGAGGCCTGCTTCGAGGTGCTCGAAGCCCAGGCCATGTACGACGGCGGCTACTGGAACTCCACCGGCATCGCCCGGGCCGTCACCGTCCGGGGCCTGATCCCCGAAATGCAGAAGCGCGGCTGCACGGTCCTCTCCCACGGCGCTACCGGCCGGGGCAACGACCAGATGCGCTTCGAGCGCTACACGAACGTGCTGGCCCCCGCCATGAAGGTCTACGCCCCCTGGCGCGATCCCGACCTGCTCAAGCAGTTCCCGGGCCGCACGCAGATGGCGGAGTACCTCGTCTCCCGCGGCATCCCCGCCCCCGCCGGCAGCAAGAAGAAATATTCCACCGACGCCAACCTCGCCGGCCTCTCGCACGAGGCGGAGGATCTGGAAAGCCTCGAGACGGCCATGACCATCGTCAACCCGACCATGGGCGTCTGGCCCATGGAGGCGCCCGACAAGATGGAGTCGGTCAGCATCCGCTTCGAGAAGGGCCGCGCGGTCAAGATCAACGGCAAGGCCGTGGATCCGATCAGCGCCATGCGGACCGCCAACACGGTCGCCGGTCGCAACGGCGTGGGCATGAAGCACGCGCTGGAAAACCGGATCGTCGGCACCAAGAGCCGCGGCGTCTACGAGGCTCCGGGCATGGAACTGCTGGGCTCCGCCCTCCGGTTCGTCTACCAGGCCGTCCTGGACCGCCGCAGCACGCTCCTGTTCATGCAGCTGTCCAAACTGGTGGCCGACCAGATCTACGATGGCCGCTACTTCGACCCCGTCACCCAGGCCGCCCGCGCCGCCATCGGCGTGTTCAGCGCCCATGCCACGGGCGATGTCTCGGTGGGGCTGTACAAGGGCAACATCCTGTTCCAGTCGCTCACCGGCTGCAAGGCCTCCCTCTACAACGAGGCGGACTCCTCCATGGAAGCCAGCGCCGGGCTGAATCCGGTCAGCTCGCAGGGCTTTGCCGAAATCCAGAGCGTGGAAGCTCTGGCCCTGGCCCGGGCCGGCCAGATCCGCTAAATGCGGAGACGTCCCCTGATCGGATTGGCGGCGGCGGCCTTGCTCGGCTCCCTGGCCGGGCTTCAGCTCCGTCCGCCGCCCGTCCTGCTCCTGGGGATCCTGTCGTTCGTCTGGCTCGCGCTGGCGCTCGCCCTGTTCACGGGAACGCTTCGTGCTCGGCTGCCCCTCGTCTCCGCTGGCCTGATCGCCTTAACCGGGGGACTGGCGGCCCTGGCGGCCTCTCTTGCCGCGGCGCCCGTCGCGCCGTCCGATGTCCGGGCGTGGCTGCCGGCCAAGGACCGGGCCCTAGCCGTCTCGGGCGTGGTCTCGGGGGACCCGTCGCCGATCCAGAACCGGGGCCCCTATTCCATCCGCTTCCCGTTGGAAATTGAATCGCTCCGCACGGACTCCAATGCCCCGCCCCGCTCGGGCCGCGGCCATGTCATGGTCACCTGGGTGAATCCGCGCCCGGTCCCCCCGCCCGCCTACGGCGAGTTGTGGCAGGCGAAGGGGATCGTGACGGACTCCGATCCCGTTGCCTTGCGGGTGGGCCCCTACGGTGCGCAGTTCAAGGCCCGGGAGCGGGGTCATGCGTTGCGGCAATTCTGCGAGAAGCGGCGCAAGGAGGCCTGGCGCATTCTGTCGATCGGCATTGCCGACCATCCCGAGGTCACGGGCTTGCTGAGCGCCCTGACCCTCGGCTCACGGCTGGGGTTGCCCGCCGACCTGAAGCAGGATTTCATGACGACTGGGACGTTTCATGTGGTCGCCATCAGTGGACTTCACGTGGGGATGATCGCGTGGCTGCTGGCCTCCGTGCTGCGGCTGGGCGGCATCAGCCGGGTGTGGTGGTTTCCCATTCTGGCGCCGCTGCTGGTGATTTACACGATGGGAACAGGCGCCTCGGCCAGCGCGTTGCGGGCGTGCATCATGGCGTGCCTCTTTTTCGCGGCGTCGCTGGTGGGAAGAAAAGAGGATGCGCCCTCGGCATTGGCGGGAGCGGCGCTGCTGATCCTGGCGATGGATCCCTGGCAGGTGTTGGATCGCGGGTTTATTTTGTCGTTCTGCCTGGTAGGCGGGCTATTGCTCACCGCCCCGCTCATCAACCGGGCCACGCCGGCGTTTCTGAAGCCCGATCCGTTTATCGCGAAGGAATTGATCCCGGCGTGGAAGAAGGCGGCGTATTGGGTCGCAAAGGGAATCTGGGCCACGCTGACCTTGTCGGCCGCCGCCTGGTTCACCTCCCTGCCGCTGACGGCCTATTTCTTCGGGAAGATTTCGCTGATCTCGCTGATCGCCAACCTGGTCGCCATCCCTGCCTCATTCCTGATCGTCCTGGCGGGTTGCTTCTCGCTCGTCTTCGGCTCCCTCTGGCTTTTCCTGGCCGAGGTGTTCAACTATGCCAACTTCGCCGTCATCAAGGCGCTGAGCTGGTCCCTCGACCTGCTGGCCTCTATTCCCTATGCATCCGTTGATGTCCCCCGCCCGCCTCTGTGGGTGCTTCCGGTGTGGTATGCGGGGCTGGTTGTGCTGGCGATGTGGATGCGGCAAAAAGCCAAGAGGGAAGCCGAGCCTTTTGTCTGACCGGTCGGACTAATCGGACGGGTCAGACCGGTCAGACCGGTCGGACGGGTCGGATAATGATTGACCTTTGTGCCGCGAATGGGCTAAATAATTGACACTCCGAACGAATTCCGCGCCAATGACACGGGATTATTATGTCCAAAACAGGCGACGGAGTGCTTCTCCCCCATGGCGGCTACCGGAAATTGCTGAGCTACAAAGTGGCTGAAGCGGTGTATGACGCCACGGTTGTTTTCTGCAACCGGTTCATCGACAAGCGTTCCCGCACGCACGATCAGATGGTTCAGGCCGCGCGAAGCGGCGTTCGCAACATCAGCGAAGGAAGCGGGGCTGCGGCCACATCCAGTAAGACCGAGATGACCCTCACCAATGTGGCACGGGCCAGCCTGTCAGATGAACTGATCCGCGATTACCGCAGCTTTCTGATCCAGAATGGCCTCCAGGTCTGGGACAAGGACTCCAAGGAAGCACTTGCCGCCCGGAATCTGTTGAAACAGGATTCGTCCTTTCCGGTGCCCGTTCAAGGGCCGGCTCCACTGGCTGGATTGCCTGACCTTGCCGCTTTTGTAGCGCGGACAGCCCCTGAACAGGCCGCCAACGTGATGCTGTGCGCGGTGAACCAGGCAGCCTACCTTCTCCGCCGGCAAATGGAGAGCCAAAGCCGGGCCTTTCTTGAGCAGGGTGGCTTCGCGGAAAGGATGTATGCCTTGCGCAAAGAAAAGCGAGAGTCGGACCAGTCGGACCGGTCGGACCAGTCGGACAGGTCAGACCAGCCAGACCGGTCGGGCCTGTCCGACTGCGCCCCCAACTGCCCCCTTTGCGGCAGGCCCATGCGCCAGCGGACAGCCCGGCAGGGAGCACATTCCGGAAAACCATTCTGGGGCTGTACAGGATACCCGGGTTGCGCGGGAGTAGTGCCCGCCTGAAACGCAAGGCTCGTTGAACGCCCCCCGCTAGAGCGGCGCGGTCGCCGCCCGGATGCTCTCGGGGAACCAGACCGGGCCGACGAAATAGACGATCTCCTGGGCGCCGTGCGAGCGCACGAAAGCCACCTTGCGGGCGGTGTGATCGCGCAGCTCTTGCATATCCAGGCCGGCCATCGCAAATCGCACCGAGGTGATGAACCCCAACCGGTGGCCGCCACTCCGGAACAGCGCCAGCCGCCGCCCGATCCGTTCCTCAGCCGCGGGACTGAACGCGCCGTAGTCCCAGTGCAGCAGTGTGACATCCGGATGAAGCAGCGGGTGCAGTTGGGGAAAGATCGGCTCCCAGGTCGCTCCCAGCGTACAGATGGAGATCGGGAAGCGCGGATCAAAGCTCAGGGCCAGTTGGCGCAACTCCTCGATCAGCCCAAAAGCCGTCTGCCAATGCCAGGTCAACCGTGTCGCCGGGTCCTGCGCGGTCAGCTCCTGACCGGTCTGGGCCCGGTACAGCTGCTGGCAGTGGTCGCACCAGCAATACTCGTTGACCTCCGGCGGATGCAGGTAGACCCCGGAGAACCCCTCGTAGCGGCTGAGCACCTCGGCGATCACGGTCCGGGCGTATTCGCGGGCCCGCGGATTGTTGTGGCACATCGCGCACTGCCAGCGGTTGCCGTCGGCATGCCGGCCGGACAACTCCGGGTACAGCTCCAGCGCCCGGTCGCAGTGGCCCGTGGTGCTGAACGAGGCAATCATCTCCAAGCCCAGGCCGCGGGCGAACTCCAGCAGCTTGCCGAAGAACTCCCTCTGCACATTGACATGGTCCGGCTCGACCAGCGCCGGGTAGGCCTGGCTGGGATAGGGCAGCTCGAAGGCGTTCATGATCATGTAGATGCGCCGGGCGCCCAGCCCGTGCAGGAACCGCAACTTCTCCTGCCACTCGGGCAGCCCCCAACTGAACGACCAGTCCGCCGCGTGGGGGCTGACGGTGAACGGCTTGCGCCATTTCGAATCGATCTGGTCCAGCGGCACGCGGCTGAGCATATAATCGCCTCGGCCCAAAAACAAATAATAGCCAAACCCCTGATTCTCGCTCATTGGACTACTCTCCCCCCCAAAAATGGATCGCGAGCCTATTGTCCATTACCGCCCCCATTCGATGAAAAGGTGCCAAAACTCATGCGCTATTTTTGCGTAATTCTTGCACATATAGGCGCCTGAACGCGAGCGCGCTTTATTGCAGAGGAGCAATCTTTTCCAAAGGCGCCTTGCCCTCGGCGCGGCGCCAATCTTCAATCAACTCCTGCTGGTGAACGGTTGCCCATTCAATCACCAGCCCAAGTGCGCGCGGGGAAAGCCGGCCGGCAAAAACAGACAAGGCATTGATGTCAATGAGGACCTGCTCCTCGCCGTAAAAAGCATGAAAATGAGGGGGATTATGCTCATCCTAATACATCTTGATTACAATGCCGAAGAATCTAGATATCTCAGGCATGGGCCGACTCGTGTTGAATGGCCGGAAACAGGTCCTCCGGTTTTTTCCCGGTGACCTTCAAATACAGAGAGTCCGGACACAGATCGATCTTGTCCTGCCAGATCAACTCTCCCGTATCGCCAATCTTCACCTTTCGAAATTCTTCATAATCGTTCCATAGCGCGAAAACGCCGCGCCCTGCCAACTCGGAAAGATCCACCACCCCCCGCGTTCCATCAGCAAACGACAAATCGAGCCGATACCCCTTCAACACATCAACGCTCGTAATTCTGTTCATAAAAGCGACTCTTTCGACGAAGTGCTCATTATTGGATGAAAAGTATTTTTATTATGCGGTTGCGCAACAAGCTTTCCGTATCGCACATCGCACATGGGTTCTGCCGGTGTACGGACCGCCCGGCAAGGAGCACATGCCGGGCAACCATTCTGGGGCTGTTCCGGTTATCCGGCGTGTGCGGGTATCGTGCCGGCATCATAACCGTCGCCCGAACAATGCTGTCCGCGTTGTTGCTGGACTTTAAGCCCGCTTTCACTTAACTTTGTCGGCTGCCAAACAGGGGATTTCCTCATGGACGCCAAAACTCCGACCAGCCCGCACAACTCCTCGTCATCGAAAACCCTGTTCCATGCGGGGTCGCTGTCCTACACCCGGACGGGCGTCATCATGCTCAGTTTCTGGCTGCTGTGGGGCTACTTCATCTACGCCCTCATGGAGCGGGTCATCCCCACCCTCCTGCCGCTGATCCTCAAGCAGCACCATGCGACTAACGTCCAGGTTTCCTTCATCACCACCAGCCTGAACGTCATCGGCAACATGGTGTTCAACCCCATCGTCAGCTTCGCCTCCGACCGCTACCGGAGCCCGCTGGGCCGCCGCCGCCCCTACATCCTCTGGACGACGCCGCTGGTGATGCTCTTCCTGGGGCTCATCCCCTTCGGCCCCGAGATCGCCGCCTGGCTCCAGACGATCCCGGCCATCAACAGCGTCCTGAGCCTGAGCCCCATCGTGCCCAGCCTGCTCATCATCTCCGTGTTCGTCATGGGCTTCCAGATTTTCGACACCTTCATCGGAGCCGTCTACTACTACCTGGTCCGGGACGTGGTGCCGGAAGAGGTGTACGGCCGCTTCATGGGCGTCTTCAGGCTGGTCGGGGCCTTGGCCCCGCTGGTCTACAACCTCTTCGTCTTCGGACACGCCGAACAGCACATGAAGCTGATCTTCGTGGTGATTTCAGTCATTTACGGAATCGGGATCTACGCCATGTGCTGGCGGGTCAAGGAGGGCGACTTCCCGCCGCCCGAGAAACTGCGCGGCGATGTCAGCAACCCCTGGCGCCGGTTAATCGCAGCGGTGCGGACCTACCTGGCGGATTGCTTCACGCATCCGATCTACTGGTTCTTTTTCCTGGCCATGGGTATGATGACCTGGGGCACGGCGGCGGGCGTCTTCGCCGTGCTCTTCCAGCGCGACGAACTGGGGATCAACCTGGCCACGCAAGGCAAACTGGGCGCCGCGGGGAACATCGTGGTCCTGATCTTCGCGCTGCCCCTGGGCTACCTGGTGGACAAGCTCAACTCGTTCCGGATCGTCCAGGTGTGCGTGCTGCCGTCCGGCATCACAACCGGCCTGGGGTGGTTTTTCATCCAGGGAGTTCCCTCTCTGTTCGCCTTCACCCTGACGCTCAGCGCCATTTCGATCGGCTCCATGCTGGCGATAAACAAGGTCATGCTCCGCCTCATTCCCAAGGAAAAATACGGGCAGTTCGGCTCCGCCAACAGCGCCTTCAGTTCCCTGGGCATGGTGCTCATGTCCATCCTGGCCGCCAAGTTCGTCGACGCCATCGGGTCCTATCGCGCCTACCTGCTGTGGAGTTCCATGTTTGTCATGGGCGCCACGCCTTTCTTCATCCTGTGCGAACGAATGTGGCTGAAACTTGGCGGCGCCAAGAGCTACAAGGCGCCTTGAACGGGGATTGCTCGCGAAATCACGTGATCGACACAATTTCGAGCGTTTGAAGGCCGGGCCCGATCTTCACGTCAATCGTTTCACCCGCCGTCCTGCCCAGAATGGCCTGGCCCAGGGGCGACTGAGCTGTGACGACCGTGATCTCCTCTCCGTTCACGACGATGGTTTCGCCGCCGGCCGCCGAGCCGAACAACAGGGTGCTTGTTGACCCGTTCTTCGCTTTCATTCGGACCAGCGCGCCGAATTGAACGGGGCTGCCTTCCGGCAAGTCGCCCAGTGGCAGGTTCTGGAGCGACTCCAGCGCGTCGGCCAGTTCCTTCACCCGTTTGGCCTGACCCCGGGCGAGGAAGGACTCCTCCAGCTTGAAGGTGTCGTATTTGTGTTCCGCGCGATTCTCATCGTCCGTGGCCGAGGCAAAGGACGCTTTCGCCGAAGCGGTAATGGCGCCCAGTTCTTTCGTCATCTGCTCGATCAAAAGCCGGTGGATGTCAGCCTTGGCGACCATCCGGGCGGGAGTCCGTCGTTTCTTCATGGGGAAATGTCTCATGTTACAGCAGACAGCTCAAGCCAAGACGACACTTGCATATACAAGCGTCTTCCGTTAAAAATCTAGTCACATATACCCCCGTCAACGCAAGGAGAATAGGCATGAAGCGGTCATCGACAGGTCTGGCAGTCGGAGTGGCGCTGTTGGTCATGATGTTTTCCCCCGCTGCCGCCCGGGCGGGAAGCCTTAAAATCTGGATGGACAAATTCTCGGCGGATTGGCAGCCCATGAACGGCATCAGCGCGACACGGACCGTCGTCCATTCACCGGGCGAACTGCAGAGCTCGGCAACCGATCCGTCCGAAACGACTTTGTACTACTGGGCTCCCGTCAATCTCCCCGCGGGAACCGTGATAAAGAGCGCCGTCTACCATCACGTCAACCACTCAAGTGCGGGAAACAACACCGCCTGCTACCTGATGCGGGTCAAATTCGGCCAAGGCGCGGTGCCGCTGGCGTTTGGCGGCACGACGGAAGCGGGTTCGATCGCGGTGCCACTGGTCGGGCTGACCCCTGAAAACCGCACGATCAAGGCGAACTCACGCTATTATGTCCAGGTCATGCTCAACCCGAACACCTCGATTCGCGGCGTCGAGATCTTTTATTGACCGCGCCGCGGCCGGCTATTCATCCGCGGTGAAATAGATTTTGCTCCAGGGGCCGTAGCCTGCCTGAGTTTCGGCCCGGACGCGGACATTGCGCGGGCCAAGGCCGACCATCCACGTATAGGTCTGGGTGGCGCCGGGTTGGGCGGGCTGGTAGTCGAATGCGGCAAGCACCCCATGCTTGTCCCACATTTCGATCCGGTAGGAGCTCGCGTTCGGAACGGAATTCCAGACGAGGTCGGCGGGTTGACCGATGGAGAGATAGCTGTTGTTGGCAGGCGCGATGATGCCGGGCGCCACAAGATCCTTGAGTTTGACCTTGGCGCGGCTCCAGGGGCCGTCCCCCGCGGCGTTGCGGGCGCGGACGCGCCAAATATAGGTTCCGGGGCCGACAGCGGTGAGGTTGAGCGTCCTGCCGTAACTGGATTTGTTGAGGAAGTCGGTTTTGGGCCGCCACCCTGAATCGTGGACCAGGGTTCCGCCCTTCCATACCTGGAGCTGGTAATGCGTGGCGCCGGCGTTCGCGGCCTTCCAGGAAAAGAGAACACCCTTGAGCCCGGCTCCATTGCCGATGGGCTTGTTCGGATACGGGGAGTACGGGACACCGATCTGGAAATCGGAGGTGGATGACATGAGCGGGGCGTCATCCCTGTAATCGGTAACATGCCAGCGATAGGCGCCGGTCACCAGGTGTTCGGCGCCCGGCTTCCAGGCAGGCTGGCCGATGGGTTGCTTAACCCAGGATTCCTTGATGAGATCGAAGACGCCGGACTCGTTGTTGTACCGGAAGAGGCGGACGAAGTAGCGGGTCGCCTGCAAAGAGCGGGACCATTCGAGTTTGGCGGGAGGCGAGGTGAAAGTCGAACGGTTTCCGGGGGTCATGATCCGCTCGACGCGCAGGGTGCGCAGGGAACTGACAGCGCCGTAGCCGCTGTTGTTGGAGGCGACGACATAGAGGGTGTAGTAACCCGGGCCGTAGGTGTTGAAGAGGCTGACATTGGTGGAGGCGCTGGTGATTTCGGCAAATTTCTTATTGTTCAGGAGCACGCCGTATTTGTAATGGGTGGCGCTTACGCAGCCCAGGGTTTGGATGGTCAGGTCATACGATCCAAGGGCCATCGTGCCATCGGCGGCGGGCCTCGTGATGACGGGAACCGGCGGGACAATGATGGAAAAATTGGGGCGGTTGGTCCAGTCGCTTTTGACTGAAAACGCGGCATTCGCATGAGCGCGCCAGGCGCGGACTTGCCAGGAATAGGAGCCGGTGGTGAGGCTGCGGACAGCGGTGAACGGCCCGGGGCCCGTGACGTTGGTGACATAGGACTCGAGGAGGGCGCCATCCTTGTAAATCTTCAAGTCGAAGCGATTGACGACGGGATCGGCCGAGTTCCAGGTGAAGACGAGGGTCGTGGGAGAGGTGATGCCCTGGGCGCGATACCCCGGGAGCACGAGCGTCGGCACCTGGGGCGGCCTGACGAATTTAAGCGGGGCCGACCAGGGGAAATCCTGATTGAGCCTGCCCTCGCGGACCCTCCAGGAGTACGCGCCAACCGCCAGGGGATTGGCGGGCTCATAGCTGTTGACCGTGGTGGATACGGTTTGACGGTCGCTGCCGTCGCGGGTGATCTCGATCGTATAGCGGGCGGCGCCAGTGGAACTCCATCTGAACGAGGGCGTAGACGTGGCGAGGAGGCCCGATGGCGAGAACGGACTGGGGACGGCGGCCTGCGCCGCGGCGGCGAAAAGAATGAAGGCTGAAACGGCGATGGAACAACGATTCATACGCACCCCCCGCTTTGCATCGAACGCGTCGGCCCCTGCGACCCAAGGGAGTATTTAACATGCCGGACCGGTAGTCAAACTGTTTTCACCCGGTTTTCGCCTGCGCCTGCCCCGGCCGGCCGAGGGGGTTCGGGCAGCAACAGGAACGCGAACGCGGAAACCAGGCCCGCGCCGCCGCCAATCAACAGGCTGACGCGGATGCCGACTCGCCGTTCAAGGGCCCCGAACAGGAACATGGCGGTGCTGAAATAGAGCGCCGTGATCACCTTTTGAACGGCAAAGGCCGATCCCTGCGTGGCGGCGCCGGCCTGGCGGCTCACCCACATGCTGGTCGGACCGACGAGAAGCGTCATGAGGGATGCCGCCACCGCCAGGCCGGCCCCCGTCGCAACCGGACTGTCGCCGCACCCCATGAGCAGCGTTCCGGCGGCCGCCGCCACCCCAGCCCCCCCATGAAGGCGGCGAAGGGAAACGCGGTCCAGGAACCGGCCCGCCGCCACCAGCAGCGCCAGCGTGACCCCGCCGATGGCCGTGCTGAGCCAACCGAACGCATGATCGCTCATCCCGAGCTCGCGCGTCAGCCGGATGGCGGAGAAGGCGCCGACGCAGCCCAGGACGCTGAACCACAGGCTCGACAGATGGATGAAGCGCATAAGCGGCTTTTCGCGCCAGGCGGCGGCATAGCTCTGCATCAGCAGCCGCACTTCCACGACGGGATGCGCCAGCGGCTTGAACGGCTCGCGGACCGGATAGCCGAGAAGCAGCCAGCCCGCAACGGCGAGCAACGGCCCCAGCGCCAGGAAAACCGCGGGGTACCCGCCCCAGGCCGCCGCCAGGGATATCGCGGCCGCCGGCGCCACAAGGCCGGCCGCGGCCCCGACGCTGCGATACACCGTATTGGCCGCGCCCTGGCGGTTTGTCGTCGCCAGCTGGGTCAAGGTGTTGAAATTGACGTAGACTGTGCTGACCAACGCCCCGAACAGGGGCATCAGCAGCCATAGGACGAATCGCGAATTCAGCCCGAAGAGAGCCGTCACCAGGCCGGTGATCGTCAGCATGCCGATGGCGGTGCGGCGCTGGCCGAAGCGGTCGGAAACCGCGCCGAGCAGGATCACCCCCACCAGAACGCCCGCAAACCGCAACGAGCGGACGTTGGCCCAGTCCGCCGCCGTCATGCCCAGCTCGCGTGTCGCCCACAGCGGCATCATCACGTCGATCGCCCCCAGGGCGAACGAGGCCAGGAACCCGGTTATGGCCAGGGCGGCCAGGCGGCGCCGGGTCTCGACCGGCCAGTCGGCGAAAACGGAATTGAAACGCGACAACATCATGGCCTCCACGCCCTCGGCCGGTACCGCGTCAATACCGGTATTCGCGCGCGGTCCGGTAAAGGGCCAGGATATTGTCGACAGGCACGTCAGGCTGGACCGCATTCGACGCGGCCGCCACATAGCCGCCGTTGGCGCCAAGAATCCGGATCAGCCGGAGCATGCCGGCCTCCACCTCGGCCGGCGTCCCGTAGGGCAGCAGGTGCTGGGTGTCCAGCCCCCCATAAAAAGAGATCCGCCCGCCGAAACGGGCAGCCAGGTTTTCGGGGTCCATGCCGGGCGTTTCGGGCTGGATCGGATCGAGCAGGTCAACGCCCATCTCGATCAGGTCCTCAATGACCGGCTCCACGGATCCGTCGGTGTGGTAGCGCGTCAACAACCCCATTTTCCTGAACGGCTCCACCAGCCTGCGATGAAAAGGCTTCATCTGCTCCCGCCAGACGGCGGGCGACACCAGCATCCCGTTCTGCATGCCCACGTCGCCGCTGCTCCAGACAATGTCAATGCCTCCGCCAGCCGCCTCCACCGCGCGTTTTGTAACCGTCTCGTAAAACGACGTGGTCTTTTCCATAAGCCAGGCGGCCAACTCGGGCTCCTCCGCCAGGTCGGCCAGAAACTGCTCGAATCCGCGCAAATACCAGGCCTGCTCGAAATAGGAACCCGTGGCGATCACGATCGCCCTCGGTTCGTCCCGCTGGATTCCGCGGATCTGTTCGGCCAGATGATCCACCGCAAGCCAGTCAGGCTCGGGCCATGAATAGGCTTCCAGGTCGCGGATGGATCGCGCCCCCGCAAGCGGGGCATTGGCCACCTCGTAATAGGTGCAGAAATCGTTCCGGACCGGTTTCCAGGCAAGTCCCCACATATCCACGCCGCCGGTGCCGAAGCCCGAAGCTCCGCAAAACCGGGCCGGCCCGGCATACCGGGGCCCCACATACCGCATATCCGCGCCGAAATACCGGAGCAAGGCCTCGGGCGATTCGAGCCTGAGATGATCCAGAAGCATCCGGGTGGTTTCCGGAGTTCCATAATAATTCAGCGGCGGCCGGTCAGGCCGCTTGTGCGCCAGTGCCGTCAGCACGCGTTCACGCGAATTCATCGGTTATCTCCCTTGGTCAAGCATCCGCTGAAAATAAGTCATCCTCATCCGAATGTCCACTTCGATGTGCCCCGGGTCACCGGACTCTGATCCAGCGCCGCCTCGCGCACCGCGAGATCGGGATGGACAAGGCGGGGCTGAACGGGTAATTATATTTCCCATGAAATGGCCCGTTCTACCCCTCCTGCTGGCCGCGGCTGCCACCGTCTCCGGGTGCCGCACCGCCGATCCTTCCACTCCGCCCCCCCGGGATCCGCCGGCGGCCTCGAGCAAGACGAATTCCGCCCCCGCCGCGGCAACCGCCCAGACGAACGAGGATGAAGAGGCCTACAAGGAAATCCGCCTCCTGACTACCGCCATCCTCCAGGTCCGCAAAGGCTACGTCGACGAAACCAAGACCTCCTACAAGGACCTGGTCCACTCCGCCCTCCGCGGCATGCTGGAATCCCTCGATCCGCACAGCCAGTTCATGGAACCCCAGGCCTACCAGCAGATCAAGGACGATACGGCCGGCGAATTCAGCGGCATCGGCATCGTGCTGGGCACGCGGGACAATGTGCTCACCTGCATCTCCCCCATCGAGGACACCCCCGCCTTCAAGGCCGGTGTCCAGGCGGGCGACAAGATCGTGGAGGTGGACGGCCTGTCCACCGAAGGCATGGCCGTCAACGACGCCATCAAGAAACTCCGCGGGGCCAAGGGCTCCCTCGTCAAACTCAAGATCCTGCGCGCAGGATCCCAGGACTTCCGCACCATCGAACTCACCCGCGACATCATCAAGGTTTCCAGCGTCAAAGGCGCGCGCATGCTGGAGCCCGGCCTCGGTTATGTCCGCGTGACCCAGTTTTCGGAAAGCGTGACGGACGACCTGGAGGCCGCCCTCAAAAAGCTCTCCGACCAGGGGCTGAAAGCGCTGATCCTCGACCTGCGCAACAACCCCGGGGGGCTGCTCACCTCGGCCATCAGCGTCAGCGAGCTTTTCCTGAAAAAAGGCGAGGTCATCGTTTCCACCCGGGGTCGAAAAGGCACGCCCACCCCCCCGCCCGTCAAGGCCGTCGGACAGCGGCATACCCGCGACTTCCCCATGGCCATCCTCATCAACGGGGGCTCGGCCAGCGCCTCGGAAATCGTGGCCGGCGCCCTGCAGGACAACAAGCGGGCCGTTCTCGTGGGTGACGTCAGCTTCGGCAAGGCTTCGGTCCAGAGCCTGCTGCCGCTGGACGACCAGTCCGCCATCCGCCTGACCACCGCCCACTATTACACCCCCTCGGGCCGCCTGATCCATGACGTGGGCATCCAGCCCGACATCGTGGCGCCCATGGCGCCGGATCTATGGCATAAAGTCCAGATCCGCCGTTTGAACGAGGAATCGCCCGGCTCCGTGGACGCCAAACTACTGGAAGGCACCGGACAAGTGCGCGATGCCCAGCTGGACCGGGCGATCGACCTGCTCAAGGGCATCCTGGTATTCAAGGAGAAGCGGTGATCGTCCTCGGACTCGAGACCTCGTGCGACGAAACGGCGGCGGCTGTAGTCCGGCATGGCCGGGAAGCGCTGTCCAACGTCGTTTACAGCCAGATCAAGCTCCACCGCGCCTATGGCGGAGTGGTTCCTGAAATCGCCTCCAGGAAGCATGTCGAGATCCTGCCGCATGTCCTCAAGCAGGCGATGGACGAGGCGAAAATCGGGTGGAACGACCTGGACGCCATCGCCGTCACGCAGGGGCCGGGACTGGCCTCCTCCCTGCTGGTGGGCCTGAGCGCGGCCAAGGGACTCGCCCTGCGCCTCGGCATCCCCCTGATCGGCATCAACCACCTGGAAGGCCACCTTTTTTCAGCCTTCATCGGTCCGGAGGCCCCTGTCCTGGACGAGCAATGCCCCTTTACGGCGCTGATCGTCTCCGGCGGCCACACCACGCTGCTGCGCGTGCTGGGCGCGGGGCGCTACCGGGTTCTGGGGTCCACCATCGACGACGCGGCCGGCGAAGCCTTCGACAAGGGGTCCAACCTCCTGGGTCTGGGCTATCCCGGCGGGCCCGCGATCGACAAGGCAAGCCGAGGCGGGAATCCCGATGCGGTCCCCTTCCCCCGGGGCAAGCAGAAGGGCGAGATTTTCTCGTTCAGCTTCAGCGGGCTGAAGACTTCCCTTCTCTATTACCTGCGGCAGCATCCGGTAACGCCCGGGGACACGGCCAGGTTGGCCGACGTGGCCGCCAGCTACCAGGAGGCCATTGTGGACGCCCTTGTGGACCGGACGCTCCTGGCGGCCCGGGACGGCCGCCCTGTGGCCGTTGTGGGGGGCGTTTCCATGAACAAGCGGCTCCGCGAGAAACTGACGTCCTGTTCCAATGAAAAAGGCTTCCGCCTGATGCTGTCCGCCCCCGCCTTCTGCACGGACAATGCGGCCATGATCGCGGCTGTCGCGGATCATGGTTTGGGGTTGAAGGGCCGTGATGCGCTCGATATGGATTGCGAACCCAGGCTTGAATTGAATTTCCTGACGGACTGATATAGAAGGCAAAGAGGGTTCGGGACAAAACAAAAGGGCACCCCGTGAGGGATGCCCTTTTGTTTTTTATGTACTGGCTTTACCGGTTACCGGAAGGGGCGGGAGCAGCAGCGGCGACCGCGGCGGCCGTATCTTCCGACTTCTGGGTGCGGATCGGCTTGCCGGCCGGATCCACCAGGCGGGCCGTGACGAAGATCAGCAGATTCCGCTTCTGGCTCTCGCTGCCGCGATTGCGGAAGAGAGCGCCGATGAACGGGATGTCGCCCAGGAAGGGAATCTTGTCGTTGATCGTCACGATCTTCTCCGTGATCAGACCGCCCATGACCACCGTGGCGCCATCGTAGATGGAAATCTGCGTTTCCACGGCACGACGCTGGAAGAAGGGCTGGGGCATGCTGACCTGATAAGTGTTGCCGGCCGCATCGGGAAGCGTTACGCCGTATTCCTTCCAGGTCGGATCGGAAACGACTTCGGGCCGCATGTTCAGGTTGATCATGTTGCCTTCCGGGCTGACTTCCGGAATGACGCTCAGGATCACGCCCACTTCGCGGGTTTCGAAGTTCTGGGGCAGCGCCACCACCTTGGCCTCGACGGCGGTATCGGTCGTGGAGCCGCCATCGCCAACAAGATCACTACCAGACCGGATATCGAATTCGGTCGGGTAGATATACTCTGTGACGACGCGGATCGTGGCCTCGTTGCCGGACCGGGTGGTGACCTTGGGGGCGGAGAGGACGTCCGCATGGCCGTTACGCTCGAGGGCGTGCAGGATCATCGAAATCTCAGGGTTCGTCAGAACGCTCTGCACCTTCATGATGGAACCGACCGAGCCGCCCGCGGCGGGGGCGAGGGTGGCCGCATCCTGCAGCCCAAAGAAGCGCAGGCCCGAGGTGAAGCCGTTGTTCTGGTCGTTGCGGGCAATCTGGATGCGCTCGTTCCCGCCGGGGATGACGCCGGAGCCGCCCTTTTTCGTCAGCAGTTCCCAGTTGTCGTTCAGCAGCCACTCGAATCCGAGTTCTTCCAGATCGGACTGGTTGACTTCGACGAAACGGGCTTCGATTTCAACCTGCTTCGGCAGAACGTTGAGTTCCGGGAGAATGCGCTCGATCAGGTTGATGTTGCGGGCCGTGTTGGCCACGATAAGCCGGCCGATCTGCTGCTGGTACTGGATGGAGGAGCCCTGCGGGAATTCCACGCCGAGGCGCTTGAAGAAGCCTTCGATGTTGCCGCGGGAGCCGCTGACGCGGGTATCCAGTCCGGCATCGGTTCCAAAGCCGCCAGGGGCCGGGGCGCCATCGGCTCCGCCGCTGCTGGTGTTGACGATATCCATGAAGGTCGGCTCAACGGAGAACCAGCGGTGCTCGATGTCGCCTTCGGGCGCGTCAGCCGGCACGATCATGACGATGCTGCCGTCGACGCGGTACTTGAGGCCGGCCACGGAGGTAATGATCTTGATGGCCTGCATGAGCGTGATGAACCGGGCCGAGAAGGTGATCTCGGGGATCCCCGTTCCGCCGCCGGAGCCGCCCTTGCCAGTATCGACAGGGGTGGCAAACGGGTCGACGGCGGGGGCGACGGGCGACGGCGTGCCCACACCGAGCTGGCCGAGATTCAGGATGATGTTGACGCCCTTCTTGGTGGGGTCGGTCGTGACCCGGTCCTCGGAAATGCTCGCCTTGACGAGGAAGTCGACCACGTCATGAATATTGGCCTGACGGAATTCGATTTCGGGGATGATGATCTCTTCCATCTTCTTGACGAGTCCGCCGCCGCTTTCCGGGGGCAGGTTCGTCGGAGCGGGAGCGGTCGGCGGGACATACTTGTAATCCCGGGGATTCCACGTGTCGCGCACGTCCGTGATCATGTTTTCGCTGGTAGCCTTGAATTCGATCGTGCTGGTGGCCATCCGCTTCTTCCCGGTTTTCTCGAGAAGCTGCATGGCTTCCTTATTCTCGGGATCGAGGGCGAGGGCCGATTCGAAACGGTCGGCAGCGGACTGGAAGTTGCCGGCGTTGAGGTAGCTGCGGCCCTGCCGGATTAGGGCATCTATCCGTTCGACCAGGGCGAGGGCTTCGGGGCTGCGGCCCGGATCGCGCTCGCCGCGCTTGATGGCGGCGGCCTTGCGGGCAGCCTCGTCGTCGATCGCTTCCTGTACCGTGGTACGGATTCTCTCGAGCCGGCGATTTTCAGGATCGTCCTTGGTGGCGGCAACGGCCAACTCCAAGGCTTCCTGGTAGCGGTCCTGGCTGTAGAGCGAGTAAATGATGTAATACTGCGACTCGCTCAGTCCGCGGAGCGCTTCCTCGCGGGCGGCGAGGTTTTCGGCGCGCACGGGCATGCTCTTGAGGACCTTCTGGAAAAGCGGAACCGCTTCGGTATAGCTCTGCCGGGCAAACGCCTTCTTGGCTTCCTGGAGATCGGCGCGGGCCTTGATCTCCTGTTCCTGCCGGCGCACGAGCGCCTGCTGGGCCAGCACATTGGCGGCTTCGGTATTCGTCATGGCGGGCGGGGCTTCGGCGGCGGGCGCTTCGGCAGCGGGCGCTTCCACAACGGCAGCGGGCGCCTCCACGGCGGCGGCCGGCGCTTCAACGGCAGCGGCCGGGACTTCCACGGCAGCGGCAGGAGCCTCGATCAACTCGATCGGGGCGGCGGGAGCGGGAACCGGCGCGGCAGCCGGCGCGGCGGGAACCACGACTTCTTCGATGATGCCCACTTCGGCAGCGGGGGCGGCCGGAACCGCTTCAACCGGCGCAGCGGGAACAGCCTCAACCGGGGCGGCCGGAACCGCTTCAACCGGCGCGGCAGGAACCGCCTCAACCGGAGCCGCAGGCACGGCCTCGACCGGGGCGGCGGGCACAGCCTCGACCGGTGCGGCAGGAACCGCTTCAACCGGCGCCGCTGGAACGGCCTCAACGGGAGCCGGGGCGGCTTCCGCCTGGGCCAGCAGAGGAATTTTCACAGGATCCAGAAGGGCGGCGCCCTGTCCCCAGCCGCGAGAACCCGCGACTACGATAAATGCAGCAACCAGCCACGCCTTGACAGCACTTGACCTCATTGAGCGTATCTCCCTCACAAGACCACAAACAAAGTTAGTTTCCCGCCTCATTTATTGGGGGGGGCGCAACCGTCTCTGCCTGCCGGCCGATCCATGTTTCTTTCCCTGAATCCTTATCCACAATTAATACTTTAGAGTTCTTATTGTCAATCTCTTTAACGGTGTAGACCGTTCCGCGCAAATTAAAATCGGCCCCGTGCCGCACGGTCAATTCCGTATTGTCCAGCGCCAGCACCATCTTGACGACATACTCATTGATTGGAACCGCCTCGCCCTTGCGCAGCGAGATCACGCGCCCGGAGGTTTTCGATTCCAGGGTCAGCGTCGAGTGATCCTCCTCAAAGGTCATCCCCCCCTTACCCTGGGGAACCTGGACTCGAATGGGCTGGTATTCCTTGATCGTGTAGCCGTCCACCTCATCGCCCAGCTTGAACCAGGCGGTCTTGCCGCTCTTGCTGCTGTTGACCTGGAACAGGTTGCCCGAGGTGAGCTTGTTGACCGCCATGAACTTCAGGTGGAACGGCATGGCGGAGATGTCGGTCACGTCCAACTTGGCGACGATGGGCGGATGGACGGCGGGATCGGCCGGATCGGTCGAGTTCCGATATTCCTCCAGGTTCGTGAATCCATCCTTGTCGAGATCGGTCGAGGCATCGTCCGGATCCAGGGGATTCAGGCCCCGGGCCGTCTCCCACGTGTCGTCCATCATGTCCTGGTCCTTGTCCTTCTCCTCCTTGCGGTCGGGCGGCGTATACCCGCAATGGATGCAGACCGTGGCGTCGTACGGCATCGGCCCGCTGCAGGCGACGCAGGCCACGCGCAGTTCGGGAATGGACAGGTTCCGGGTCCAGGCGCCGATCTGGAAAGGATTCGTCAGGCTGTTGTGCCCCTGGACGAACAGGTCCAGCGTCACGTTGGTGGCGTTTTCAAAGGCGGGCGTCAGGTTCTGTTTCCAGGATTGGAACCGGTTCTCGTCGGCCTTGATGGTGCCGATGCGCATCAACAGCACGACCAGGGAGCCCAGCAGGATCAAAATGGCAAGAAACGCGATCAAGCGGTCGTAATAGGACCGGATCGCCTCGCGGATGGATTCCAAAGTGAGTTTCACCTATTCCGCCTTCCTTGTGAACCGGTACACTTCCAAATCCAGCCGGATGGTGAGGGTGGCTTCGCGTCCCGACACGACGCGGGATTCCTTGGCCTGGGCGGCCTGGGCGTCTTTCCCGGCCGTATCTTCCTTGATGACCTGCTTGCGGATGGTCACCTGGTCGCGCGGCGCCTGCCAGGACACCCGCCGGACCACGACAAACATGTCGTTCGCGGCCAGGGCGTTCAGCACCTGCACGACATTGTTCTCCTTGGCCTTGAAGACGAGCACGAAGCGCATCGTGGAGAAAAGCGCTCCGGGCTGCAGCAGGCCGGCGTCAGGATTGGACATCATCACGCGGGCGTTGGGGTCGGCTGCTTCAGCGCCCCGGCCGCGCGAACGGGGCCGCGCCGCGGCCTCCGGCTCCGGCGCCGCGGCTTCGGTCTCGAACTCCTCGCGCCCGATGGCGTCGATGGCCGTCACCTTGGCCCCGAACAGAACCTCGACCAGTTCCTTGGTGATGGTGAGCTGCTGCATGAGCCGCGGCACATGGTCGGGCTTGGGCGGGGCCCCCTTGAGATAGGAATCGAGGCCGAAACCGAAGCCGGCCGGAAGCGTCACGCCCAGGTTTTTGCCGTGGTTCAGCAGGTCGCGCTGCGCCTGCCAGAACGACTCCATGAAGACGGTGGGCTGCTTCAGTTCGGTGGGCTCGACCTGGTTCTTGGCGAGGGATTCCTGAAGGCTCGCCAGTTCGCCCTGCAGGGTGTTTAAATTCTGGTTTTCCAGCTCGACGTTGCCGACGGACGGGAACGGCGCCATTTTATACAGGGCTTCCAGACTGCCCTTGACGGCCGCCAGCTTGTCCCGCTCGGTCCGGTATTCGTTGATGGCCAGATAGACCAGGAATCCGGAACCCGCCACCAGGAGCACCAAGCCGCCCCAGAAAGCGCTTAAACCGACTTTTTTTTGCGACCCCGTCACGGTGTCATCCTTCCGTTCCAGTCCGCCTGCAAGTCGATGACGTCCGCTTCGATGACGAATTCCGTCATGAAGTCCGTGCCGTCAACCGGCTTGATCAGGGTCACCACATGCCTGTCCGTGAAATGGCGGCACTCCTTGAGCGTCGCCGCAAATTGGCTGATCTTGGCCTGGGACACCTTGTCGTCGAACCCCTGCCCCTGGAGCCGCACAAACCGGCGGTCGGGCTTGCCCCCGTCGCCGGGAGTCTCGAAGACCTGGATATCCGTCAGCCACATGCCGTCCAGAACCTTGGCGTGCAGATCCTCCATCGCCTCGTGCCAGGCCGTCCGGACCCGGATCTGATCCGACAGGGTGCCGGCCTTGGCGAACAACTCGGTCTGCTTTCGCTTGAGCGATTCCAGGCGGGACTCGGTCCCCTGCAGATTGCTGACCATGGATTCGACCAGAACCACCCGGTCACGCATCAGGATGGCCTGCCGGTGGAAGAAGATCCACCACATGAGCAACGCCAGCACCAGGCTGAGCCCGGTGGCCGCAAAGAACGGCAGCCGGCCCATGAACTTCTTGTGCGCCACGATGTCGGGCGGCATCAGGTCGATTTCAACGGGGCAGGTCCGCACGCGGCGCAGGGCCACGCCCACGACTTCGCCCATGATCATGATATCCTTGGCCACCTGCTCCGTGTCGATGCTTTCGTTGACCGTCACGTTGGCGAAGGGGTTCATGAACTCGACGTCGATCTTCAGCTTGTCGCGCAGGAAAGTTTCCAAATGCCCGATCACGCTGCTGCCGCCGGCCAGGAACAGCCGCTGCGGCTGGCTGCCGCCCTGCTGGCTCCGGTAGAAATTGATCGTGCGGCTGATCTCGGCGTGCAGGCGGGTCATGACGTTGCGGACGATCTTGGCCACGCGCTCGCGGGTCCCCTTCTCGCTCTCGTCGTAGCTGCTGCCGAACCCCACGTACGCGTGCTCCAGCTTGAGCGCCTCGGCATCCTCGAACGAGATGCCGAACTCCTTCATGAGCTCCTTGGTGATCGCGTTGCCCGCGATCGGCACGGTGCGGCTGAAAATCTTGCGCCCCTCGGTGAAAATGACGCTCGTGCTGCGCGCCCCCATGTCGAGGATCATCGAGCAGCCTTCCAGATCGCCATAATTGAAGCGCATGGCATTGTAGAGCGCCATGTTCGACACGTCGACCACCTCGGGAACCAGGCCCGCCGCCTCGACGCAATCGGTGAGCTTCTTGACGAGATCGATCTTGGCGGCCACGATCATGGCGTTCATCTCGCCTTCGCCGCTCGACACCAGCTGGTAATCCCACACCACCTCCTCGATGGCGGGAATGTTCTGCTGGGCCTCGTACCGCACAATCTGCGCCACCTTGTCCTGCTGCACGAGCGGCAGCTTGACATAGGTGGAAAAGACGATCTGGCTGGAAATGGAAATCAGGGTCGGGCCGGGCTTGATCTTCTTCTCCCGCATCAGGTCCCGGAGCGTGGAGACGATGTAGGCCGAAACCTCCGTCTCCTCCTCGGGCGCAACCCCCAGCTTGCCGGTGGCATACGTCATCAGCTCGAGGCCGCCCGACTTGAGCATGCGGAACTCGGCCAGGACGAGCTGGCTGGCGCCGATATTGAGGGTTAAGATGCGGTCGGATTTAAACATGGCGATTCTTTATTGAGCGATTTCCTCAAAATCATCCACATTGATGAAGGCGAAGGGCGTGTCCGAAGCCTTGAGCAGGTAGCCGTCCTTGACGGGGAGCTTGGGATTCTTCCACCATTCCTTCTCGCGGCTGAGCATTTCGGCATAGGGGCGCGCCACGTCCATCTTGGTGTCCATGATGCGGCCGTCCACGCTGACCTCGACGGCCACGGCAATGGGCTCGCCATACCGGGGCACGGCCGTCGGCCGCAGGTACAGGGTCGCCCAGCGAGCGTCCCGCCGAAGGCGATCCACGTCCGAGTAGGCCACCTGGCCACGGAAGATCGTGTAGTCCTTGGTCTTCATCTCCCGGTTGTCCATGGCCGTCAGCACATAAAACTGGAACGTCACCTGGTTGAACCAGCGGGACTTGGGATCCGAGGCGACCAGATATTCCGCCACAACCTGAACCCACTCCCGGATCACGTTGCCGGTGGCACGGACGATCTTGCCGCCGCCGTTGACCTGGTAAACGGGTGTGCGGAGGCGGGCGTTGGCCTCGAGCCCGTAAACGTTCTTGATCATCACCGTCTTTTCGGCGGCAGCCGGAGCCCCCGGGGCGGGAGCCTGCGCGACGGCCCGATCAGCACTCATTGCGAGCATCGAAAAAATCGCCAACGGAGCCAGCCAAAGCGCCATCTTCTTCATCGAAGCTCCTTTCGGTCGAGCGGGAACACGAGCAATTGAGGTCAGTATAGGTTTCATTCGCCCTTTTAATCAACAGGAAAAACGACCCGACCCTCTTTTTTCGGTAATTGCATGCGATTTCGCACCGAAATGTAGGCCGGATCGAGCTTCGCGGCCTCGTCCCAGCAGGCCAGCGCCTCGGCGTGCCGGCCCATGGACTCCAGAACCATGGCGCGATTATGCCAGGCGCGCGGGTTGCGCGGGTTCAGCACGGTCGCCATCTCGAGCATGTCCGCGGCTTCGCTCATCGCCCCCTCGCGCGTAAGCGCGATCGCCAGGTTGACGCGGGCCTTGTCATGGTCCGGCCGGATCCGCAGAACCTCCCGATAGGCCCGCTTGGCCTCGTCGCGCTGCTTCAGCTCGGTCAGCACCACGCCCATGTTATAGGCGGCGTCGGCCAGCTCGGGGTCGAGCTCCCGCGCCTTCCGGTAATGCGCCAACGCCACATCCGCCCGCCCCGCCAGCTGCCAGGCCGTCCCCACCGCATTCTCCAGCTCGCCGTCAAACCGGACGTCGTCGGACGGCGCCGCCACCGGCGCATTCACGAACAGCGCCGCCAGCGCCAGCCCGCTCACCCCCGCCCACCAGCCCGCCCCCGGCACCTGGACCTGGCGCACCAGCCAGATCCAGCCGCCCACCCCCA
>JBIIYJ010000263.1:0-7617 GCA_044346855.1 Kiritimatiellia bacterium
CCTTTACGGAACGATCGATCCCAACGGCCGAACCAACCTCAACCGCGTGTGGAACCCCTGCCCCATGGAGTTCGAGGCGGTTGACGGAAACGGCCGGCAGGCCGCCTTCGGCCGGCGCCTGCTCAAGCAATCGTTCGATCCCGTTCGCCTGCAGGGGTTCGATTTCCACGTGACGACCCCGGGGACCTACACGGCCACGTTCCGCGTCATGGACTCCGCCAAAGAGACCGCCCGGGTTCAGCGGGTGGTTTTTCTCGACCGCCTCCAGGGGCTCCCCGATGCGGCCGTCAAAACCAGCCAGAACCTGGAGCCCGGCCGGGGAGGCCAGCTCGCCGAACTGACCGAGGCCCGCAAACAGCGCGACACCGCCATCTGGGGGGCTTTGCCGCCCTTGAACGTCCACCTTCAGGTTCATGATCAGGAGAAATCCTTCCGGCAACCGCCCGCCGGCATTCCCCCGTCCCCCTGGGCGGCCGTCTCCGATTTCAAATCGGGGACAACCAACCGGGCGTCCAACCACGTCGCCGCCCGGCAGGCGCTGGCCCCCCTGGACCTGGTCAATGCGCGCACCGGGGAAACGTTCTCCCAGGCCGACCTGCTGGCCGGAAAACCCTTGCCGGGAGACCGGGGCGACGACGGAACCGGCCTTTTCTTCACCAGGGCGGAATTCCCCACCCTGCCGCACGACATCTATTATGCACCCCGGGCGGTCCTGCTGGGAACCCGCATTCGCTATTACCTGGGCCTCCTGGGCGCGGGCGACAACGGCGGCAACAGCCTGCCGGCCCTTTACGCCGAAGCGGGTGACCCCGAGACGGGGCACGACGCCGCCCTCGCCCTCGTCCGCCTGGCCTACGACTGGCCGGCCCTCGAAATGAACCTCCACGAGCAGCGCCTCTGCACGCATTCGCCCGACCTCGAGTTCAATATGGCTTGGTCCGAAAACAGGAACGGAAAGTACTTTTACGAGGGCTGGTCGGGCGCCAATGCGGCCTCCCTGCTGAAAGCCTATGACCAGGTATTCCCCTACATCCGGAGCAACGCGGTCTTCGCCGCCGCCGTTCATCGTTTCGTCCCCTGGGTCAACACGCCGGAGGACGTGATCCGGCTGATCGACCGGAGACTGGTCTTCGCGAGCGTGCGGGATCTGCACAGCGGGCTGATCCGCGCGGCGCCGGTGGAGGATTTGGCGGCCCAGGTCCTCGGTCCCCATCCCCTGACCGCGCCCATGATGGACCTGACCCGCGCCTGGCTGGAGCTGTATCCCTACGAAGGCACCTACCAGGAGCTGTACGCCAGCGCCCTCTCCCGCTCCGGCGTCTATCATATCGGATCGTTCATGACCTACGCGTTCGGATCGGCCCTCGACACCGTCGACAAGGCCTCCATGCTCGCCGCGGCCAGGGCCAAAGGCGTTCCCCTGCCCCTGGACCTGAGCGACCTGCGGCGTTTTCCCAAGGTGCGGAGCGCGGCCGACTTCATGATCGACATGTGGGTCGCCGGCGGCTTCCCCATGATGGTCGGCGACGCCAGCGGCGGCCCGCACAGCCCGGCCGAGGCGAAGAAGCGGCTCCTCGCCGCGCGGCCCATCCTCGGCAAGGCGTATTCGCTGACCGGGGACAAGCGGTATGCCTGGCTGCTGGCCAACCTCTGCGGCGAGACGAACGCCGCCCTGCTTGCCGCGGCCGCGGCCGCGGTCGATCCGATCCTCCACAATCACTCGCGGGTCGTCCCGGATTACGCCGCCATCCTGGAGGAAGGGGTCGGCTCTTCCAGCCTGGAGGAAAAAACCGCGGCCACCCTCCGCATCGGGGTCGGCCAGGGTCACGCGCACAGCGACTACCTGGACCTGAACCTTTTCGCCATGGGCCTGCCCCTGGCGGTGGACCTGGCCTGCCGGAACGAGGGCGACAACTGGTCGCGCCCGGGCGCCGCATGGCCGTTCCTCCACAACCATGCCATGGCGCATGACACCGACAACCCCAGGGATGCCGGCCAGGAGGGCGATCCCTGGCTGCGCCAGTTTTCACCGCCGCTGGTCCGAACCGCCTACGAGGACGCCTCGGGTGAAAAGCGGCTGCTCCGCGACTCAATCCTGATGACGGTCGGCGACACCGGCGCCTGCTACATGTTCGACCTGCAGCGCCTCAGCGGCGGCGCCTTCCATACGTGGTGCTTCCATGGCTGCGAAAGCGACGGCCTCGCCTTGAATAGTCCCATGACCCCCGCGACGAACCGGTGGACGGACCGCCTGCTGGAAGGCACCACCTACGCCGGCAAGGCGGGCGATTCCCTCCAGGCCGTCTGGACCATGACCCGGGCGCCCAGGACGGTGGAACACCGCTTCAACGGCGGCGGCGCCATCAAGCTGGTCGCCTGCGAACAGGCCGTGCTCGGCCCGCGGTATGACGCCGCCCGGCCCGAGGCGAACATCCGGGCCACCTTGCTCGGTTGCAGCGGCAGCCTGGTGATGCAGGGGAATCCCTACTCGGAGCGCTACCAGTACGCCTTCCCCTTCCTCTGGGTCCAGCACGACGGCGCAAGGGAGTCGCTCTATCCCGCGATCTACGAGTGGTACCGCGGAGCCAGCGCCGTTGTGGAGCGCGCCACGCTTGTCAGCCGGGAGCCGCTGACCGTGAACGTCCGCCTCGTCAACGGCCAGTCCGACACCTACACCGTCACCCCCGAGGCCTTCAGCGCCGTCTCGCGCGATGCCGCGGGCGTGCGGTGGATCAAGCTGGCCGGGGCGCAGGACCTGCGGGAGGGGGAGCTGTCCGTCACGCTCAAGCCGGCCGCGGCCGAGGCGCGCATCACGGCCATCGATTACGCCGCACGCACGCTTTCCGTGGACCGGCCGCTGCCCGCGAATCCGTCGGCCACGATCGGCAATCCCGGCCGCAGGATTTTCCTGAAACTGAACGGGTCGGGGACGCAGTTTTCCTGGGACGACGACCTGCTCGCGCACGAGGGCCGCCTGACCTCCGTGACGGTCACCGGCCCCGACACCGTGACGCTGGCCACCAGCCAGCCGCTTTTCAAGGCAGGCCTCGGCAACCGCAAGCCGGGCGGCTACACCGTCGTCAGCGAGGACGGCGCCTGGCATTTCCGGGACGGCAAGGTCATCCGGCGGCCGGCCGGCGGGGTCCTGGCCGAAACCGTGTTCACCGATGCCAACGGCGACGGCTTCGTCAACGTCAAGACCTACGAGATCGGCCTCGGCGACATGGTCGACGTGCCATCCGCCGCAACCGTTGAGAGAACGGCCTCCGGCTACCGGATCCTGGCCAACGCGGAAATCGATCTTCGCATCGGGTCCGTTTCGCTCCGCGGGGACGCGACGGAAAAGCCGGTTGAGTTTAAAATAGGTACAGATAAGTAAGGGAGCCTCGTGAGCGCGACATTGAAACTGGAAGGGACGCCCCTGGCGCGGGTGCTGCTGCGGAAGCCGGCCGACACGGCCCGGACGCGCCGGTACCAGGCGGTGATCGACCAATGGGTGGACCATACCATGCCCTCCTGGGATCTGGCGACCGGCATGATCGCGGCCGATCCGCCCCTCACCGGGCGGAGCGCCACCGCGCCGCTCGCCCTGGCCGCCTTCTGCTGGCACTCCCCCCTGTCGCGCCACCACGGGGATCCCCGGCTCCTCGCCTTCTTCGCCGCCGGCCTCGACACCTTCACGGGGTCCATCCGCGAGGACGGGCTCATGGAGCGGTTCGGCCTGAACGGGCAGGGTTGGGCGCACGGCTGGGATGTCGAGGGCCTGATCTACGGCCTCGTTTTCTGCCGCGCCGCGCTGGAGCCCGCCCTGCTGCGCCGCGTGCGCGACCGGTTCGCCCTGAGCGCCCGGCGCCACGCTTCCCTCCCCGAGACGCACAGCGGCATCGGCGGCATCGGCAACCAGCGCTGCGTGTGGGCCCTCGGCCTGCACCTGTACGGCCAGGTGCTCGATGATCCGGACATGATCGCGCTCGCGGATCGCCACTGGAACGAGGTGGCGCCGAAGGTGCTCGACGCCTCGGGCCAGGTGATCGAACAGCTCGGGCCCTGCATGCATTATTCCTACACGGCCTTCTTTTACGCCTGGCTCAACACCGTGATCCGCGACGACCCGTCGCAGGCCGATCGGCTGCTGGACTGCCTCAACTGGTTCCGCTGCCGCCACACCGAAAGCCTCTACCCCCTGGCCGGCCCCTCCGCCCGCCAGTATTACGAAACCGTCCCCTACGCCGTGGCGGACCTTCTCGGGGCCGCCGGCCAGGCCGCCGGCCGGGATTCGCGTCCGCTTCTATTCGCGGAACGCGCCGTCGAGGCGGTCGTAAGGAGAATGAACGGCGAACTCGCGGCGCCTGAGACGACGAGCGGCGCCGAAATCGCCGTCCCCGGCCACGGCGCCTCCCCCTGGCTGTGGGCGATCCTCATGGCCGGGGACGACACCCTCCCCGAGCCCCCGCCCCCCGCCCCCGTCTGGCTGGACTGCACGCACTCGACCCTGCTCCACCGCAGCCCTCTTGCCTACATGCTGGTCCGCGGGGCCTACCAGACGCATTTCAACCTCACGGATTTCCTTCCGTTCTCCGGCGTCCAGACCTGGGCCTTCGGCTCCGAGCCGCCTCTCGTTCATCCGACCCCGCTTGCGCCGTCCACGACCCAGGCCGACCGGCTCGATACCGCGCGCCAGGGCGTGAGCCACAACTGGGGCCTGTACGGAGCCGGAGCACTGGCGCCAGACTGCGTGTCCCACACCCCCGCCACGGCCCGGGACCTGCGGTTCATCACGGCCCGGTACGACTGGCTCTGGCGGCTCGTCTTCTTCACCGACCGCTCGACCGTCATCCTGGAATTCGGCAACGGCGGCCCCCGCCGGACCCTCTGGACGCTGAATCGCGTCGAGCCGGCTGTCCCTAAAATCAATGGCCACACGGTCCGTTTCGAGGGGCGCGCCGGCTGCCTGCACACAACGCTTGCGGAGCCCCCGGAGATTGTGGCGCTCACCGGGGACGACCCGTGGGCCCGGGGCGTGCGGCAGCTGCGCTACGCCTGCGGTCCGGGTCCCGCCGCGTTCGCCTTTTCAGACGGCTCCTTCCGCTTCCTCGGGGAGGCGCCCCGCGACGCCGCCCCCTGGCGCTTCGCCGATGCCGGCGGGGAGTATGAAGTGACGTTGTGCCCCCGCTTCTTTACCGCGAATCCTGGCAATTTCAGGGAAGATGTCTATCATCTGGCAAAGGACACCACAGCCCGTTGCCTCAAGGAGAGTATATCGTGAAAACCGCCCCCATCCGCGTCATCTGGTCAGCCTCCCATACCGGCCCCGCCCGGGAGGACTACCTCCACCGGGTCATCGATCGCGCCGCCGCCGAGGGCGGGGTCAGCGGTTTCGAATTGTCCGGCACCGGCATCGAGTCCTACATCGCCTACCGCGATTTCCCCGCCCTGGCCGCCGGCGTGGATAAGGCGGTCCTGGCGCAGAAGCAGGCCATGCTGGAGCGCCTGACCCGCCATGCCGCCGAGGCGAAGCTCCGGTTCGGCCTCTGGCATCACGAGATCCACGGGCCGAAGAAAATGCTGGAGCTGCTTCCCGGGCTCAGGGCGGCGGACGGCCTCATCGACCTCGACAATCCCGCGCTGTACGAGCTGATCACGGGCAGGCTCCTGGAGTTTTTCGATCTCTTTCCCCACGTCGACGAACTGGTCCTCACGATGACGGAAACGGGCTTTCCCGTTTTCCGCCGGCCCTTCTGCCCGATTCCCACGGCGGAGCGCGTGCGCCGGCTTCTGGCGGCCGTCCTGGCCGCCGTCGAGGCCCGCGGCAAGCAGCTGGTCATCCGGCCGTTCTCCGCGCTGCGCGAGGACGAGCTCCACGTCCGCGAGGCCGTCGAGCGGCTGGACTCCCGCTCGATCGCGATGATGTACAAGACCGAGCCCTTCGACTGGCACCCGTTCCTGATGAACGAGCCGCTGATCGGGTCCCTCCCCCGGCACGAGGCGCGCGCCGAAACCGACGCCGGGGCCGAGTACTACGGGCAGGCCGTCTTCCCGTGCAGCTACCTGGGCCACCTCGAATACCGGCTGGCGCCGGCCCTGGAAAAGGGCGCCGTCACGGCCGTGATCCGGGTCGACCGCGGCGCCCATCACCCGGCGCTCGGCCACCCGATCAACGAAGCCAACGTGCTGGTCCCCACCCGCTGGCTCCGGCGCCCCGGCAGCACCATGCAGGCCCTCTGGGAAGACTGGTTCCGGCAGCGCCACGGCGAGCCGGCCCCGGAACTCTTCGGCCTTTTCGAAAAAACGTTCGACGTCATCAAGCAGACCCTCTATATCGACCGCCAGTCGTTCACCCACAATTTGTTTCCAAATTTCGTACACGCCAAGCATGTCCAGGCGTTCGGCCTTTTCGAGGAAAACGTCACGCTGGCCCACATGCGGCGCAACTGGGGAATCGTATCGGAGCGCAGCACGCTGACGCACGAGGCGCTGCTGGCCGAAAAGGAGGCGGCGCTCGCGCTGGCGGAGTCGATTGTCCTGGATTTCGACCGGCTCGCGGCCGGCCTTCCCGAGGCCGCGCGGGCGCCCCTGCGGGACTCGCTGGACAGCCTTCCGCTGCTGGCCCGCGTCTGCCTCGCGTTCTGCCGCACCTGCCTGGCCCATCTCGAGGACGTCTGGAACCGCCCGGCGCGGACGACGGAGCCCTTTGCCGTCGAAGCCGGGCGGATGCGCGAGCTGGCCGACCGGATCGAGCGCGAGCGGGGCGCGAACTACTGGCTGGACCTTCCGGCCCGGATGCGGAACGTGGCGGAGGGCCTGGAGGCCGAGCGGGCGCTTGAACGGCCGCTGCGGAAAACGGCGGAGGCGAATCCGAAGCTCGAGGATTACGTCCTGTGCGGCTTCGCCTCCGAAGGGCACCGGCTCTCCAAGATGCTCCACACGGGCAAGCCCTTCGAATGGCAGGGCCGCTGCATCCGCGAGACAGGCGTCGGCCCCGACGAGGGCATCGGCTACACCCTGGCCTGCCGTCCCGGGCCTGATCCGGATCGGCGCCCGGGAGCACGCCTTCGACGCGGGGAGCAGCCTCGGATTCGCCGACGTCGCGTTCGAGGTTCCCGCCACGGCGGAGCCTTTCCTCCCTGTCGTCATATCGGGAACATCGACAAAGCCCTGCCGCGTCGCCCAGATCCTCCTTGAACGCCATTAATGAACGGCCCCATGGGGTTTAGACCTATTGCGCGTGTCATGGAAATGAGGCACCATGCCGGCAAAGAAAGGAGCCGGCCATGCACTACGAGCTGGATCCCGAAAAGCCGGCCCTCGTCTATGAGGTGATGCTGCCGAAGCGGATGGACTACTCCTCCAAGCTGGCCGAGGTGCTCGGCTGTTTTTTCAAACGCGACCAGTTGCGGCAGCTGCCGCCCCTGAAAGCGGAACTGGATGCCATGCCGGATCCGGATGAACGGGAACAGTTTATAACCCGGGTCCAGGAAGCCATCTCGGGTTACTCCATCTATGAAGTCGATGGGCGTTACGGCACGCCCAAAGGACCCAAGGACGAGCGCACGCTGGTCATCCGGTTCATCATCCACGACCCCCGGGTCAAGGGGGGAATGACCGACTCCCTGAAAG
>JBIIYJ010000264.1:0-7593 GCA_044346855.1 Kiritimatiellia bacterium
GGCCCTTGTATTCCTGTTCAGCATGATCGACAATAAGTGGCAGCCCCCGGCCCGATACCGGGAAGGGCAGGCTGTGACGCTCCGGCTGGAGAACTGGCAGGAGGTCGAGGGACGGTACGGGTCCTTCAACCGCTCCGAGTTCGACGACGAGAACCTGTTGCTCGAAAGTCCCTGCTGGGGCAGCGAGCCCGAGGCTGCCGGAGCGCCGGACGCGTCGGCGAAATGAAGCTCGCCGGATATGGAAAACGAGGTGCCGGATGAAACAGCATGTCGCCCTGTGTGTCGCCGGACTGGTCGCCCTCTGCGCGGGCGCGGCCCCGGCTGAGGATGCCGCCGCCCGGTTTGCGAAGGAATGCGCCGCCCTGGCGGGACAAGGCGAGGGGCAGGTCGTTCGCGGCTCGGACGGCTGGCTCTTTCTTCGCAACGAACTGCGCCATCTCGCCGCCGCCCCCTTCTGGCGGACGGAGCAAGCAGCGGAGGCGGGTGCTGACCCGGCCGGCAAGGATGACCCGCTGACCGCCATCCTGGACACCAAAAGCCAGCTCGATAAGCTGGGCATCCGGCTCATTCTCGTGCCGGTGCCCGCGAAGGCCGCAATTTATCCGGATAAGCTGCTGAAGGATTTCAAGGCGGATCCCGCGGTGCGACTGGACGTCCGGAATGCGGAATTCTACCGGCTTCTGGCTGCGCGCGGCGTGGATGTCCTTGATCTGGGGCCGGCGTTCGCGGCTGCGCGGAATGACGCGGAGGGTGCGCTCTTCTGTCGGCAGGACTCGCATTGGTCCGGCCGCGCCTGTGCGATCGCGGCCAGGATGATCGCCGAAAAGTTGAAAGCGGAGCCGTGGCTCAAGGGCGCGACCGGAACGGTCTTCACGGCGACCGCCGCGGAGGCGCGGATCGAGGGCGATTTGAAGGCCATGTTGAATGACGCCTCGCTTCCCCCGGAAACCGTCGCCCTGAGAAAGGTCGAATTGAACGGCGCACCTCTCGAGCCGGCGGAGCGGAGTCCGGTGCTTCTCATGGGGGATAGTCATTGCCTGGTGTTCCAGGCGGGCGGGGACATGCTGGCAACGAGTTCCGGGCTTGCGAGCCAGCTGGCCCTCGAACTGGGCATGCCGGTGGATTGGATCGGCGTTCGCGGGTCGGGCGCGAGGCCCGCGCGCATCCAGCTGTTCCGCCGGGCCAAGACGCCCGGTTACATTGAAAGCAAGAAGGTCGTCGTCTGGTGCTTTACCGCCCGGGAGTTCACCGAGGCGTCAGGGTGGGGGATTGTTCCGGTTGTGGCGAAGTAGGCGCGTTACGGCCGGGGACGGCCGAGTCCATGTTACGGCCGGGGACGGCCGAGTCCAATCCGCGCTACTTCTGGTTTGCCTTGATCGAAACGATGGTTTTGTTAGGGGCGACCACCGTAGCGCGAACCGGGTTTTTCAATACGATCTGAAACGTTTCGATTCCCTCGATCTTGCCGTCGACGGGAATGGTGATCTTGATCGTTTTCGGGAGGGTGTCGCCATCCGCCCAAACCAGGGGCGCGCTCGTGGCGATGAAATCCTTGCCCGCAACCGCGGTTTTCGCTTTCATCACATAAGTTACGGAAACCGTTCCGTTCGATCCGTTGATCCGATTGACCATGACTTTGCATTTGATTCCCTCCTGCGCCGCATACGTGCTCGCGCTGAAGCAGAGCTGGCCCGGCGGAGGGACCGGCATGCCCGTGCCCGACGCTTCGATCGTATTCTCGCCTTCATCCGCATCCGACTCCACCGTCACCGTGCCGCCGTAGTCCTGCAAAGCCGCGGGGCTGAAAATCACCGTCACGTCCTGGCTTCCCCCGGCCGGGATGCTTCCGCTCCAGTCCCCGCTGAAGCCCTCCGGGTACGTGATGCCGCTGACCGTCAGTTCCGTGTTTCCGCTGTTTGTGATAATCAGGGTAGCCGACGCAGTTTGTCCCGTCACGACGTTCCCGAAGGCCAGGTTGCCCGACACGCCGATAATGGTCGGTTCGGGAGGAGGGGCGAAGGTGGGGTAGGTTTCGTTTTCGGTGATTTGCCACATGTTCGTGAAATCCCAGCCGGCAAATGTCGCCTGCTGCATCATGTCCTCCGTGGACATGCCCGTGCCGCCGCCCGAGTAGGTTTTTCCGGTTGTGTTCGTGTCCCAGTAGCTGGCGAGCACAGTGCCGTTGTTCCCCCCCCACCAGGCCGCCCGACCAGGTGCTTCCCGTCACAAAGCCCGAGGCGTAGCACCGTGCCACCGTCGTGTAGTGGTTGAAGCCAACCAGGCCGCCGACGTTTCCGCTGGTCCCCGTCACATCGCCTGTCGCATAGCAATCTCCCACCGGACTGGCGCCATTGTATCCCATCAGGCCGCCGACATAGTCGCTGCCCGTCACTGCGCCAGCCGCGTAACAGCGTGATGCCGAGCCGTAGCTGTTGTCGCCCACCAGGCCTCCGCAGCCGTCACGCCCTGTCACCGGACCCGTCGCGTGGCAGGCGGCCAGTGAACTGCCGGTGCTGTACCCGACAAGACCGCCGGCGCCCCAGCCTGTTCCGCTCACCATCACCGAGCCTGAGGCGCGGCATGCGTTAAGGCTGCCGTTGTAGAGGTACCCCACGAGGCCGCCCGCGCTTTCAAGTCCGGCCACATCGCCAGCCGCGGAGCAGCCGGCAATCGATCCGAAGGAGCTTCTTCCGATCAGGCCGCCAATGTAGGAGACTCCCGAGACCAACCCCGTCGCGTGGCTGTTTGCCACCGTCGACAGGTTGATTCCCGCCAGGCCGCCGGCTCGGTCGCCTCCCGTCACCTGGCTTGCCGCGGAGCAGTCGGCTATCGCGCCGTTGTTCTCGCCCACGAGGCCGCCGACAATGTTGACGCCGGTCACCGTGCCCGTGAAAGAGCACAGGCTCAGCGTGCCTTCGTTGTTGTAACCTGCAAGGCCGCCGACTGTGGTGTTCGCCTCCACTGAACCCGTCGCGGTGCAGTTGCTCACCGTGCCGCGGTTGATCCACCCCACGAGGCCGCCGACATAGCTGGAGGCGGCCACGGTTCCGTTCTCCAGGCGCAGATCCCTAACCAGGGCGGGAGACTCCATGAATCCGATGAGCCCCACTTCGTTTTCACCCGGCCGGTTGATGACGAGATGCCGGATCGCGTTACCGTTGCCGTTCAATATGCCCAGGAAGGGAACGGCGTTATCGCCGATGGGGGAAAACCCGGCACCGGCGTTCCAGTTGGTGGTGTCGGACGCGTCGATATCGTTCAGAAGCGAGTAGTGCTTTCCGGCGGAAGCGTCCACCGTAGCGGCCATCCAGACGAGGTGCCCCATCTGGGTGATCTGGAAGGGGTTGCCGGCCGTTCCATCGCCCGCCGGCTCGACGGCGTCCTGCGCCTGCGCCGGGCTCGCCGCCAACAACGCGGCCAGCGCAAGGCCTCCGATTGCGACGACGCGAATGAATCCCGCCATGCCCGCCATCAAGCCGTTTTTCATCGCCCGCTCCTTTGCGACGTCATGCGGCCCTGGAATTGAAGGAGCCGCTGCTGTTTCGGAATACTGGACAAATATTCATAAGCTTAAACCCAATAAAAGAAGCTGACAACTGATTTCGGACTGGGAGTTCAGTGGGAGCCGTGCTAGTTTATCAGGGCGTTTCGGATTCCCAACAAAGGACATTTCAAATGAACAATAGGATGCGTTTTTCGCTGGTGTGGGCGCTCGCCCTTTGCGGGCTGGCGCTGATGTCGGGCTGCATGTCCAACAACCCCGGGTCGAGCAGCCTGGCGTTCATTGATATCGAATCGCACGACGTCGGGGTGGTCGAGGCGGAGACGATCCGCGTGTTCGAGGACGACGGTTATACGGTGAACAGCAAAACGCTTGGCGAGGTGATCTTCGAACGCGAAGCCACGCGCCGCGAGCGCGCCATGTTCGGCTATTACGGCGACAACAGCATCACCATGCGCGTCGTGGTTGCGATCGAGCCGAGGAGGCAGGGCGGGAGTCTTGTCAGGGCTGACGCCTACTCGATCCACGCGGGGCTCAAGGAAAAGGTGGCGCGCATGGCCCGGCGGCCCTACCAGGCCATGCTGAACCGCGTCAAGGCGAACCTCGTTGCGGCGGAAGGCGCCGCTGTCCTGGCCCGGTAAGGGGTTTCAGGCCGACGCCGCTTGTCCCTTTATCTGGACGGCGGGAAGCGGGCTGCCCGGAGGAGGCTCGGCCCGCAGCCCTTCCAGCGTGAGATTCTCCACGGACTCCGCCCATACCGCGCTTTGCCAGGGACCCGAGGCCTGGTCCCAGCGGATTGTCGCATCGTGCAGCCGGATGTCCCGGGCATGGCGGATGAAAAGGCCGTGGGGGGCCGGGGAGCCGCTGGCCCAGCAGCCGAGGGGATAGGGCATGCCCGCCGCGAATCGCCCGTCCGCTTCGCCGGTCAGGGTCAGGTCCAGGTTGGAAAGGCTGATGTTCCGGATTGGAATGGCCGGGGTGCCGCAGATGTGGCAGCCGGCGCGGGCTCGCGCCGTGACGCCCGAAAAGGCGATGTTGGAAATGCCCGCTGGCGGGAGAAGCTTGTCGTGCATCCAGAGGTGGATCGCGCTGCGGGCGGCGTCGATCACCAGGTTCGTGAAGCGGATGTTTTCGATCCGCGGCCCGTGCTCGAGCGCCTGCCCGTTCCACAGCGCGAATCGGTTCGGGATCATGTCCACGCCGATGGCCACGTCGCCCATCACGAGGTTCGAGAAGACCGCGTTGCGGATGACGCTGTCGGAGGCGTAGCCGATCCGCACGCCGCAGGTGCGCGAGGCGAGCGTGCAGTCGGACACGACGATGTTTTCGCAGAGGCTCTTGCGCGTGGGGTCGATCAGGTTGGAGCCGTAGAGTGTGATGCAGTCGTCGCCGGCGTCGATGAAGCAGCGGCTGACGCTCACGTCCCGGCAGCAGCAGATGCCCACGCCGTCGGTGTTGGCGCTGTCGCGGATGTTGTGGATGCTCGCGCCGTCCACCCGGACCCGCCGGCATTCCAGCAGCCAGACGGTCCAGCTCGGGCTGTTCCGGATCCGGATATCCCGGATCAGAACGTTCGAGCATGCGTTGAAGTGGATCAGCTGGCCCGGCCGCCAGCCGTTCGCGATCAGGCCCTTGGCGGGCTTGGTGGGGTGGGTGATCATGAACGAGGCGCAGCGGCCGTCGATGAGTCCCCGGCCCGTCAGGGCCACGTTGCTCCGGTTATCGGCGAAGAGGAGGTGCTGGTCGCAGTTGAGCATCTCGCCGGCGACCATGTGATCTCCCGCCAGGCGCTTGCGGTAGTCGGCTGGCTTTTCGCTGGCGAGCAGGGTCGCGCCGCCCTCCAGGTGGAGCTCCACGTTGTCCAGGAGCTCCAGCGATCCGGTCAGATACACGCCCGGCGGGCAGCGCACCCGGCCGCCGCCGGCGGCCGCGCAAGAATCGATGGCGCGCTGGATGGCCGCGGTGTCGGACGTTTGCCCATCGCCCTTGGCGCCAAACGCCGTGACTTCAACATCCATTGGCATGAACTCCGGTTAGTTGGCCAGCCTGGGCCATTCAATATTCACCTGACGCCACTCTAGACTGCAGGAATAGTAGCGTTTGGCCGTGATTGCGCAATATCTCTTTGCTTCATGCGGGCGCCTGTCACGTCCGTAGAGGATATCCATGCCCCTTGCCTATAACTCAAGCAGCCACGAAAGCTGTTGAGAGTTCCAACTAATTGATTTTACGTGACTTGCCACCAGCCTTGCCAAAAAAAGGTTACCCCATCGTTTTCTCCCGATTTCGTCGGGCGGCGGGCTTAATCGTAATCCTCTCTGCACTGCACCGCGCTCTATTGCTTCTCAAGGGCGCCTCTAATAGGTGTGAGAGAGGTTCTGTTCGGCATGACATGTCGAGTCATTCCGGCGGAAGCCGCACCCGAACGCGCCAGAACCGGTTAGATCCCGAGGGTTGAGTGTCGTTGAGCGAGAACGGGCCGCCACCGCCAGTTATATTTGAAGGCGTAAGCGGCACCCAGGGACCAACGGCCAGGTTTGTCGTACATTCCAGCGTATATTCCCGATTCGAGGCGGAATCGAAATAGACTGTCCATGGGGGTAGATTGGAAAGCACAGCTACATGGAAAAATGACCTAGGATTCGTTGGGTCCGTATTTGCGATATACTCCTGCCAAACCGGAACGCCATCACCGTCGTCATGTGCCTCGCCTGCCGCATTGGTGTCCAAATTGTGTTTCGCCAGCCACCAATGAGGGATCTCGCCGGCTGTAGTGTCGGCTGCGAATCGGGCTAACACTGACAAAGGTGTCTGGATCAACAGATTCAGCGGATTTGAGAATATATGGTCGTTGGGTATATCACCGCTCCAGCCTGTGAAGTGGTAATAAGGATCGGGAATTGCCGTAAGTGTCACCTGTGTGCCGTGGTCGTAGAGCTGTTTGTCCGGATTACGCGCCACTGTGCCATGATCTGTGCCTACGCTCAGAGAATAAACGCCTAATACCTGGAAAGTGTTCGTGATCTCGGTTGCCGGGTTCCAGTCTGAATCGCCTGCCTGCATAGCTACAACACTCACCATACCCGTCCCGGTAAACGACAAGTTAGTTTCACTGGTAATGACGCCGGGCCCGGAAATTAAAGCGAAACTTACCGGCAATCCACTCGACGACGTCGCGATCAGGCGGATTTTGTTTGTCACAAACTGGTCCTGTATGGGGTCGAATATGACGGTCTGCTCCCACCTGCTCCCTACGCCGGAAAAGCACAGCCGATATGGCGTCTGGTCCGAGTTGTTCGCTATCGCCACCACGCATGTATACGTCAACCCCGAAGGGGGGGCAAAGCTTGCCGAAAAAAGGGAAGAAGACCCTGCTGCGACCTCCAACGGCAAATTGTCCACTCTGAACGCTAAAGAACCTGTTCCATTGGTAGTTAAGCTTGTGATCGAAAGCGCCATCGTACCTCCGTTAGCAACTGAAAACCAGTTCGTGCGCACTTCTCCCCGCGCCAAGAAGCCGAAATCCGTGCCTTTAGTAATAGACGTGGATTCACCATTGGAAACAGAAAATTTGTTGGAAGATAAAATTATCACCCTGGATTCGGACGGTAATTCCGCCCGAGCCAGATAGGCGGAAACATTTGTTCCGGCTGTAGTGAAAACGCCTCCTGCATAGAGTTGCTTCATGCCGTTGCAGGCCAATACATTAACATTGTTGTTCATTCCAGACCCCAAGGTGCTCCATGCGCTTCCGTTCCATTTGGCAATATGTTTATAGGTCACCCCCCCACTTGTTGTGCCGAATGAACCACCTGCAAATAGTCTTCCCGATGCATCACATACGAGCCCCAAGATCCCGCCCCCGACCCCTGCGCCCATTGCGCTCCAAGTGTTTCCATCCCATTTGGCAATATTTCCTGCAGGAACTCCGCCGGCTAAGGTGAAAATGCCTCCTGCATAGAGGTTGCCATAATCGTCCGCCGCTAATGCATTCACAGGGGCGTTCATCCCCGAACCGAGAGGGCTCCAATTATTTCCGTCCCATTTGGTGATAAAATTACCGCTGGAGAACCACCCTCCCGCATATAATG
>JBIIYJ010000051.1:0-22734 GCA_044346855.1 Kiritimatiellia bacterium
CTGACGCTGGAAGCGCCGAAGACGCGCCTGTTCGCGGCCCTGGTGAAGGGCCTGAACCTGGCCGGGCCGGCCCTGTTCGTGCTTGACAAGGCGGATCCGGCGGTCCTGATGGCCGCGCGCAATCTGCCGGACGTCACGCTGGCCACGGCCGCCGAGGTCAGCACGTTCCAACTGGTGAGCGCCGGGCCGGTGGTTGTGACCCGGGCCGCGCTGGGGATCCTCGAGAAGCGCCTGGCGGCGAAGGGGAGCAAAGCAACATGAAGACGCCGCAGTCGATCATCCGGACCCTGCTGGTGACCGAGAAGGGCACCCGCCTGCAGGCCGAGAACAAGTTCCTGTTCCGGGTGGCCCCGGACGCCAACAAGATTGAGATCCGCCACGCCGTCGAGAAGCTGTTCAACGTGCACGTGACGGGGGTCAACACGATGTCGGTCGGCGGCAAGCTGAAGCGCGCGGGCCGCAGCCCGCGGGCGGGGCGCACGCCGGACTGGAAGAAGGCCGTCGTGACGTTGAAGCCGGGCGAAAAAATTGACCTTGGGTGAGCGAGGAGTGGGGTAAGATATGGCTCTGAAAAGCTTTAAGCCGACAACCAAGAGCCGCCGTTTCATGGTCGTGAGCGCGTTTGACGATCTCACGAAGGGCAAGCGGCCGGAGCGCGGGTTGTTGGAACCGAAGAAGAAGGCGGGCGGCCGCAACAACATGGGGCGGATCACGGTCCGCCACCAGGGCGGCGGCCACAAGCAGATGTACCGCCTGATTGATTTCAAGCGGGACAAGCACGGCATTCCGGCCAAGGTGTCGGCGGTCGAGTACGACCCGAACCGGTCGGCGCGCATCGCGCTGCTGGTTTACGCCGATGGCGAAAAGAGGTACATCCTCTGCCCGGCCGGGCTGACGGTGGGGACCGCGGTGATGTCGGGGCCCGAGGCGGAGCCGACGCTGGGGAACACGCTGCCGCTGTCCCGCATTCCGCTCGGCCTTCCGCTGCACAACATCGAGCTGCGCCCCGGCAAGGGCGGGCAGATGGCGCGCACGGCCGGCTCGGTGGCGTCGATCATGTCGAAGGAGGAGCAGTACGCCGTCATCCAGATGCCCTCGGGCGAGGCGCGGCGGATCAAGCTCACCTGCATGGCGACGATCGGCCAGGTCGGCAACGCCGACCACGAGAACATCAAGTCGGGCAAGGCGGGCCGCAAGCGCTGGCTGGGCGTTCGCCCGACGGTGCGCGGCGTGGCCATGAACCCGGTCGACCATCCGATGGGCGGCGGCGAAGGCCGGACCTCGGGCGGCGGGCACCCGGTGACGCCGTGGGGCCATCTCACCAAGGGCAAGAAGACCCGGCACAAACGCAAGACCTCGGAAAAATTCATCGTCAGCCGGAGAAAGAAATAACCTATGGGACGCTCTCTTAAAAAGGGTCCGTTTGTCGACGACAGCCTCCTGAAAAAAGTCGAGAGGCTGAACAAGAACAACGAGAAGCGCGCGATCAAGACCTGGTCGCGCCGGTCCATGGTGATCCCGGACTTTATCGGGCACACCTTTGCCGTGCACAACGGCAAGCAGCACATTTCGGTGTATATCACGGAAAACATGGTAGGCCACCGGCTCGGCGAGTTCGCGCCCACGCGCGTTTTCCGCAAGCACGGCGTGCACACCGACAAGACCGTGGCGATGAAGTAGCCGAAAACGGAAGATCGCGGTTGACGCGCAGGCGGTTGTCGTGCAGAATACTCGGCTCTCATGGGGGTCGGTCGCGCTGGCGTTCGGCCTGGGGCTCGCGGCGGCGCGGGCGGAGGGCGGGGCGGAGGCGGCCGGAGATGGTTCGCCGGAGCGGCAGGTCCGGGTTTTGTCGGCGGCGCTGGCCGCGGCCCGGAGCGAGTCGGACGGCCTGAGGGCGCGGCTGGACGGGCGGGTGCTCGGGGCGGCCCCGGCGGCGGCGCTGCCGGAAGGCGGCGCGCGGGTGCTGGAGGCGAACCGGGAGCTGGGCCTGGTGGTGATGGACGCCGGGGCGCGGCAGGGGGTGAGGGCGGGCATGGTGCTGATGGCCATGCGGGGCCCGAAGCCGCTGGCGCGGGTTCGGATTGTGGATGTGCGGCGCCGGGTGGCCGGCGCGGTCGTGGAAGACGTGTTGCCGGGGTCTCCCTATCCGGGGCCGGGCGACAGGCTGGTCGTGACGGATGGAGAGTAGGAAAAGCGGTTTATGCAAGTCACAGCGTTGACGAAATATGTTCGAATCGCGCCGTCGAAGGCGATGGACCTGGCGAAGTCGATCCAGGGGCTTCCGGTGGAGGAAGCCCTGAAGGTGACGGCGTTCAGCCCGCGGAAGGCGGCGAAACTGATCGGCAAAACGCTACGGTCCGCCGTGGCGAACGCCGAGAACAACGCCAACCTGGCGGCCGAGGATTTGACGGTGAAGGAAGCGGTGGTGACGCCGGGACCGGTGTTCCGCCGTTTCTGGGCGCGGTCGCGCGGATCGGCGAGCCCGATCCGCAAGCGGACGAGCCACATCAAGATCACGTTGACGGACGGGAACGCCGGGGCCTAGTTCCGGTGGGTTTGAAAGGAGCAAGACATTGGGCCAGAAGGTAAATCCAATTGGGCTGCGCGTCTCCGTGACCAAGGAATGGCGGTCGCGGTGGTTTGCGAGCAAGAAGGCGTTCGGCGCGCTTCTGATCGAGGATGAGGAGATCCGGGCGCTCATCAAGGCCCGCCTGAAAGAGGCGGCGGTGGCCGAGATCCTGATCGAGCGCTACGCCAACCGCGTGCGCGTGACGCTCTTCACGGCCCGGCCCGGCGTGGTCATCGGCCGCAAGGGCGCCGACCTGGAGGTGATCCGCCAGGAGCTCTCCAAGAAGACGGCCAAGGAATTTTATATCGAGATCCGCGAGGTCCGCAATCCGGACACGAACGCGCAGCTGGTGGCGGAGAACATCGCCGTCCAGCTCGAGCGCCGGGTTTCGTTCCGCCGGGCCCTGAAGCGCGCCATCAAGATGGCGATGGATCTGGGCGTGGACGGGATCAAGGTCCGGGTCTCCGGCCGCCTGGGCGGCTCGGAGCTGTCCCGCAGCGAATGGTACAAGGAAGGGCGCGTGCCGTTGCACACGCTGCGGGCGAATATCGAATACGGGTTTACCGAGGCGCGGACGACGGCCGGCGCGATTGGCGTGAAGGTCTGGATCTGCCGTCCGAAAGTGGACGCGGACAAGGAAGTGAGGGGGAAGAGCCATGGCGCTTATGCCTAATCGGGTGAAGTTCCGCAAGGTCCAGCGCGGCAATCGCGCGGGAATCGCCTATGCGGGAAGCACCTTGGCCTTTGGGGAGTACGGCTTGAAGGCGCTGGAGCGCACCTGGGTGCGTGGCGTCGTGATCGAGGCCTGCCGCGTGGCGATGAACCGCCACATGAAGCGCAAGGGCAAGGTTTGGGTCCGGATTTTCCCGGACAAGCCGGTGACGAAGAAGCCGCTCGAAACCCGCCAGGGCAAGGGCAAGGGCGCGCCGGAATACTGGGTGGCGGTCATCCGCCCCGGCATGATGCTGTTCGAGATGGACGGCGTCCCCGAGGTGGTGGCCAAGGAAGCGTTGCGCCTGGCCGCGGCGAAGATCGGTCTGCGGACGAAGTTCGTGACCCGTCACGGCTAGGAGGGAAGAAACGGTAATGAAGACGAAACAACTGCGCGAGATGTCGAAAGAGGAACTGGGCGCCAAGCTGGCGGAGACGGATCGCGAGCTTTTCAACCTGCGGCTCCGGAAGTCGTCCGGTCAGATCGAGCAGCCCCTGCGGCTGCGGACGCTGCGCCGGGAGATGGCCCGGATCCGGACGTTGATGAACCAGGTCCCGAAGGCGTAATCCGAGGAAACAAGCATGGCTGAAGACGCAAACAACAGAGCGGTTCGGAAAGAACGCGTCGGGCTCGTGGTGAGCAACAAGATGGCGAAGACCCTCATCGTCGAGGTGGAGCGCCGCTGGCCGCACCCCGTGTACGGCAAGGTCGTCCGCGAGCAGAAGCGGTTCTACGCGCATGACGAAAAGGGCGAAGCCAAGGTGGGCGACACGGTCCGCATCTCGGAGACCCGGCCCCTGAGCAAGCTGAAGCGCTGGCGCCTGGTGGCGGTGGTGGACAAGAACGCGCGCGATTAAGGGGCGAATGCGATGATTCAGGAACAGAGCAATCTGGAAGTGGCGGACAACACCGGGGCACGCCGCGTGTGCTGCTACCGCGTGTACGGGCAGCGCAAGACGTATGCCCGGATCGGGGACGTGATCCGCGTCTCCGTGAAGGAAGCGCAGCCGGGCGGCATGGTGAAGAAGGGGTCGACCTCGAAGGCCATCATCGTGCGGACGAAGAAGGCGATCCGCCGGGCCGACGGCACGGCGCTCCGCTTCGACACGAACGCCGTGGTGCTGGTGAACGACAAGCTCGAGCCGCTGGGGACCCGTATCTTCGGCCCCGTGGCTCGCGAACTGCGCGAAAAGAATTTCATGAAGATCATTTCGCTCGCGCCGGAGGTGGTGTAGCCATGAAGCTGAGGAAAAACGACGTGGTCGTGGCGACCAGCGGCAAGAATGCCGTGGCGGACAAGGCCGGCAAGCCGGTCACCGGCAAGATCATCCAGGTGTATCCGGACAAGGGCCGGGCCCTGGTCGAGGGATTCAACCTGATGAAGCGCCACATGCGCAAGAGCCAGGACAATCCGAAGGGCGGCATCGTCGAGAAAGAGATGCCGATGGGAGTCAGCAAGCTGATGCTGTTCTGCCCGGAGTGCAAGAAAGGCGTGCGGGTCGGCGTGAGCCGTCCCGAGGGGGCCCGCGTCCGCACGTGCAAGAAATGCGGCCACGCGTTTGACGCGTAGCCGGGGATCGGGGACAATATGCTGCTGAAAGAGACATATAAGAAGACGGTCGTGCCGGAGCTTCAGAAGCGCCTCGCGCTGGCCAACCGCATGCAGGTTCCGCGCCTGGAGAAGATCATCCTCAACATGGGCTTCGACGCCGCGCTGGACAAGGATGCGCTCAAGGCCCTGACGCAGGATCTGGCGATGATCAGCGGGCAGAAGCCCGTGGTGACGAAGTCGCGCAAGAGCATCTCCAATTTCAAGATCCGCCAGGGCATGAACGTCGGCGCGAAGGTGACGCTGCGGGGCCCGCGGATGTACGATTTCCTGGAGCGCCTGGTGCACCTGACGCTGCCGCGCATCCGCGACTTCCGCGGGGTGCCGGCCAAGGGATTCGACGGCCGGGGAAACTACTCCATGGGCCTGACGGAACAGACGATCTTCCCGGAGATCGACCCCGACAGCGTGAAGAAGGTCCAGGGCATGAACATCACCATCGTGACGACGGCCACGTCGGACGAGCATTGCAAGCAGCTGTTGGCCATGCTGGGCATGCCGTTCGCCGGGCTGGACAAGCAAGCATAAGGGAGACAGGCGTTGGCAAAGATATGTCTAGAAGTCAAGGCGGCGCGCCCGCCGAAGTTCAGTTCCCGCGCCTACAACCGCTGCAAGCGCTGCGGCCGCCGGCACGGCTTCATCCGGAAGTTTCGGATTTGCCGCATCTGTTTCCGCGAGCTGGCGTCCAACGGCCAGATTCCCGGTGTGGTTAAAGCGAGCTGGTAAGGTGGAGTCCTATGCAGAGCGATCCCATAGCTGATATGTTGACGCGAATTCGGAACGGCCACAGCGCCGGGCTGAAGACGGTTGAGATGCACCACTCCAAGATGAAGGCCGAAATCGCCCGCATTCTCAAGCGGGAAGGCTACATCGAGGAGTATGTCGAGGAGGGCGCGGAGGCGAAGAAGACGCTGACGCTGTCCCTGAAATACTATCACGGCAAGAAGCCCTGCATCACGGGCCTGCGGCGCGTGAGCACGCCCGGCCTGCGGCGCTACGTGGCCTCGGGGGGAATCCCCCGCGTCCTGGGCGGGCTTGGCATCGCGATCTTGACGACGTCCTCCGGCATCATGACGGACCGCGAGGCCCGCAAGTCGAAGGTCGGCGGCGAAGTGATGTGCATGGTGTGGTAATCCCGGGGCGGGTCGTACGAAGCCGATCCGCCGCCACGGGCGAAAGAAGGAAGCGAACCGATGTCTAGAATTGGAAAAAATCCGGTCCCGATTCCGGCCGGCGTGACGGTCACCGTCGCGGGCGCGGAGGTCCGGGTGAAGGGGCCCAAGGGTGAACTCACCTTTGCCCTTCCCTCCCCGATCACGGCCCGCGTCGACGGCGCCGTCGTCGTGGTCGAGAACCCCGGGAACGATCCCGAAACCGGCAGCCTGCACGGCCTGGGCCGCTCGCAGGTCGCGAACATGATCATCGGCGTCACCGCCGGTTATTCCCGCGAGCTCGAGCTGCAGGGCGTGGGCTTCAAGGCCGCCGTGCAGGGAACGAAGCTGACCCTCACCATCGGGTACAGCCACCCGATCGTGTTCGAGGCGCCGGCCGGCATCCTGATCGCGGTCAAGGACAACAAGATCATGGTCAGCGGCCCGCACAAGCAGCGCGTCGGCGAGGTGGCGGCCCGCATCCGCGCCTACTACAAGCCGGAGCCCTACAAGGGCAAGGGCATCCGCTACGTGAACGAATACGTGCGCCGCAAGGCCGGAAAGACGGTGGCGTAACATGAAGATGTCCCGCAAGGAAAGCCGCACCCAGCGGCATGTCCGCATCCGCCGCAAGCTGGCCGGCACGGCCGCCAAGCCCCGGATGACGGTGATGGTTTCAAACCGCAAGATCTACGTCCAGTTCATCGACGATGGCGACGGCCGCACCCTGGCCTCCGCCGTGTCCCCCGCGGACCGCGAGACGGTCAACGTGGAGCTGGCCAAGAAGACCGGCGCCCTGGCGGCCGAGGCGGCCAAGGCGAAGGGGATCTCGACGGTCGTGTTCGACCGCGGCGGATTCAAGTACCACGGGCGGATCAAGGCGCTGGCGGATGCGGCGCGCGAGGCCGGCCTCCAGTTTTAGTGCGAAGGAGCATGTGACACGATGACGACGGATACGGGATTCATCAGCGACGAGCGCGCCGACGCCCAGGCCGAATGCGAAGAGCGCGTGGTCTTCATCAACCGCTGCGCGAAGGTCGTTAAGGGCGGCCGGCGGTTCAGCTTCAGCGCCGTGGTGGTCGTGGGCGACCGCCGGGGCAATGTCGGGTACGGGTTCGGCAAGGCGAACGAAGTGGCCGACGCGATCCGCAAGGGCGGCGAAGCCGCCCGCAAGAGCATGTTCCACATCACGATGCGCGATTCGACGATCCCGCACGAGGTGACGGGGCAGTGCGACGGCGGCCGCGTGCTGCTGCGACCGGCCTCCCACGGAACGGGCGTGATCGCCGGCGGCGGCGTGCGGGCGGTCATCGAACTGTCCGGCATCCGCGACATCCTCGCGAAGTCCTTCGGCAGCGGCAACAAGCTGAACGCCGTGAAGGCCGCCATTGACGCGCTGGAGCAACTTCGCTCCGCCGATGAAGTCCTCGGCATGCGCAACCTCAGGAAAAAGACCGAAGAAGCCGGAATAGCACAATGAAGCTGCACGAGATGACGAATACGGCGGGCTCCCGCCGGCCCCGCAAGCGCGTGGGCCGCGGTATGGGCTCGGGCATGGGCAAGACCAGCGGCGCCGGCCACAAGGGCCAGATGGCGCGCTCGGGCCACAAGCACAAACCGGGCTTCGAAGGCGGCCAGATGAAGCTGATCCGCCGCATCCCGAAGCGCGGCTTCCACACGCCGAACCCGATCGAGCTGGTCGGGGTCAACGTCGGGCTGCTCGAGCAGTTCGACAACGGCGCGGAAATCACCTCTGAGCTGCTTCGGCGCGCCGGCCTGGCGAAGGGCGCCCGGCAGGGCGTCAAGATCCTGGGCATGGGCGAGCTGACCAAGAAGCTGACCGTCAAGGCCCAGGGCATCAGCGCCTCGGCCCGGGTGAAGATCGAGCAGGCGGGCGGCACCTTCGAACAGGTGGCGCCGCGGTAGGCGGAAACAGGGGCAATCCAACAAGCGCGGAAACATGTTATCGGCTTTTTCAAACACGTTTAAAATCCCCGAGCTGCGCAGGCGCATCCTGTTCACGCTCGGGCTGATCTTCGCCGTCCGGCTCGTCGCCATCGTGCCGGTCCCGGGGATCGACGCAGAAGCCCTCCAGCGGCTCGTCCAGGACGTGGCCTCCCGCGCCGGCGGCGGGCTGATGGGGCTGGTGGACATGTTCAGCGGCGGCGCCCTGAGCCGGTGCGCCATCGGGGCGCTCGGCATCATGCCGTATATCAGCGCCTCGATCATCATCCAGCTCATGACGGCCGTCATCCCCGCGCTCGAGAAGCTCGTGCGCGAGGGGGACACGGGCCGGCAGAAGATCACCCAGTACACGCGGTACCTGACGCTTCTGTTGTGCATCGTGCAGGCCTACTTCATGGCCATCGCCATGGAGAACCCCCAGGCGCTTGGCTCGCCCGAGCCCCTGGTGCTCAACCCCGGCCTGCCCTTCCGCCTGATGACCGTGATCACGATGGCCACGGGCACCATGCTGATCATGTGGCTGGGCGAGCAGATCACCTCCCGCGGCATCGGGAACGGCATCTCGCTGATCATCACGATCGGCATCGTCAGCCGCATCCCGAACGCGATCCAGCTGGCCATCCAGCTCTTCCAGACCCAGTTCAACGTGTTCATGCTGGCGACCCTGGTGCTGGTGCTGCTCGCGGTGATCATGGGCACGATCCTGCTGACCCAGGGGCAGCGCAAGATCCCGGTCCAGTACGCCAAGCGCGTGGTGGGCCGCAAGGTCTACGGCGGGCAGAACACCTACATGCCGCTGCGGGTCAACTACTCCGGCGTGATGCCCATCATCTTCGCGCAGGCGATCCTGATGTTCCCGGCCATGCTGTTCACCCGGTTCGAGGCCACCCGCTCGCTCGGCGAGGCGCTGACTCGCGAGTCCAACCTCTACCTGGTCCTGTTCGGCGGCATGATCCTCTTCTTCTCGTACTTCTGGGTCTCGACCCAGTTCAACCCGATCCGCATCGCGGACGACCTGAAGAAGTACGGCGGGTATGTTCCCGGCATCCGCCCGGGCCGGCCCACGGCCGAGTTCCTCGATTTCACGATGACGCGGATCACGCTGGCGGGGGCCCTGTTCCTGACCGTGATCTCGATCATCCCGACGCTGCTTTACCGGGTTTTCGACGTGCCGATGATCATGTCCTCCCTGTTCGGCGGCACCAGCATGCTGATCGTGGTGGGCGTGATGCTGGATACGATGCGTCAGGTCGAATCCCACCTGCTGATGCGCCATTATGACGGCTTCCTGACCAAGGGCAAGCTGCACGGCCGGCGCTAAACGGGGTTTTGAATGAGGATCATCCTGCTCATGGGGCCGCCCGGCGCGGGCAAAGGCACCGTGTCGGATCGGGTGGCGGGCCGGCTTGGCTGCCGCCACATCTCGACCGGCGCGCTGCTGCGCGAGGCGATCGCGAAACGGACGCCTCTCGGGGTCCGTGCGGAAGGGTACATGAGCGGGGGGAACCTGGCGCCGGACGACCTGATCATGGCGCTGGTGGATGAGCAGCTTGACCGGCCGGGCGAAGAGGGGATCCTGCTGGACGGGTTCCCGCGCACGGCGGCGCAGGCGCGCCTGCTGGACGCCGGGCTGGCGGTCCGGGGCGCGCGGGTGAATGCGGTGATCGAGCTTCTGGCGCCGCCGGCGGTGGTGCTGAAGCGGCTGGGCGGCAGGCGGATCTGCGGGTCCTGCGGGGCGGGGTTTCACACGGCCTTCATCCCGCCCAAAACGGCGGACGTGTGCGATCGCTGCGGAGGCCGGCTGATCCAGCGGGACGACGACCGCGACGAGGCGATTGAGCGGCGGCTGGCGGTTTTCGGCAGCGAGATGGCGGAACTGCGGCCTTACTACGATGGCCGGGGCATCCTGGAGTCGGTCGATGCGACGGGAACGCCCGAGCAGACCGCGGTCAGCGTCCTGGAAGCGCTGGAAGGCCGATGATCACGATCAAGAACGACCGGGAGCTGGAAGGGATGCGGCGCAGCGGCCGCATCGCCGCCTGGGTCCGCGACGGGGTGGCGGGGGCGATCGCGCCCGGCATCGCCACGCGCGAGATCGAGGCCCTGGCGGACCGGATGATGGCTGAGGCGGGGTCGGTGAGCGCCTTCCGGGGGTACCACGGGTACCCGGGTGGCATCTGCCTGTCGATCAACGACGAGGTGGTGCACGGGATCCCGGGGCCTCGGGTGATTCGCCCCGGCGACGTGGTGAGCGTGGACGTGGGTGTTCTTTTCGAGGGCTTTATCGGGGATTGCGCGCGCACCGTGCTGGTGGGCGTGACGGATCCCGAGATCCGGCGGCTGGCGGCCGTCGGGGAGGCCTCCCTGGAGGCGGGCATCCGGGCCGCGCGGGCGGGCGGGACGGTCGGCGACATCTCGAAGGCCGTGCAGACGGTCGTGGAGACGGCGGGTTTCGCGGTGGTCCGCCAGTTCGTGGGGCACGGCATCGGGCGGAAAATGCACGAGGATCCGCAGGTGCCGAACTTCGTGATGCCGGGGCGGCGGGTCAACCTGAAGGCCGGCATGACGCTGGCCATCGAGCCCATGGTGAACAGGGGGACCCACGAGGTTGAGGTCATGGAGGACGGTTGGACGGTCCGGACGCTGGACCGGTTGCCGTCGGTTCATTTCGAGCATACGGTGGCGATCCGGGAGGGGGAGGCGGAGATTCTGACCCCGTTTGGAGCGACACCATGATGGGGCTGGACAAGGTTCGGGATTTTTGATAAACAATTTGCTTGGCTTTTTTCAGGAGAGAGACGGTCATGAAAGTGAGAAGTTCGGTCAGGCGGATCTGTGAGCGCTGCAAGGTGCTGCGCCGCAAAGGCGTGGTGCGCATCACCTGCACGAATCCGCGCCACAAACAGCGACAGGGTTAAAGGAGCAGAAGACGATGCCGAGAATATTGGGCGTTGACATTCCTGGCAAGAAGCGCGTCGAGTACGCGTTGCGTTATATCTATGGGATCGGGCCTGCCCGCGCCAAGGATATCGTGGCGAAGGCGCGGGTGGATGCCGCGAAGAAGGCGGACGACCTGACCGACGAGGAGATCAACCGCATCTCCGGCGTGTTGCAGACCGGCTACCGGGTTGAGGGCGATCTTCGCCGCGAAGTGGCGCAGAACATCCGCCGCCTCATCAGCATCGGCAGCTACAGGGGCACCCGCCACAAGCGGGGACTTCCGGTCCGCGGCCAGCGGACGAGCACGAATGCGCGCACCCGCAAGGGCCCGCGTCGCACGGTGGGCGCCATCCGGGGCAAGGAAGCCCGGTCCGTGGCCAAATCGGCTTAAGAAACCAGAGAGTAACGGCGAGGATATCGCATGGCAGACGAGATCAAAGAGCAGGAGCCCCGGGAGCCTCAGGCGGCCGGGGCCGTTCCCGCGGTTCCCACCGCGGAAGGCGTTCTCGCGGAAGGCGAGAAGAAGGAACCCATCAAGGTGCGCAAGAGCGCATTCCGCGGGTCGTCCACGGGCATTGCCCACATTCTGGCGTCGTTCAACAACACCGTGGTGTCCATTTCGGATCCCCACGGCGGCGTGATCGCGTGGAGCAGTTCCGGCCGGGCCGGGTTCAAGGGCTCCCGGAAGAGCACGGCCTTCGCGGCCACCGTGGTCGGGCAGGAAGCCGCCCGGGTGGCGGTGTCCAAGGGCATGACCGAAGTCGAAGTGCGGGTCCAGGGACCCGGCGCGGGCCGCGAATCGGCCATCCGCGCCCTTCAGGCGACCGGGCTGGCCGTCAGCATAATCAAGGATTTGACGCCCATGCCGCACAACGGCTGCCGCCCGCGGAAGCGCCGGCGCGTCTAAACGATTTGGAAACAGGAGATATCGGATGGGCAGATACATTGGACCGTCTTGCCGGTTGTGCCGCCGGGAGGGGATGAAGCTGTTCCTCAAGGGCAGCCGTTGCTACATGGCGAAATGCCCGGTCGCGGAGCGCAAGCGCCCCGCCCCCGGCATGCACGGCGCCCGCGGCCGCAAGCTGTCGGATTACGGGCAGCAGCTCCGCGAGAAACAGCGCCTGAAACGCTTTTACGGGCTCCAGGAAGGGCAGTTCCGCCTCTTCTTCTCGCGCGCCCTGCAGAAGCGCGGCGTGACGGGCGAGACGCTGCTCCAGATGCTGGAGATGCGGCTCGACAACATCGTCTACCGCCTCGGCTTCGCCGCCTCCCGCAAGGCCGCGCGCCAGTTCGTGCTGCACCGCCACGTCCGGCTTAACGGCCGCATCGTGAACATTCCGTCGATGCAGGTCAAGCCCGGCACGCGCCTGGACGTGATCGAGGCCGGGCGCGAAGGCGCCAAGGCCGTGCTCGAGACGGGAGAAGCCCGGGGCCACCAGGTTCCCGCGTGGATGATCCTGAACAAGGAACAGTTCGCGGGAGAGATCCTGCGCGCCCCGACCCGCGACGAGATCGCGCCGTTCGTCAATGAACAGCTCGTGGTGGAACTGTACTCGAAGTAAGGTGACCGGGCCTCAACCCCCTACCGTGGGAAGGGTATAAACATGCCAGTAAGATTAAGTCGATTCGAAATGCCGAAGCGGCTGGTGAAGGACGAGGCCAGCGCCACCCCCACCTATGCGAAGTTCATCGCGGAGCCGCTGGAAGCCGGGTACGGGCGGACGCTGGGGAATTCCCTGCGCCGCGTCCTTCTCTCCTCGCTCGAGGGCGCCGCGATTTCGGCCGTCAAGATCGAGAAGGTCCCGCACGAGTTCTACGCCATTCCGGGGGTCGTGGAAGATGTCACCGACATCATCCTCAACCTCAAGCGGGTGCTGCTGAAGAGCTTCAACCGGGAAAACCACGTCATCACGCTGAAGAAGAAGGGGCCCTGCATCGTGACGGCCGCCGACATACTCGGCGACGGCAAGGTGGAAGTCCTCAACCCCTCGCAGCACCTGGCGACGCTGGCCGAGGACGGCGCCATCTCCATGGAGATGGAAGTCAAGACCGGCCGCGGGTTCTGTCCCGCTGATTGGAACAAGAAGGAAGACCAGGAGATCGGGCGCATCCCGATCGACTCGATCTTTTCGCCCGTCCGCCGCGTGAATTTCCTTGTGGAGAACACCCGCGTCGGCCAGCGCACGGACTACGACAAGCTCATCATCGAGATCTGGACGGACGGCCGCGTGACGCCCGACGACGCGCTGACAGTGTCGTCCAGCATCATGCGCCACCACCTCGACATCTTCGTCAATTTCAGCAACCAGGTGATCGAGTTCGAGGAGACGGAGCTGCGGGCCGACGCCGAGCGCGAGAAGCTCCACCGGATCCTGGGCATGAGCGTGAACGAGATCGAGCTGAGCGTCCGCGCGGCCAACTGCCTCAACAACGCCAACATCACGACCGTGGGCGAGCTGGCGCAGAAGACCGAGCAGGAAATGCTCCGCTACCGGAACTTCGGCAAGAAGTCGCTCAACGAGATCAAGGCCAAGCTGAACGAGCTTGGTCTCACGCTGGGCATGAAATTCGATTCCGAACTGCTGAAGCCGGCCGAGCCGGTCGAAGCGCCGGTCGTCGCCGAGAACAAGTAACCGCGGCCGGCCGATCGGCCGCCGCTTCCAGGCAGGTTCAAGATGAGACATTTAAGGAATACCACCAAGCTGGGCCGCAGCCCGTCCCACCGCGAGGCCCTGCTGGCCTCGCTCGTGAGCAACCTGATCATCGCCCGGCGCATCCGCACGACGATCGTCAAGGCCAAGCAGGCCCGGTCGCTGGCCGAGAAGATGGTGACGCTGGCCAAGGAGGGGTCCCTCCACTCCCGCCGCCAGGCGATCGCCACCCTGAAGCGCAAGGAGTGCGTGGTCCAGCTCTTCAACGAGGTCGCCCCCGTGTTCAAGGACCGCAAGGGCGGCTACACCCGCATCACCCGCATCGGACAGCGCGGCGGGGACGGGGCGGAGATGGCCTATCTCGAGTGGATCAACTTCGTTCCGGCCGCGAAAAAGGCCGCCCCCGAGGGCGGAGCCGAGGCCAAGGATGCGAAGGAGACCAAGGAGACCAAGAAGGAAGGCGCCGCCGCCACCTGAGTCGTTTCGAATTTAAAAGGCGCGGATCTCCGGATCCGCGCCTTTTTTTTTGCCCTGAACCGCTGTAGAATAGCGAATCTGAACCCTGAACCCTACCTCCTAGGTCCCTTCCGCCAGCGCCACGTCCAGCAGCCGCGCGGCGGCGTACTTGTCGAGTCGTCCCTTTTTTCGAAACAAGAGGCGGTCGAGCGCGTGGAGCAGGCGGCGGCCCGGGGAGGGGTTCCGGAACAGCCGGCCGGAAACGGATTCCAGCCGTCCGCGGTCCGGGTAGTCGGCCGCCAAACGGCCGAGGAAGTGGCGCGCCCCGGCCTCCGGCAGCGCGCGGAAGAGCGACCGCACCAGCCCGGCCAGTTCGGCGGCGACGGCGTCCGCCGCGCCTATACGCGGCGTGTAGGCGGTCTCCAGGTCGAACACCGCGAGCCGCCCGCCCGACACGAGGCAGTGGTCCAGCCCGGGATGTTCCTGGATCAGCCCCGGATCGTGCCGCCCCAAAGCTTCCGCATGGCGCCGGCTCATCGCCGCCAGATAGCGCCGGAAGAGGGCGTCTTTCGCGGCCGGGTCGCCGGCCGGGTCGGCCAGGGCGGCGGCCAGGGAAGGGCCGGGCAGGTATTCCATGAGCAGGAAAGGCGCCGGGAGGGCCGGGAAGCCCCCGGGAACGGGCTCCAGGGCGGGGCAGTCGACCCCCGCCTCGCGCCACAGGCGCAGGAGGCGCTCTTCCGTGGCGCGCCGGGCGTCGGCCGTGTAGCCGGTCAGGCCGCCCGCCCGCTGGACCAGGTGGGTCAGGGCTTCTCGCAGCCGCGCCCGCCGGCGGCCGTAGACCTTCAGGATGTGCCCGCCGCCGCCGTAGGTCAGCAGCCAGACGCTGTTCCAGCCCGAGCCGCGGGCGCTGGCGTCCAGGAGGCGGGGGGAGTAGGCCGCCAGCAGCGCGGCCAACTGGTCGCGGGGCCCCATCACGCAGGCCTGGGGTGCGTGTCCAGGTAGTGCTTCATGAGAAGCGCGATCCGGTACTTGGAGCCCGGCTTCCGCGCCTTGGCCCGGTAGGTGAAGTCCAGCCACCGGCCGAAGCGGTTCACCGGGTTCCGGTTGTGGAACATGAACGTGTGGACCCGCTCCAGCAGCGAGCGGTCGGGATAGCGGTCAAGGGCCTCCCGGAAAAAGAGGTCGAACCGCTCGTCGTTCAGGAAACTGCGGAGTGTCTTCAGGTAAGCCAGGATTTCGCGCGCCACCAGGTCCTCGATATGAGCCCCGGAGCGGAAGACCATCTCGAAGTCGAACCAGTAGAGCTCGTTGTTGTGGAGCATGACGTGCTTGATGTCGCCGTTCTCGTGGATCAGCACGGGGTTGCGGGTCTTGCACGCCAGCGCGTGGCGCTTGTGCCACTGCTCCAGGAAAATGCGGAACCAGTGCAGCCGGTCCTCGATCGGGACGGATTCATCCGGCAGGTATTTGTGGAAGTTGCGGCCGGGCACGTATTCGTAGAGGGCGTAGCCGTCCTTGGGCAGGCCTTCGACCTCGACGTTGTCGTAGATGTCGAACACGCGGAGCCCCGCCTCCCGCCAGACCTTCATGGATGCCTGCTCGTTCCGCAGGCGGGCCCGGGGCATGTAGGAGGTCTGGCCGTTCATGACCACGTTGTCGAGCGTCTTGGTGATGCACCCGAGGAGACCCCGGCTGCCGAAGTAGACCTTGAGGACGGCCCAGCCGCCCCGGAAGGGGACCTTGTAGAGGAAATTGCCGTTCTTCAGCAGAAGGTAGGCGTCGAGATTGTCGAATCGCAGGATTTCCTTGTCGGCCATGGGTCCCCGGCTGTTTTATGGATTCCGAATACGAACTTTCACAATAGGAAAGCGCCTTTCCGGCGTCAAGAAGGAAGAGTGGACGGTGAGAGTGGACGGGAGTGGACGGAGTGGACGTGTGGACTTGTTTTGACCATTGGGCGGGAAAGGGCTAGGATGCGGAGCATGAGTGTGGCAGAGGCACAAAGCGGGCGGCTGCGGCGGATGGAGAGCCACGGACTGGTCTGGCACGTGGTGGAGGGGGAGGCGGTGTCGCTGCGCGAGTGGCTGGACGCCTGGTTTCCAATCAATCCCGGTTCGCCCGCCCGGTTTCTCCAGGCCGCTGCGAACCGGTTCGTGGCGGCGGCCGGGGGGTATGTCCTCAAGGAGTCGGGCCCCCGGCCCGGGCGCTCGCGGCTGGCCTACGGGCTGCGCCCGCCGGGCGGCCGGCTGATCGTGACGCAGGCCCGGGCCCTGCTGGCCCGCGGGATCGCCACGCACGAGCCCGTGGCGTGGGCGGTGCGGCGGGAGTGGGGGCTGCGGGTTCGGGATTACGTGATCACGCGCGAAATCGGGGACAGCGAACTGCTCACCCACCGGCTCGACCGGTACCGGCGGGACCCCGTCCGGCGGGAGGAGACCCTGCGGGTCTGGGGCGGGGTGGTGGCGGCCCTGCACCGGAACGGCTTCTCGGATCGCGACCTGAAGGACGCGAACATGGTCTGCTCCGTGGCGCCTCCCCTGCGGATGTGGGTGACGGACCTGGAGGGCGTGCGGCGGTTTCCGTTCCTGCCGGCCCGGCTGGCGGAAGGGGACCTGGCGCCGGTGGCCCACTCGCTTCGCAGCCACGGCTGGCTTCGCGAGGCGGGGGATGCGGAGGCGTTTTTCGGCGCCTATAACGCCGGCGTCCCGGCCCGGCTGAAACGGACATCATTCCCGCCGCCGGGGCGGGCGTGAGGGCGGGGGCGGGGGGCTTGCCTCACGCCGGGAGCGACTCTGTTTTTTTTCTGTTTTGTTTTCGGGGCTTATTTTGCTAGGGTTCACTAGTTTCAGGTCGGGTGTGGAAAGAGGAGAATTCGAGATGAAGCAGTTTGCTGTGGTGATGGGCGCTGCCCTTGTGGCGGCTACGGGATTTTCGGGTCGCGCGGCGGCGATTCCGGAAGCGGTTGAAACGGGCGGCCGCTTTCCCTGGACGGCCAGCGCCGGCCTAGGCTTTGTGGATTTCGAAGGCGACCAGTGGACCAAGGACGGCGTCTACATCCAGGGCCGCCTGAGCTACGAGCTCAACCGCCGCGTGAACCTGGACGGCGTGCTGTTCCTGGCGCCGTCGCTGGACTCGAACGTGTCGGAAAACCGGGCCGAGGTTCCCGACTGGAGTTCCACCACCATGGGCGGCGCGGCCGTCGAATCCATCTTCCACTTCACCCGCTGGGAGCGCTTCGACCCCTACGTGGCGGCCGGCGTTCAGGGGACGGTCTTCACCGAGGAGCAGTCGGGCGGGGACAAGACCGACTTCTCGCTGCGCGGCGGTGGCGGCGCGCTGTACCACATCAACGCCGAGTGGGCGCTTCGCGCCGACGCGCGCATGGCGCTGGGCGGCCTGGGCTCGGACAGCGAGGCCAACGCCTTCTATGAGGCGGGGCTGTGCTGGACCTGGGGCGCCGTGATCCCGGCCAAGCTGATGGTGGCCGGCGGGGCGATCGACAGCGACGCGGACGGGTTGACCGACGCGGAGGAGACGGGCCTCTACAAGACCGATCCCCGCGATCCCGACACGGATCGCGACGGGCTGACCGACTTCGAGGAAGTGAAGGCGGTTTACCATTTCACGACGGACCCGCTGGATCCCGACACGGACATGGACATGCTCAAGGACGGCGCGGAAGTGCTCGTTCTGGGAACAGACCCGACGAATCCCGACACGGACGCCGGCGGCGTGACAGACGGCCACGAGGTCATCGAAGACGGCACGGACCCGCTGTTCAAGGCGGACGACCTGATCCTCTTCTCGCTCAACCTGCAGTTCGACTGGGATAAATCCATCATCAAGCCGATGTACTTCGACGACCTCGAGATCATCGGCGGCAAGACGATGACCCGCGAGCATCCCGGCGCCACGGCGAAAATCGAAGGCCACGCCGACAAGCAGAAGGGCTCCAAGGCGGATTACAACCAGGCTCTTTCCGAGCGGCGGGCCAAGGCGGTCCTGGAGCACCTGGCGACCAAGTTCGACATCGACCGTTCCCGCATGACGGCCGAAGGCTTCGGGTTCTCCAAGCCGAAGTTCCCGAATGATCCGGTGGAAGGCAACGCGAAGAACCGCCGCGTGGACGTCTATGTCCGCCCCGTGGATCATCCGGTCAGCACCCGGGAGCAGCCCAAGTTCAACATCGACGACGTGAAGGCGCCGGCGCTGACGGACTAGGCCGCGAATACAGGTGATTAAAAAGGGCGCCCTCCGGGGCGCCCTTTTTCTTTGTGCGGGGGGCCTGCAATGGGGAGGGCGGAGCCGGAGCCGCGAGGTGCATACCAGGCGCAATCGTGGCGCATGAGGGCTCGCGGTCCTGGCGCGGCGTAGTGCTACGCGAAGCCGGCAGCTCGCTCCTCCGGATGACTGGCGCCTGCAATGGGGCGGGCGGAAAATAAAAAAGGGCGCCTGGGTGGCGCCCTTTTTTTGTTTCCGTTATCGGCCGCTTAGAAGTAGTAGCGCAGGCCGACGTCGAGCAGCAGGCCGACGGAGTCGCCGTCCTGGGCGACGCTCGTATCCGTTACGCGCGTCGTGTCGACGTCGTAGATATCCTCGTCGGCGAAGGTCACGCCGCCGTTGATGACGAGGGCGGTGAACTCGTTGAGGAAGATTTTTCCGCCGCCGTAGACGAAGGCCTGGTAGGCGGTGTCGCTGTTCTCTTCGCCGTCGAGCACGGAGAGGCGGACTCCGGCGAGCGGGTGGAAGTTGATCTTCACGTCGAAGTGTTTTTCGGCGAAGACGCCCAGTTCCCAGACGCTGCCGGTGACCCAGAAGCTGTCCCAGTCGGCCTTGCGGAGGCCGATGAGGCCGCCGACTTCGAAGTTATCGACGGGGAAGTAGCCGATGGAGCCCGCCACGGGAGGGAATTGGTACGCATCGACGTCCAGGCCGGTCTGGATGTCGAGGCGCAGGTCGTAGGCATCGGCCCGGATGGTGGCGCCGTATCCGGGGAGGGCGAGGGCCGCGAGCAGGGCGGCGAGGCAGGCTTTGCGCAACATGGGTCGGTTCTCCTTTGATGCAGGTTTGAGGGGAAGATTCAACGGTTTCGGGGGCGCAGTCAAGCGAAAAGCGGGGTGTTACTCCACGATTCCGAGGGCGTCGGCGGAGGCGCGGGGCGGGAGGGGGGGGATCTGGCGGTCGATGACCTCGATGGTTTTCCAGCGGCCCGAGCGGAAGCGCCAGAGGAAGCCGAGGCCGAGGAGGGAGACGTAGATGACGAGCCAGAGCCAGGCCGCCATGAGGCCTGCCCTGTAATGCAGGAGGATGACGAGTTCGCCGGTGATCCAGAAGCCCCAGCACATGACCATGGACCAGGCCATGACGAAGCGCGTGTCGCCGGCGCCCTTGAGCGCGCCGGAGAAGATGATGTTGCAGGCGTCGAGGACGCCCCAGGCGGCGACGCCGATCATGAGGCGGCGGGCGAGGGGAAGGAGCGGCTCCATGCCGGCGGGGTTGCCTTTTTCGGCGAAGAGCTGGAAGAGGGGGCCGGGGAAGATGACGAACAGGATGCCGACCCCGATGGCGTAGATCCAGCCCATTTTCATGCCTGTCCAGCCGGCCCGGGTGGCTGTGGCGCTGTCGCCCCGCCCCTGGTACTGGCCCACGACGGTGGAGACGGCGATTCCGAGGCCGACGAGGGGCATGAAGGAGAGGTGGTTGATGCTGAAGGCGATGTTGCTGGCGGCGAGTTCCACCCCGCCCAGCCGGCCGAGGAGCAGGACGAAGAAGGTGAAGCCGCCGACGTCGAGGATGAAGTGCGCGGCGGCGGGCGTGCCGAAGCGCAGGAGCCGGAGCGTGAGGGGGCGGTCGAAGCGGAAGGTGGCCACGGTGCCGAAGGCGGCCCGGAGGCGGGCGGAGCCGAAGTAGTGGGCGAATAGCAGGAGGGGGGGGATGAAGCTGGCGATGACGGTGGCCCAGGCGGCCCCGGCGATGCCCCACTCGGGGAAGCCCCAGCGGCCGAAGATCCAGGCGTAGTCGAGCGCGATGTTAACGACGTTGCCGGCCAGCATGCACAGCATGTTGCGGAGGGTGTCGCCCCGGCCCGTGTAGAAGCTGCTGATGGCCGCGCCGAGGGGCACGGCGAGGCTGCCCCACATGAGGGGGCGGAAGTAGGCCAGTTCGGCCTGCAGCACCTGGGGCGGGTGCTGGCTCAGGTTCAGGAGCCACTCCCCGAGCGGGATGAACGCCAGCATGACGGGCCAGGAGAGGAGGGCCAGGAAAACCCCCTGGGCGGTCATGCGGGCGCACTCGCGGGGCTGGCCGGCCCCGTGGTGCTGCGCCACGAAGGTGTTCACGTAGCCGCACAGGGCCATGAAGCCGCAGACCAGGGTGAACGACATGATGCCGGCGGGAAGGGCGGCCTGGATGTCCACCATGGCGTGGCGGCCGAGCATGATGCGGTCCACGAACTGGTTGATCGTCATGCCGGCCGTGCTGAGCACGAGCGGGTAGGCGATGCGCCAGAGCTCGCGGTAGCCGCCCGGGACGGGGGGGCGGGCTTCCGCCTGGGGGGGGGTGTTCATGGGAAGCCGGGCGGCGCGGGGCCGGTCCCGGCTTATCCTTTCGCTTGCGGCCCGGGCAGGAGTTCCTTCAGGGCGCGGTAATTGGTTTTTCCTGTCCCCAGAAGAGGGATTGATTCGACCGGCACGACCTGCCGGATGTTATGGAGGGCCGAGAGACCCGCCTTGCGGAGTTCCTCGTTGGCCTGCTCGCGCGTCACCGCCTTGCCGGCGGCGGTGAACAGGACGATCTCGGGGTTGAGCTCCGCGGCCGAGCTTTCCACCGCCAGCAGGGGGCCCTTCTCCTCGGGTTTGACGAAGGCTGCGGTGAGCACCTCCTCGACGGCGGGCAGGGAGATCATCTCCCCGCCGAGCTTGACGAAGCGCTTCAGGCGGCCCGCGAACTTGATGACGCCGCCGGGGAGTTCGGTGACCAGGTCGCCGGTCATGTACCAGCGCTTGCCGTTCCATTCCACGAACGGGGAGGGGCCCGTGTAGTGGAGGTAGCCGCCGAAGATGCTGGGGCCGCGCACGAGCAGCATGCCGGGTTCGTCGGGCGGGGCGGGCTCCTCGGTCTCAACGCGCTTGCGGGCGTATTCGATGCCCGGCAGGACCTTGCCGATGGTGCCGTGGCGGATGTCGTTCTCGTCGTTGATCGAGACGATGGGGGAGCACTCGGTGATGCCGTAGCCCTCCAGCACCTTGATCCAGGGCCAGAAGCGGGCGAGGCTCTCGTAGATGTGCTCCGGGCACTTCTCCGCGCCGGTGATCACGGCGCGCAGGGTGCGCAGGTCGTTGTCGCTGGCCACGCGCAGGACGCCGTTAAGGAAGGTGGGCGTGCCGATGGCGATGGTGGCGCCGTAGGTCGCGGTGATCTTGGCCAGGTGCATGCCCTCGGTGGGGTTGGCGTGGTAGACGCAGGGCAGGCCGCAGCAGGTGGGGAGGCAGACGTTGGTGCTCAGGCCGAAGGAGTGGAAGGGGGGGAGCATGCCGAGCAGGACGTCGCTCTGGAGCAGCCGGATGGTCTTCAGCACGGCGCGAAGGTTGCTCAGGATGTTGTCGTGCGTCAGGGGCACGGCCTTTGGCATGTTCTCGGAACCGCTCGTGAAGAGGACCACGGCCGTGTGGGGAACCTTGACCTGGTTGAGCGCCTTCCACGAGAAGAACGCCTGGGCCAGGGCCCCGAGCTTCTTGCCGAGGGTGAACTTCTTGCGGTACTCCTCCAGCAGGACGAACCGTTCCTTCAGCTCCGTCATGGGGCCCAGCTGCTGCTCCAGCCGCTCGACGACGCGCTGGGAGGTCAGGATATGCTTCACCCCCATCAGGTCCAGGGAGTACTTCATGTTGCGGCTGCCGACGGTCCAGTTGACCATGACCGGCACCTTGCCGGCGAAGAGGGCGGCGAGGTAGATGGTGGTGGCGGAGACGGAGGAGGGGAGCATGATGCCGATGTAGGGCTCCCGGAACTTCTCGAACTCGGGCTTGAGCAGCAGGATGGCGGTGATCAGGTTGCGGTAGGTTTTGACGCCTGCGATCTGGTCGGCCAGGATGGGGCGGCCGGGGGCGCGCTTGGCCTGGTTGAGGAAGACTTCGGGGATGTTGCGCCCCTCGGCCAGGAGGCAGGGCAGCTCGCGGGGCGGCTTCCAGAACCATGTCTTGGGCACGGGCTGCAGGATCACCTCGCCGCTCAGCGTGTTGCCGCAGGCGGCCAGCAGCATGTCGCCGACCGTCTGGATCTCGGAGGCCTCGCCGAGCTGGTAGCCGAACTCCTCCTCGGCCCAGGTCACGAGTTCCATCAGCGCCAGGCTGTCGAGCCCGAGGTCGTGGGCCAGCTCCTGGTCGTCCCGCATCTTCTCCTCCGGGATGCCGGAGATTTCCGCGAGCTTCTTGTAGACGTGGTGGCGCGTGATGGCCGGGATCTCGGTGCCGTGGGCGGTGGTGACGCGATCCGTCTCGGGCTCGGGCGCCTCGCGCCCGCCGCCCGTCTCCCAGGGGGTGTAGGGAACATAGTAGTTGGACGGGGACTCCTGGTTGTAAAAAGCCTCCAGCAGGCGGTTCAGCGCCAGGCGGTCGCCCCGCCGCGGGATGGAGGCGGGCTCTTCGAAGGTGACCGTGACCGTGCGGCGGGGGGCGAAGAAG
>JBIIYJ010000265.1:0-7412 GCA_044346855.1 Kiritimatiellia bacterium
GGCACTATCTCCGGTTTTCCCACACTTAGAGACTGATATCAATCTACTACCGAACACGGAATTACCCCTACAGCGCCGGCATTCCAAGCCGCCTGTCTTCGCAAAAATCGACCCCTGCAAGCCGTATGCCATCCGCCCCGAAAATCCATTTATCAAGCGCTTTATATCTAAGAAATACCATTTTTCTGCTTTATTTGTCAAATAATAGTTTGGTGATGTTCTAAAAGGTCGTCCCGGCTCGTCGAACCCAGACTCGCATCTCCCCTTCTCCCCGGTTGTTCCACAAAGGCGGCCAGGGAATAGGCGCTGGCCTCGAGCCATTTCGGCAGGTCGCCGACCCAGATTTTCCACGGCGGGTTGCCCTTGGCCGCATCCCACCAGTCCCATTGATACGCCGCGAGGTTGCCGTTTTTCTTCAGATGAGCGTAGGAGGCGTCCAGCGTGAGCGTCCGGTTGCGCTCCAGGCGCGGCGTCCAGAAGGCGTCCTCGAACCGGACCGCGGCCGGGGAGACGGGCGTCAGGCGGCCCTGCTTTTTATTCGGAACCTTCCGGGCACTCATGCATTTCCTTCCGCTCGTATGACAGTATGGTGGGGTTCCGCTCCTCTAACGGACCATCAGGATCATACCCGGCCGTGGCTCCGTGTAAGCAAGCCCCCCGACACTCACGACAAAATCATCAAGCCGCGAGGGCTGGCCGCTCTCCAGTTTGAACCCCGAAATCTTTTTCAACCCGCCTCCGCCCGCACCCGGGCTGTCGGCGCACACATACCAGTCGCCGGGAGAGGTCAGATTGGTCGGCCCCGCAACACCGCTTGCCGTCGAATAGGCGATGCCGTTCATCCGGGGACGGAACAAGGTGTGTCCGGCGGGATTGTTCGTGTAATCGAGCGCAAGGCTGACCCGGACCCATTGGCCCGTCCCGGACGGCGGCTTCGCCAGGGCGGTCCACCGCTGCGTCCAGACGCCCCCGTCGTGCCACGAATGCCAGACCTGGACAACCCCCTGTGTGTCCATCGCCAGGCCCAGTTGGACCGTGCGGCCCAGCGTGGCCGACAGCGGGCCGTTCGTGGGACTCAACATGAAATCCACATTCACATTCTGATTCGAAGGGCCGGCCAACGCGTTCTGCGCCGATCGGATTACCTGGAGCACGCGGCTATGAACGGCGTCCGGCATCGGATAGCCGGGAGGGAGCCTGGCTTTATAGACGACCGCCGTGACCACGGCCCCGCCCCCTTCGACGCTCCAGCCGTTCGACCCGGCCACGCTCGCGCCCAGGGCGTAGGATTCAAACGAATCGCGGAAAGCGAAACCGGGCCCTTCCGGCTCACCGGAGACAACGGTCAAGAGGGCATTCGAACTGAGCACGCTCCCGGCCGCATTGGTGACAAGCACGGAGACGAGCAGGCCGCTGTCGTTCGTTCCCGCCGGGGGTGTGGTATAGGCGTCCCCGCTCGCGCCGGCAATGGCAATCCCGTTCGTCCGCCACTGGTAGAACAGCGGCGGCGTGCCGGCTGCCGTGACGCTGAATTGCGCCGTCTGCCCGGCCGTCACCGTCCGGTTGGACGGCTGCGCCACGATGGAGGGCGCCTCATTGGTCGCCGCCAGGTTCAGGACGGCGCCGCCGCTCTCCGCCAAGCCCGCCAGGTTGCCGGCCCGCACGCTGAAAACAGCCCCGCTGTCCGAGAGACTGACGGCGGGAATCGTGAAGGCCTCCCCCGTTGCGCCGCCGAGGATAACCCCGTTTTTCAGCCATTGGTACGAGAGCGGCTCGGATCCCGCCGCCACGGCGCTGAAGACGGCGGGTTGACCGAGGGGCGCGGTCTGCGGCGTCGGCTGGGTGGTGATCGAGGGAATCGTCCAGATGACCACCGGAATGGGCGCGCTGGTCACGGAACCGGCCGGGTTGCCGACCACCACGCTGTAAACGGCCTCGTTGGAAGCGTTCACCCCCGTCATGGTGTAGGTCGAACTGGTCGCCTGGCTGATGTTGGTTCCGTTTTTGCGCCACTGGTAGGTCAGCGTCGGGGTCCCCAGCGCCGCCACGCTCAGGTTCAGGGAGGTGGAACTGGGCGTCTTGACCACCACGGACTTGCCGGTTGTCTGGGTCGTGATCACGGGGGGCACGGCTGCGGCGGCCACCGTCAGGGTCGCCACCTGGCTTGACACGCACCCCACGGTGTTGCTCACCAGGATGGTGTAGTCGCCGTCGTCGGCCGCACTGGCGGCCGGAGCCGTAAAGGTGGCGCTATACCACTTGATGCTGGAATTGTAGGTCACCGAGGCGGACAGCCCCGTGTTGGTTCCGTTCTTATGCAATTCAAACACCAGCGGCGGCGTGTTGATATGGTTCAGCTGCGCGTTGAAGTCCACCGTCTGGGCGGCGGCGGCCAGGACGATCCTGCTGGCGGGATGGATGGAAATCGACGGCAGCATGTTCTTCAGCGCAGGTTCAAAATTGGGAGCCGCGCCCGTCACCGTGCTATTGGTCGATCCGGCCGGATTGCTGACCACCACCCTGAATTTCATCCCGCTGTCTCCGCTCCAGGTGTTGTGGATGGTGTAGGAGGACCCGGTGGCGCCCGAGATGCTGGGCCAGCCGCCGCTGATGTAGGATTGCCACTGATAGCTGAGCGGGGCCGACCCGGTCGCCCCCACGCTGAATGTGGCATCCTGCCCCGGGAGAACCGACTGGGTGACGGGTTGGTCCGTGATGACGGGCGCCGCCGCCGCCGTGACCGTCAGCACGGCCTCCGCGCTGGTCGCCACCCCCATCGCATTGCTCGCCAGGCAGCGATACGCCCCCGCGTCCGACAACTGCGGATTGGCAAGCGTCAGGTCGGGACTCGTTTTCCCGCCAAGAGGCGAGCCGTCCTTCTGCCACTGATACGCCAGGGCCGTACCGCTGGCTTCGACCCTGAAGACCACCGGCTGATTCCAGTTGGCCGTAACCGCCTGCCCCGCCGGGTCGGCGGTGATCGCGGGCGCCATCATAGCGGCCGTGACCGTCAGCACCGCCTGGCTGCTGGCCAAGCCGCTTGTTGAATTGCTCACCACCACGTGAAAAACCGTGCCGTCGTCCGCCGGGACCGTCGCGGGCGTCGTGTAAGCGGCATTCGTGGCGCCGGCCAGGAGCGTCCCCCCGTTTTTGTACCACTGGTAGCGAAGGCCGCTTCCCGAGGCCGTTACGCTGAAGACCGCCGCGGCGTTGGTCACCACCCCCTGGCTCAGCGGTTGCGCCGAGATCACCGGAACGGCGTTCACCGTCAACTGCGCCGGCGCGCTGACCGCCACCCCGGAAAGATTGGCCGCCACGACGCGGTAGGTCGCGGCGTCCCCGGCGCTCGCGGCCGCGATGGAATAGGCGGCGTTGGTGGCGCCGACAATATTCACGCCGTTCTTCCGCCACTGGTACCAGATGGGCGAGGCGCTGGCCGCCCCGACGGAAAACGTGGCCGGCGAGCCGGCGCTGACCGCCAGGGTGGCGGCCGGCTGGCTCGTGATGGCCAGGTCACGGGGAACCATGACCACGCGAAACCCGAAATAGTAGCGCTGGAAGGCGGGCGTGACGATGCTGCGGGAGAAGACGGTGGAGGCCAAGGCCGAATGATGCCAGTCGCCCCCGCCGGCCAGCACCAGCGAGTCCGCATCGGTGGCCGTTCCCACGATGCCGTCCGTCGCCTCGCGCCCGTCGTTGGGGTCATACGGATAGCGCGCCCACAGGGAATGGGTGAATTCCCCGATGTTCCCGTGCATGTCATACAGCCCCCAGGCATTGGGCAGCCGGGTGCCGACGGGGCGCGAAACCGAAACCGCGCCATTCGTCTGGAAGATCCCGGCATTTTCGCCGAACCAGGCATAGGCGGCCAGGCCGGTGGACACCCCGTCGTAAACATCGCCGAACGCGTAGCGCGTGGCGGTTCCCGCGCGGCAGGCATACTGCCATTCCGCTTCAGTCGGCAGCCGGAAATGATACGCCGGGAAAAGCACGTCCAGGTTCGTGCAGAAATTCCGGGCCTCGTACCACTTGCAGTTTTCCGCCGGCAGCATGTCCCCTTTCTGGGTGAACGGCACAACTGGCTCCGAGCCCATGATGCGCTGCCACTGCGCCTGGGTCACCTCGAACTTGCCGATGTGAAAGGCGTTGGAAAGCGCGACCGTGTGCGGAAGGCTGCCGTAGTTGTTCGGGTCGCCCGGATCAAGGCTGGCATCCCCCATCGTGAACGAGCCAGCCGGAATCGGAACCAGCTCCAGGCTCACGCTTCCACCCAAATCAAGAACAACGTTTGTGGCGGCGGCTTCCGCGGAAAAAGAAAAAACCGCGGCGGCTATCAACATAACCGCCCCGGTGGCAGACTCCCTCAACACACGCATAAACCGCACTTTAGCCATAAAAATCACATGCCTTTTATTGCCATATCAAGCGCTTTAGTATTATCAATACTTTTTTTCGGCAATTATGTCAATCTATTTGCGCAGACTCCGGTAAAACTCGATGAAAGCGTCATCTGTAACGGAAAAATCGGATTCATACGTGCAGACTCCATCTAAACCCATTTGCATGGCGGCTTCGGTCGCCCGGCGGGAGCCTTCGAGATCGTAGGCGGACAGGGTGGCGATCAAGGGGACCCGCTCCCGCACTTTCCGCACCCAGTCGGGTGAAACGCCGGTCAGGATGCCGTGCGGACGGGCCGACGAGGCCACCACTTCGTCGCACAACCCCTCGTCCAGCCAGGCGTCCAGGTCGATGCCGTCGTAGAGACACCGGTCATGCCGCACCCAGATGGACACCTTCACGTTCCCCTGCCCCGTTTCCCTCAGGGAGGCGCGCAACTCGCGGCCGAACTGGGTCAGGAACCCGGCGCGATACCGGTACCAGGCGGCTCGGAGTTCGTTCTCGTCCGGGTGGGTCTGAACGCGCTCGGCATCGGCCTTCGCCGGCTCGGGCGGAGGCGCTTCCCCGAATTTCCGGCGGAACCCCTCCACCAGGACAGGGGCATACTGCAGCACCGGCGGATGGCGCAGGAAGCCCAGATTGACGCCAGCCAGCCCGTATGCCGCCGCTTCGCACAGGATGTCGATCTTATGGCGGCGGACCGCCTCGTGGGCCAGGCACAACTTCGGAAGGGCCCACCCCTTGTCGTTCGCCTCGTGATACTCGGGATGCCGGACAAAGAAGTCGCTCTGCACATTGCCCGAGTAATTGTTGAAGCGCATCCACCCGTAGAGGGTCAACCCGTAGGCGCGGGCGGCCTCGACGGCCAGTTTCAGCATGTCCGTCTTCCGGAGCGCCCGCCCGTAGGCCTTGCACTGGGGCGTGAAATTGCCATGCACCCGGGCGGACACGTAACGCATGGTGTTGACCTTGGACGGATAATCGCTGCACTGCCCGTCGATGCGCCAATACACTTTCCGCACGCCGCAGTTGGCATGCTCCCACAGGTTGGCCGCGTAGGCGGACACGTCGGGATCCGCCGGGTCGGTGAGCCAGGCGATGTCGGGAATGTCGTTGAACCCGCTCAACTCGAGCGCGGACCCGGCCCGCTCCTCCGCTTCCCAGGCCGCCTCCTCCCCGGGCGTCAGCCGCTCGAAGCGCACATAATCGAGCACGGTCGCCGCATAGGAATTGGGAAACTTGCTGAACGTCAGCGTCTGGCCGTCCAGGCGGGCCGTTTTGAGGAACAGCTCGCGGCTGTGAGCCGCGCCGCTGAGCCGGAGCAGAAAGGGATTCATCCGGGGAAACGCGTCCTCCCCCTGCTGCGGCTCGCGCGGCATGCGGAAAAGCGGCTGCGGATCGGCTGAAAACCGGCACAGGACCCCGTTGCCGTTGCCGATCCCGGCGTAGACGCGGTACACCCCCTCAAGACCGGGGGACAAGGCCACCGGCGGCGCCTTCACGGTGCAGCCGCAGAACAGGGCGCGCCCCCCCGTGCAGTTCGGCATGGCGGCCGCCAGCCACTTGCCCGGCTCGACCCGGTCGCTGACGGCGTCGGCCGGGGCGAAGTCGACCGCCCGGAAAACGAGGCCCTTGAGCGCACCCGGGCTCTCGCCCGTCAGGGGGGGATTGCGCCGCTCGTCCGGTTGGTCAAGTCCGGCCGCCCCCAGGATCGACCCGTGTTCCGCTTCGCGCCACGGCCCGATCTCGAAAGACGCCTCGTGGACAACATCGCCCCGCTCCCCGAACGCCAGGGGGGACTGCGTCCGCACGAAATCCGTCGTGTAGGCCGCCAGGATGTGCGGCTTGACCGCGAAGCCGCGCCCGACGATCTGGAGCCGGCCCATCTCAAGCTTGCTCCGCGCGGCGACGAGCAGGCCGTTCGCGCGCCCCTCGCGGAAAAACACGCGCCATGGCGGAAGCTCGCGGCCGTCGCCCAGTTCCTCGCCGTCAAAATACAGGTCCCGTCCGTCCTCGAACGGATCGACGAACCCCGCGGAGAAAACCAGCCCCGGCAGCGCCACCGGCTTCAACAGCTGCACGCCGAACCGCAGGGCCCTCACCGCGACGCGAACCTTCAGCATAGGCGATCCGGCAGGCAGCTCGAAACGGCGCCGGATCTCGACTCCGTCGTGAGCCATGACAGACTCCACGAAACCCGCCCCGATCCGAACCGCCTGGACCGCGAAGCGTTCCGCGGGCGTGTCCGGATTCTCGCTGACCGGCCCCCCCTCGCGCGTGTAGCCGCACCAGCAGCCCGCCACCAGGTCGGCCCCGCCGGCATCGGCGAGACGCAGAAGGACGCCGGTGGCCGGGTCGAACTCGGCTTTCAGCCAGCGGTTTTCCAGCAGGCTTGGCAAACTCATACTGTCTTTCGGATGGTACGGGAGATCACGCTCATCCGCGTGGCGCCTCCGGCGTCGACCCGGTACAGGTCCCGCAGGAACCCGGCCGGCCCGGCGGACGCCCCGATGCAGATGAGCTGGCCGGATTCGAAGGCCATCGCGTTCCGGACTGAGTCCGCAACGGCCGCCGCCCAGGGCCGGCCTTCAATCCCCCACCCCGGCAGCATCTCCGGCCGGCGCCCGATCCGATAAACCTCGAACGGCATTCCCCCCGCGAGCGGACCAAACAATTCGGCCGCGGGAATGCCGGGGCGGATCGAGTCGGCAACCTGGTCCACCCGCTTCAGCGCCGCCGCCCAGTCCGCCCGCACGGCGGCGGGAACCCGGCCGGGAAAAGCCGCGCGGCCCAGGGCGGCGTGATAGCCGTCCAGCCGGATCGCGACGTCCAGCCCCCACGGGACCCCCTTTTCAATCCGCCCCGACCCGCTCGCCCGCCACGGGTGGTCCGCGTCCGCGAACGAGCCGCCCTGTTCCTCGAAAACCGACTTGAAAACCGCGTCCAGGTCGGCCGCCGGACTTCCTGCCCGGGCCGCCGCGAACGCCCGCTCCAGCGCCACCTCGAGCACGCGC
>JBIIYJ010000266.1:0-7390 GCA_044346855.1 Kiritimatiellia bacterium
GCTCACCAAGTCCCTGGCCGAATTCATGTTCCATGATTCGGACGCGCTCATCCAGATCGACATGAGCGAGTACATGGAGAAGTTCACCGTCTCGCGGCTCGTCGGTTCGCCTCCGGGCTACGTGGGCTACGAGGAGGGCGGCCAGCTCACCGAGAAGGTGCGCCGCCGGCCCTACTCCGTGGTGCTGTTCGACGAATTCGAGAAGGCCCATCCCGACGTCATGCAGATCCTGCTCCAGATCCTGGAGGAGGGCCGGCTGACCGACAGCTTCGGCCGGGTTGTCGATTTCAGGAACACGATCGTGATCCTGACCTCGAACCTGGGGGCGGACTTCGGCAAGACCGACAGCGGCCTGGGCTTCCGGGAGCAGTCGGCCAAGTCCGATTACAACACCATGCGCGACCGGATGCTGGCCGAGGCGAAGAAGGCGTTCAAGCCCGAGTTCCTGAACCGGATCGACGAGGTCATCGTCTTCCGCCAGCTCGACCGGGCGGACGTGAACAAGATCCTCGAGCTCGAGCTGGCGCGGCTTGGGAAGCGGCTGCTGATCCGCGACGTCACGCTGAAGCTCAGCGCCGAGGCGCGCGAGTTCCTGATCGACAAGGGGTTCGACCCGGCCATGGGCGCGCGCCCGCTGCGCCGGGCGGTGCAGAAGTACATCGAGGACGCCATGGCCGAGGAGATCCTGCGGGGCCGCATCAAGCGCGGCGCGGTGGTCGAGGCGGTCAAGGGCGTTGACGGGGGCCTGGCGTTCCTGGTTCCGGAGGCCGCGAGCGCCCGTTAACGATGTTCGAATCCCTCTCCAGCACCTTCCAGAAGGTCTTCCGCAACCTCCGCGGTTTCGGCACGCTTTCCGAGTCCAACATCAAGGATGCGCTGCGCGAAGTCCGCCTGGCGCTGCTTGAGGCCGACGTCCATTTCACGGTCGTCAAGCAGTTCATCGACCGGGTCCGGGAGAAGGTCCTGGGCCAGGAGGTGCTGGACAGCGTTTCACCCGGGCAGCAGTTCATCAAGTTCGTGTACGACGAGCTGACCGCCATCCTCGGGGGGAGTCAGGCCGAGATCAACCTGGCCGGGACGCCGGCCACGCTGATGCTGTGCGGCCTTCACGGGTCGGGCAAGACGACCACGGCGGGCAAGCTGGCGCGCTGGCTGAAGAAGCGGGGGCGCCGGGTGCTGCTGGTGGCGGGCGATTTGAGGCGGCCGGCGGCCGTGGACCAGCTGGCCGTGCTGGCGGAGCAGGCGGGCGTGGCGCTGATGAAGCCGATTCCCGGGGAGAGCCTGCCGTCCCTGGGGCTTCGGTCCCTGGAGGAGGCCCGGCGCCAGGGCCACGACATGATCCTGTTCGACACGGGCGGCCGGTTCCAGATCGACGAGGAGCTGGTGGCCGAGCTCAAGGCGCTGAAGGTCGCGCTGAAGCCGGGGAACGTGGTGCTGGTGGTGGACGCGGCCATCGGCCAGGAATCGGTGAACGTGGCCGGCACGTTCAACCGCGAGCTGGGTCTGACGGGGCTGATCCTGACCAAGCTGGACGGCGATGCGCGCGGCGGCGCGGCGCTGTCGATCCGATCCGTCACGGGCTGCCCGGTGCTGTTTACCGGCACGGGCGAGCACCAGGACCAGCTGGACGCCTTTTATCCCGACCGGATGGCCTCCCGGATCCTGGGCATGGGCGACGTGGTGTCGCTGGTCGAAAAGGTCCAGGAAAACGTGGATCTCCAGGAGATGGCCGAGGCGGAGAAGAAGATCCGCACGCAGGATTTCAACCTGGAGGACTTTCTCCGCCAGTTCAAGCAGATGAAGAAGATGGGGCCCCTGGAGAAGATCCTCGAGATGCTGCCGGGGGGCGCGGCGCTGGGCGCCGGCAAGCTGAATACCGAGGAGATGAACACCTTTTCGAAGCGGGCCGAGGCGATCATCCAGAGCATGACCGTGCGGGAGCGGCGCCATCCGGAGATACTGAACGGCAGCCGCCGGTTGCGGATTGCCCGGGGGAGCGGCACCCAGCCGCAGGACGTGAACGACCTGATCCGCCAGTTCAAGCAGGCCAAGCTGATGGCGAAAAAGATCGGAATGATGCAAAAGAAGTTGCAACGCAAACGCTGATGTGGCATGATGTCACGCTTTCAGGAGGATAGGAATGTCGGTAAAAATCAGATTGCGCCGCACCGGCGCCAACAACGATGTGAGCTACCGGGTGGTGGCGACGGATAGCCGCTCTCCCCGGGACGGGCGCTTCATCGAGGTGCTGGGCTGGTATGACCCCAAGAAAAAAGGGGTTAATTACCTGCTGAAACTGGACCGCATCCAGCATTGGACGTCCAGGGGCGCGGTGGTGAGCGATACGGTGGCCAGCCTGATCAAGAAGGCTCCGGCCGCGGTTGAAGCTCCCGTTGCGGCTCCCGCCGAGAAGTAGTCGGCGAACGGGCGGCGGGCCCGGATGAGGCTCATGAGCGGCACGCTTGAGATAGACGTCATTACGATCTTTCCCGGGATGCTGACCGGTTTCCTGGAAGAGAGCATGCTCAAGCGGGCGCAGGCCCAGGGGGCGGTTCGGATCCGGACGGTGAATTTGAGGGATTTCGCGGCCGGCAAGCATCAGGTCACGGACGACAGGCCCTTCGGGGGCGGTCCGGGGATGGTGATGAAGCCGGAACCGATTTTCGCGGCCGTCGAAGCGGTCAAGCGGCCTGACAGCCGCGTGATCATGATGACACCCCAGGGAAGGCGGTTTTCCCAGGGAGAGGCGGAGCGGTTGGCCCGGGAGACCCACCTGGTGTTCGTTTGCGGGCACTACGAGGGGATCGACGAGCGGGTCCGGACGGCGCTGGTGACGGACGAACTGTCCATCGGCGATTATGTCCTGACCAACGGGGTTCTGCCGGCGGCGGTGGTGGTGGACGCGGTGGTGCGGCTGCTGCCCGGGGTTCTGGGGGCGGGGGAGAATGCGACGAAGGAGGAATCCTTCAGCAGCGGGCTCCTGGAATTCCCGCAGTACACGCGCCCCCCGGAGTTCCGGGGAATGAAGGTGCCCGAGGTGCTCCTCTCGGGCCACCACGCCGAGATCGAGAAGTGGCGACGGGCGCAGGCGGAGCGGAGAACGCTGGCCAGAAGGCCGGATTTGCTGAAACGAGGGAACGACCATGATCAACAAGATGATCGACAAGATTAACCGCGAAAACGCCCGCCCTGAAAAACTGGCGGCCTTTGCCATCGGCGACGACGTCAAGGTTCATGTCAAGATCAAGGAAGGCGACAAGGAACGCCTCCAGATCTTTGCCGGCACCATCATCGCGATCAAGCGTGGCGGCGTGCAGGAATCGTTCACGGTCCGTCGCATTTCGCACGGCGTGGGCGTTGAGAAGGTGTTCCCCGTGAACAGCCCGCATGTGGCCAAGGTGGAAGTGGAAAGCCACTCCCGCGTCCGCCGCGCGAAGCTGTACTTCCTTCGCGACCTGTCCGGCAAGAAGGCCCGGCTCGCGAAGACGACGAAGGCCTGATCGTTTGCTTCAATTCGAGCACCAGGCGTGGAAGCAGGGATTCTCCCGCGTGGCCGGGGTTGACGAGGCCGGAAGGGGCCCCCTGGCCGGACCGGTTGTGGCCTGCGCCCTGCTGTTCGACCCCGATTTCCTGAAAGCCGAAGCCAAGGGCCTCCTGAAGGAGTTCAAGGACTCCAAGGTGCTGTCGGCCGGCGGCCGCGAGGACTGCTACGCGCTCCTGTGCGGCCTGGACACCGTGGATATGGCGGTCGGCGCCGCCGACGCCTTCGAGATCGACCGGTACAACATCCTCCAGGCCACGTTCATCGCCATGGGCCGCGCCGTGGCCGGTCTGGCCGAACTTCCGGACCAGGTCCTGGTGGACGGCCCCCATGCGCCGTTGCTTCCCTGTCCCTGCACCCCTATTGTGGACGGCGACGCCCTGAGCCTCTCCATCGCCGCCGCGAGCATCGTGGCGAAGGTGACCCGGGACCGCTTCATGGTGGAACTGGACGCCCGCCTGCCCGGCTACGGGATGGCCGGCCACAAGGGCTACGGCACCCAGTTCCACACCCAGGCCATGTTCGAGCACGGCGTCTCGCCGGTCCACCGGCGGTCGTTCCGCCCGGTCCAGGACGCCATCCGCATCCACGCCTACCTCCAGTCCCGCAAGCGCCAGGCCGATCAGGGAAGCGTGTAATAGCGCCGTTCGAGGGGGAATGCGTTCTCAATGTGCCGGATCCGGGTTCCCGGAAACAGAGGCCGGCCGATTACCTCCACCACGTCGAACCGGAACGCGGGCGGCTGTTCCTCCAGCCGTCTCAGGTAGCGCAGGGCCGCCCGGCACAGGGCGTGCCGCTTGCGCCGGTCCACGGCGCGGAGGGGACGGCCGAATTCCTCGCTGCGGCGGGTTTTCACTTCAACGAAAACGAGCGACTGCCCGTCGCGGACCAGGAGGTCGATTTCGTCGCGCGCATCCAGGCGGACACGGCGGCCCAGGATTTTCAAACCCTGGCTTTTCAGGTAGTCGGCGGCCCGGGCTTCGCCCCAGAGGCCGGTGATCAGGTGGGAGGCAAGGGACATGGCGATCCTCGCAGGCGCGGGATCGTCCGGGAATGTCTGCCGGTAAGATGCGGTAAACCCCGCGGGAGTTCAAGCGGAATCCGCGCCCCCCGCGCGGGCCTACAGCGATTCCTGGCGGCCGATCAGGGTGAGGAATTCGAGGCGGGTGGACTGGTCGTTGTGGAAACTGCCGAGCACGGAGGAGGTGGTCATGGAGGACTTGTGCTTTTCGACGCCGCGCATGGTCATGCACAGGTGGCGGCAGTTGATGACCACGCCAACGCCCTCCGCATCCACGGCGTCGCGGACGGCGTGGGCGATCTGGGCCGTCAGGCGCTCCTGGATCTGGAGGCGGCGGGAGAACATGTCCACGATGCGCGCCATCTTGCTGAGGCCGATCACCTTGTTCTTGGCGATATACCCGATGTGGCACTGGCCCACGAAGGGAAGCATGTGGTGCTCGCAGACGCTGTAGACGGCGATGTCCCGCGCGATGATCATGTTGTTCGCTTCGGACGTGAAGACCGCTTCGTTAATAAGCGACTTCAGGTCCTGGCGGTACCCGCGGGTCAGGTCGATCCAGGCGGCGGCAACGCGTTCGGGCGTTTTGAGGAGGCCTTCGCGTGCGGGATCCTCGCCGAGTTCTTCGAGGAGTTGCCGGACCAGGGATGCGATGCGCGTTTTATTCATAAATCTGGTGGGCAATACAGGACTTGAACCTGTGACCCCTACCATGTCAAGGTAGTGCTCTAGCCAACTGAGCTAATTGCCCGAGATGAACGTGTAATATAGACTCCGGGAGGGGGTTGTGTCAACCCGGAGTTTGGTTTTATTTCTTGCTGAAATCCAGGAGGTGGCCGAGCACGCGCAGCCCGGCGCGCCAGTAGAAGCGGACGTCGTCGAAGGAGCGGATGGAGAGGATTTTCCGCCAGATGAACCGGGGCGTGAGGAAGGACTTGTAGATGTCCCGCGTCAGGGCCATGATCTTCGCGTCGGGGATCTCCGTCTTCATGATGGGTTCGCGCATGTCGTAGCGGTCCCAGTCGAGCGTCTTGAGCCAGTCCTTTTCCAGGCACTCCTTGAAGAGCGGGGTGCCCGGGTAGGGGATGACCACGGTGGCCTGGAGCGTGTCGATGTACCCTTTGTCGAAAAGGGAACGCGCGGCGTTCACCGTGGCCTTCGCCTGGGCTTCCGTCTCCCAGGGGTAGCCCACCATGCAGGTCACGTGCGGCTGCAGGCCGGCCTCCTTGGCCAGGCGCATCGAGTTTTCGATGTCCTCCGCCCGCCCGCACTTGCGGATCCGCTTGAGGGTGGCCGGGTCGGCCGACTCCAGGCCGAAGAGGAGGAACCGGAAGTTGGCCTTCGCCATCAGCTCGTAGTGCTCCTTTGTGAGGACGCCGGGGATCATGTTGCAGCCCAGCACGACCTTCTTGTGGTAGCCCCGCTCCACGATCAGCTCGCAGAACCGGCGCAGCCACTGGCCGGCGGGGAAGCAGCCCGAGTCGTCGAAGACCTCCTTCACGCCGTACTTCTCGATGAGCACGCCGATCTCGTCCACCAGCCGTTCGGGCGTCTGGCAGCGCCAGCGGTTGTAGAGGGTGGTCCAGGAGCAGAAGGCGCACTTGCCCCACCAGCAGTCGCGGCCGACCATCGTGTAGGTGCCGGGGGTGTAGCGGAAGTTCCCGTTTTCGACGGCGTAGAGGCGCCAGCGGGTGAGGTCGCGGTCGATGAGCGGAAGCGTGTTGAGGTCGTCGTCCAGCGTGAAGGGGCCCGTGGAATCGACGGCGCCGTTTTCCCGGTGCCAGATTCCGGCGGGGAGGGGGGCCTTCCCCTCCAGGTGGCGCATCAGGTCGCGGAGGCGGAAGTCGAAGTTGCCGCCCGTGATGACGTAGTCGACCGGGCAGGCGTTCATCGACTCCGCGGGAAGGGCGGTCGCGTGGTCGCCGCACAGCGCGATGCGGGACGCTCCGCCCAGCGCCTTGAGCCGCGTGATCACGGCCCAGTAGGCCTTGACGATGGGCGTCTTGCACTCGATGAGGAGCAGGTCGGGGGCGAACGTCCGGAACTCCTGCTCGAAGCGCTCGGGGCTCCAGCCCTCGGCGATGCCGTCGGCCCAGCACACCGCGTGGCCGTCCTGCGCGCACAGGGTGGCGGCGTAGGCGGGGACCATGGGGTAGACATAGGTGGGCTTGTTGAACCACTGGAACTGCCGGTTCTGCGAGAGGAGAGGGACGCCCTTCGGGGAGGGCAGGGGGGGATAGCCGATCATGACTTTCACGGCGCGGCTCCGGGTTGGGCGGGTTCCGAGGGATGGTCGAAGGCGCGCACGTCGCGCGGGGTCCGGCCGAGCAGGTAACCTTGCAGGAAGCGGACGCCGTAGACGACGTGGGTGGCCATGATGCCCAGCCAGACCGTGACCCAGGCGGAGAGCCGGCGGTTGAAGGCGTAGAGGAGGGTGATGGCCGCGTAGAGGGCGAGGCAGCCGGCGTAAGCGGCCAGGAGCCAGGGGTGCAGCGGGGCCGCCACCGCGCCGCCGGCCAGGCCCAGCACGAAAAGGGACGGCAGCCAGTACGCCAGGCGGTGGGAATTCTGGGGGAAGCGCCGGGCGAACAGGCCGCGGTGCAGGCCATACCGGCTCACCTGCCGCAGGTGGGGCAGGAAGAGCTGGCGGCGGTGGTGGTAGACCAGGGCCCGGGGCTCGTAGAGGATCCGGCCCCCGTGGGTGTGGACCAGGTCGAGGCACAGCAGCGTGTCCTCCCCGGGCCAGTAATCCACCCGGAAGCCGCCCGCCTTGCGGAGGGCCTCGGCCGTGACAAACAGGTTGCAGCTGGGGAAGTCGTCCACCTCCA
>JBIIYJ010000052.1:0-22341 GCA_044346855.1 Kiritimatiellia bacterium
CGATTTGGAGTGCGGCGGCTTGACGCCGCTTTGGCTGGCACCGACTGGACGCGACATCAACGGCTGGGCGCCGCGTCAAGCCGACACGCTCAGGCAGGCTTATCGAAGCGCGCAAGGTAGCTGCATCGCAGAAAGCGGCGTCAAGCCGCCGCACTCCAAATTTTAAGATCTGTCGATCACGACCAAACTGCAATGCGCTCGGAGGAAGCCTGATTTTCATTCCGGACTGGCCAAGCGGGCGGGGGTTATGAGAGACTGGCGGGATGAAGAAACAGCCCCATATTCTTCTGAATCTCGTTCCCCCCGGCTACATCCCCTGAGGAGGTTTCCGAAGAGTGTCCCCGTTTCAGAAACAGACAGGCGGATCGTGCGGGAGCTTGCGGCCCGCGTGCGGGAGCTCGCGGCGCTTCCCGTGATGGCCGAACGGACCCGGCTCTGGCATTCCCATAACGCGGCCCGCGCGGACGGAAAACCGCCCGTCGTCATGGAGCTGGGGGGCTTCGTCCATGAAATCATGGCGCCCCATCCGAGCCAGTGCGAATCGCCCGAAGCCCGCGAGATCGAATGGGCGCTCCGGCTCCAGGTGGTGAATTTTGAGACGGTTGGCGACGACAAGGTTGTGCCTCCGTATTTTGTCGTGCCCTCGCGGATCGGGTTCAAGCCGTTCAGCCGCGATTTCCAGGTCAGCCACGCCAAGGACGCCGACGGCCGTTCACTCGGGTACGCGCAGCTGGAGCATCCCGTCGCCGACATCGACCGCGACCTGCCCGCCCTTCCGCGGTCGGAGTTCAAGGTCGACCGGGACGCAACCCGCGAGCGGGCTGCGCTGGCGGAGGACCTGATCGGCGACCTCCTGCCGGTCCGGATCAAGAACAACTCCCTCGCCTGGGTGCTGGGCGTTTCGCGGTATGCCATCAACCTGATGGGGGACGAGGCGCTCATGGTGGCCATGGCCGAGCAGCCGGAAGCCGTGACGCGTCTCTACGCCCGGATCCGGGATGAGCTCCTGGCCTACCTCGACTGGCAGGAGGCCGAAAACCTGCTGACCCTGAATAACGAAAATGACTTCGTCGGGTCCGGCAGCTACGGGTTCACCACTGAACTGCCGCGGTCTGGCTCGGGGACGCCAGTCCGCATGCGCGACCTGTGGGGGAACATCAATTCCCAGGAAACCATCTGCATCTCGCCCGCCATGTTCGAGGACATGGTCTATCCCGCCTACGAGGCGATCGCCGCGCGGTTCGGCCTGACCTACTACGGCTGCTGCGAACCCGTCCACGACCTCTGGGAACGCTGCATCTCGAAGCTGCCGAATCTCAGGAAAGTCTCCATTTCCGCCTGGTGCGACGAAACGCGGATGGGAGATTATCTTCGCGGGGGCAAGGTCATCTACTCGCGCAAGCCCAGCCCCAACTTCATCGGCATCGGCGGGTTCGACGAGACGGCGTTCCGGGCCCACATTCTGACGACGCTGAAAGCCGCCAGCGGCTGTCCCCTTGAAATCATTTTCCGGGATATCTATTCCCTGAAGGGCGATCTCGGCCGGGCGGGGCGCGCCGTCCGGATGGTCCGGCAATGCATCGAAGAAGCGCGCTGATCAGTCCGCGAAGGCGAATCCGACGGGCGCCGGGATGCCGGCCAGCCCGCCGCGCTTTTCCGGAATGCCCGTGGCGGGATCGAGGGCGTAGGCGTCGATCCGGTCGGCGTGCTGCGCCGCCGCGTACAGGAAGCGGCCGTCCGGGGAGAGGATCATGCCGCGCGGCCAGTGCGCGGTCGGGGCGCGGCCGGTAATGCGGGGCGCGCCGTCCGGCCGGAGTTCCATCGCCACGACATCGTCCAGACCCCGGTTGGTGGCGTAGAGCCACCGGCCGTTCGGGTGAAGGCGTATTTCGGCCGCCCAGCTTTCCCCTTTGACGTCCGCTGGCAGGAGCGGCCAGCGGCCGAACAGCTCATACGCTTCGCCTTGTTTCCGGAATCCCATGACCGTGGAGTCCAGTTCGCCGGCGATCCAGAGGAAGCGGCCGTCGGGCGACATCGTCATGTGGCGGGGCCCGGACGCGGGCGGGCAGACCAGCGGCTCGAGCGGCGTCAGGCCGGCCGGTTCGATCGCGTAGCGGCAGACGCGGTCCGTGCCGAGGTCGGCCGCGAAGAGGGTGCGCCCGTCCGGCGATTCGAAGGCCGAGTGCATGTGGGGCGCTTCCTGGCGGTCCGCCACCGGGCCTCGTCCCTCATTCCGGAACACCTGGTCGACCGATTTCAGCTCGCCGCCCGGCGCCAGGGACAGGATGTAGAGCTCGCCGGTCTTGTACTGCGAGACGGCGAGCCGGCGGCCCCCGTCGAAGACCAGCACATGGCAGGGGGAGCCGCGGCCGCAGGGAAGGCTGTTGGCCTTGGCCAGGGCGCCCGTCCGGCCTTCCAGGCGGAAGGCGGTGACGCCGCCCGGGCGGGGGGAGGTCTCGTCCCCGATTTCGCTGACGGCGTAGAGCCACTCTCCCCGGCAGGCCAGGAACGTGGGGTTGATGACAGGCTCCGGCAGCAGGGGCTCCGCGAGCGGCGCCAGCGCGCCCGTTTCGGAATCCGCCTCGCAGGCGTACAGGCCGCGGGAGCCGCGGATGGAGTAGGTGCCGATGAAAAGCAGGCGCTTCATGTTGCCGTTTCCGCGCCCGCGAGGACCCTGTCGACGAAGAGGCCGTCCCGGAGGGCGTTTTCCAGGACCGGCTTGAGCTCGAACGGCTTGTCGTTCTGGATGCAGTCCTTGACGAACTCGAGCGTCAGGGTGGCGCCCGGATTCCGGAAAAGGATGTGCGGGATCAGTTTCCGGTAGCTGAGCCGGGACTCCTCCAGCAGGTCGTACTTTCCGCCCTGTTCCCGGGGCTGCGGCGCCTGGAGGTGGATGTGCGTGATCCGGCCGGCGAAGCGGTCGGCCAGGTCCAGGGCCTTGGCGGTGTCGGTGAAGTCGTAAGGCTGGTAGCAGATGGAGAAATCCAGCTCCGGATGGGCGTTCATGAATTCGATCCCGGTCTCGACCGGATCGAACATCGTGTTGCCGTGCAGCTCGACGGCCATGGCGATGCCGCGGGAGCGGGCCTCCCGGTACCATTTCCCGAACCGCTTTGCCGTGAGGGTCTTCTGTTCCGGCGTCGCGGCCGACCCTTTCAGCCCCACGCCGAGCATGATTTTCAGGGTTCGCGTCCCGAGGATTTCGGCCTTGTCCAGGATGTCGCTCTGGATCCGCTCCTCCTCGCGCGCGTCCGCCCCTTCCAGGATGAAGGAGGGGTAGACGCCGATGTAGGTGAAGTCGACGCCCAGTTCGTCCGCCCGGGCGCGGACCTCCCGCGTTTCCTTGAGGTACAGGTTGGAGACGTGCCACTGCCAGGCTTCAATCCTGTCGAATCCGCTGGCCTTGATCTGCGGCAGCAGTTCGAGCAGGGAAAACCGGGGGTTGCGCCTGCCGGTCCAGCGGTTCGGTTCCAGGGCGATCGTTCCCAGGATGGCGTTCATGCGGACTCTCCTTTTCGATTCGGTCCTCGCATTATGCCATGATCGGCTTGAAAAGCCAGCGAATCAGCTTGGGTGGAACACGATTCCATAGGGGGGCAGTTCACGGAACACCCGCCCGGTCAGCAGGTCGTTCACCGGCTCCGGGAGAGGGGCGGCGGCGGGCGTGTCGTTGATGAGGAAGGCGTGGTTTCCGGCGGGGCCTGTCCAGCGGATCCGGCGGCAGCCCCAGGCCCGGACCGGGGCGGCCGGCAGGAGCAGGCGGTAGAGGGCCGCGGCGTCTGATTCTGTTTTAGGAACGGCGCCCAGGTAGACCGCGCGGCCGGAGCCGATTCGTCGTTCGGTGACGGACGGCTCGCCCGCGTACGGGCCGGTTTCATAGCGGCCCAGCACCGCGGCGTCCGCCGGCGCCAGCACCTCGCCGTGCCGGACGTCGAACAGGATCGACGCCGGCCCGAAGCGGACGCGGGCGGCGGGGGAGTCGGGGTTGGCGCCCGTCGTCTCCAGCGCTTCGCCCGCCATGTGGTTGAACGTCGTGCCGCTGTTGGCGGTCATGGGGAAATAGTGGGCGTGCGCGGCGCCGAACAGGCCGGCCAGGTTGCCGGGCGGCGGCGCCTCCCGGTGGGCGCCGTGCTCGTCGCGCTCGCCCGCCCCCGGGAAGCAGATCAGCGTCCCGCCGCGCGCGCACCAGGCCTCGAGCTTTTCCAGGAGCGGCTGGGGGCAGATGTCCAGGTCGGTCGCCACCAGGGGCTGATCGACGGGCCAGTCCTCATCCTCCCGCACGAAAGCGGGGGTCAGTCCCAGCGCCGCCAGGGGGGAGTAGGCCGCGCGGAGAGTCTCGCTCTTCCACAGGGGAAAGCGGTACCGGTAGGCGTCCGGGAGCTGGATCTCCATCCAGAAAAGCGCTTCGCTGGAGCGGTCGCGCGCCATGGCGTTGCGGTAGCTCGACAGGATCTGGACATCCGGGGCGATCCGGGAGACCGCGAGGACGGGATCGATCCTCTTCAGCTCGAGCACGACCGAGCGGATCCCCTGGAACACTTCGCGGGGCACGCGGTCGCGCTCGACCACCGGCGTGTGGCGCCACTCGCAGCCCGTGCGGAACCGGCGCCAGTGGAACCAGAGCAGGGTGCGGGAGCCGTGCGCCGCCGTTTCGATGGACCAGCAGCGGCGGACGCGGTCCTCCAGTCCGCCCGCGGTGGAGGAGCCGGACCCGACCTGGTGCTCCAGGGTGCGGAACGGCAGGGCTGAATCCAGCGAGCGCATCAGGTCCAGGTGCATGGACGCCGCCCCCGGCTCGGGCATCAGTTCGGGGTAATGGTGCACGGTCACCGAATCGACCCAGTTCACCCCTTGCTCCCGCTGTCGGGCGAGGACGTGGTGAAGGACCGGGAAGATCGCGCTGGCCACCAGGAAGCGGTCCGCCGGGACGTGCCGCCGGACGGCTTGCGCCTGCGCCAGGAGATAGTCGGCCATACCCTCGTGGCAGAACCGGTTGTAGGCCAGAATGTGCTGGGGGCTGCGGGTGCACTGCATCTCGACGGGGGCGGGAACCTGGTCGAAGCGCTCGACTTCCTGGTTCCAGAAGATGAGGCCCCAGCGGCGGTTCAGGTTGTCCACGCTGCCGTATTCCCGCTCCAGCCAGCGATGGAAGGCCGCGAGCGCGGCGGGGGAGCAGTCGAGGGCGGAGTAGGATCCGACCTCGTTGTCGAGCTGCCAGCCGATCACGCCGGGGTGCCGGCCGAACCGTTCGGCTAGCGCGGCGGCGATGCGGACGCTGCGCTCCCGGAATGCGGGGTGGAAGAGGCTGCCGTGCCGGCGGCCGCCGAAAAGGCCCTTGCGCCCGTCCGCGAGCTCGGGATGGATGTCGGGGTGCGCCTCGCACAGCCAGGCCGGGGGGGTGGCGGTGGGCGTGCACAGGATGGTCTTGATGCCGTGCCGGTCGAACAGGGTCGCGCAGCGGTCCAGCCAGTCCAGCGTGAACGTGCCATCGGCCCGCTCCATCCGGCTCCAGGCGAACTCGCCGATGCGGATGGCGTCAAACCCGATCTCCTTCATCAGTCGGGCGTCCTGCTCCCACTCCGCTTCCGGATCCTGCTCGGGATAATAGGCCACGCCTGTCAGAAGGGGCGGGGGCCGGGAGGGAGTCGTGTTCATGAGCCGGGTCCTTTCATGACGCCGTACCGCGCTTTATCTGATGTGCACATCCCGCTGGGGGAAGGGAATCGACACGTTTTCCGCTTCGAACCGGTCCTTGATCGCCATGTTCAGCGCGTCGCGCACGCGCCAGTGGTCATGGTAGTCGGCCACGTGGCAAACGTACAGGAGCGTCAGGGCCGATTCGCCGAATTCGGTGAAATAGACGGCGGGCGGGGGATCCTGGAGAACGTCCGGATTCTCCCGGAAGATCTCCAGCAGGAGGCCTTTCGCCTTGCGAAGATCGGTTCCGTAGGCGACCCCGATCGAGGCGCGGATGACGAAGCGGGGGTTGGGCGCGTTGAGGTTGACGATCTGGTTCTTGGCGATCTCGGAGTTGGGAATGTTGATGACCGTGTTGTCGAAGGACATGATCCGGGTGCTGCGCAGCCCCACTTCGATCACGTCGCCGGTTTTCCCGTTGGCCAGTTCCACCCGGTCGCCAGGCCGGAAGGCGGCGTCCGAGATCAGCGCGAAGCCCGCGATCATGTTGCTGAGCGTTTCCTGGGCGGCCAGCGCGACGGCGAGGGAGGCGACGCCCGCCGTCGCCAGCAGGCCGGTGATCTGCACGCCGAAATGGCCCAGGATGATCGTCAGCGCGATGAAAAAGAAAACGAGCCCCGCCAGCTTGCGGAACAGGGTCATGAATTGGTCGTCCAGAATCGTATTCGTCTTCCCCCGGGCCTCCTGGGCATGCCATTCGGAGAAGGCGCGGGCGGCAGAGTAGACCAGGGTCGTGATGGATAGGACCAGGGTCACGTAAACGACGCTGGTATAGAAGGTCCAGGCGACGTGGCCGATGATGGCCGGATGTTTCCGCGCCAGTTCGCTCGCGCCCAGGTGAAGGGCCGCCGCGAAGACCGTCCATTGCGCGGGCGTCGTCGTCCGGCTCAGCACCCGTTCGTCGAGGTCGGTTTTCGAGCGCTTGGCGAAGGGCGTCAGCACCCAGTTCCAGATGGCATGAACGAGCTTGGCCGCAAGAAAGCCGCAGGCAGCCCATATTGCAAAATCCCAAAGCAGGCTTGTCATATCCTCCTTACCTTCACGCTCAATCGGGTTTCATCATGGAGAGGGAACGGGGTTCGACGGGAGCGGGCGGCGCTGCCGTTTTCATGGCCGCGATCCGCTCCTTCAGGAAGCGGCATCCGAAGCGGAGCCGCTCCTCCATTTCCTCGGCGTGCGGAATCTTGTCGTCCTCGAAGGGGTCTTTCAATTCCCCCGCCGCCCGTTTCTTCTCGCATTGCCAGACCAGTTTCATGAACGAGGCAAGCTCCTCGCGCGTCAGGTCGGGATGCAGGTCGATCCAGCGCGGCTCGAAGCAGTGGAAGTAGAAGAGCCACTTGTGGTCCTCGATCGAGATCGGCAGGTCGGGGCTGTGCGCGGCCAGGATGGGCAGCACCCGGTCCCAGTCGATCGCGCCCCGACCCGGCGCCACGGTCTGGCGGACGAAGCCGCGGTCGGTGAAGAACGCCACCGCGTCCTTCGTGTGCGTCAGGTGGGTGTAGGGCGCCGCGCGGCGGGCCGCCTCCACCGGGTCCTCCGCGTGGCACATGACGTTGGCCGTGTCGAGGCAGATCCCCGCGCAGTCGGGGCCCACGTCCTCGACCAGCCGCACCGCCTCGAAGGTGGTGATGTCGCCGTGCGTTTCCAGGTCGATCCGCGAACCGTTGGCCCGGAGCACCGGGCGCAGGCCTTTGATGAAGGCGGCGGAATCGGCCAGGTGCCGGGTCCACGGCGCCGCGTGGACATACCGCTCGTCGCCCCCGCCGAGGGAGCTGTGAAGCTCGTGCCAGCCGAAGGCGGCGGCCTTTTCGATCTCCTCGCGGATCTGGGCGGCATGGGCCTCGGGGGTCAGCTTGGTCAGGTGGGGGTTGCAGGTGACCGAGAGGGAGACATGGGAGTAGAGCCCGAGGCCGTCGGCCTTTTCGCGGACGGCTTTGAGTTCCCCGTTATCCAGCGTTTTGGACAGCCCGCGCAAGCCCCCGAACTGGGCGCCGTCGAGGCCCATTTTGTGAATGTAGTCGAGCTGCTGGAAGGCATCGAGCTTGAGATCGCGCAACGTAAAGGTATCCACGCCCACTCGCATAGGAATCCTCCGGCCGGATGGTTATTTCTTCTGGCCCATGTCGACGAAGTAGTCGAACGTGTCCTTGGACGGCTGGAACTGCTCCGGCATGCCGAAGGGGGTCCAGGGGCGCGGCTCGATGGGCAGCGCGATGGTGGCGCCGGTGTCGACCGACCGGTAGGCGGCTTCGGCCACCTCCACGGTGCCGCGGCAGTCGCGGCCGGAGGTGATGATCCGGGCAGGCTCGCCCCGGAGCTGGCGGATCCACTGCTCGATGCAGCGCTCGTGGCCGCCCCATTCGCCGCAGGGGACCTTGACGAATTCATTGTAGACGGCGTCGCCGAAGGGCGCGACGAAAGGGGAGTCCGTTTTTTCCCGGAGATTCAGGAAGGTGCCCTTGCCGTGCATCCGGTAGGCTTCGCCCTTGGTGCCGCACACCTGCACCATCTCGTACCAGAGTCCGTTGGGCAGGTGGTTGGAGCGGGTCCACCAGTTGATCGACAGCTCCGCCAGGGCGCCGGACTGCATCTTGGCCAGCACCACGCCGCAGAACTCGCCCTCCATCCGCTCGGGGCGGACGGTGCTCATGCAGGTGACCGACTTCACCTCGCCGCCATACCAGCGGAGGGCGTCGATCTGGTGGGTGAGGCAGGACATGATGGAGCCGCCGCCGATGCCGTCCTTCCAGTGGGCCCAGTGGGCAGGGGGCATCACGACGTTCTGGTTGTGGTCGAGCTTCCAGAAGAAAATGTCGCCCAGCACGCCCGAATCGATGATGTCCTTGAGCGCCATCCACTCGCCGTGATAGCGGCGGTCGTGGCAGATCGTCAGGGTGACGCCCGCCCTGTCGCAGGCCTCGATCATGCGATCGCATTCCCACACGTTGCGGGCGGCCACCTTTTCGACGATCACCGCTTTGCCGGCCTGGGCGGAATCGATCACCGCCTGCATGTGCAGGTGATGGGGCAGGATGATGTCGACGGCGTCGATCTCGGGGAGGCGCAGAACCTCGCGGTAATCGCGGAAAATGCGGATGTCCGGCCCGAAGTGCTTGCGGATGACGTCGTCGCGCGCGGGATTGGATTCGGCAACCGCCGTTACCGCGCAAAGAGGCTTGATCTTGTTGTACGCGCCGGCGTGCGCCCCGATGATGCCGCCGCCGCCCAGCATGCCGATCTTGATCGTTTTGTCCGCCATGGCCTGATCCCCTTGGTTGCGGGTCAAAGGGGATTATCGTTGCCGATGCCAGGCAATTTGGCAAGGACTAATGCCTGGGCGCGGTCAACGCTTTAAGCGAGCAAGGCGCTCATCGATCGAACCACATCCGGCCGCTCGGCCGCCGCATTCCGACATTCCAGCGGATCCTCCTGAAGGTCGTAGAGCTGTTCCGGCAGGTCCGTTCCGAGCACCAGCTTGTGCCGGCCGTCGAACGCCATCCGCCAGTTGCCCAGGGCGCTCAGCACGTAATCGCGGTGGCGGTCCGTTTTTCCCTCCAGCACACCGCGCAGGGACCGGGCGTCCATGGCGGGAAGGGGGGGCAGCGAGGCGTAATCGAGGAACGTGGCCGAGAGGTCATGAAGGCTGGCGAGCGCGCCGGTTGTCACGCCGGCCCGGACGCCGGGGCCGGCCGCGATCAGCGGGATACCGGCCGAGGCCTCGCGCCACGTTGTTTTTCCCCACAGGTTGTGATCGCCCAGCATTTCGCCATGGTCGCTGGAATAGACGACCAGCGTGTTGTCCAGTTCGCCGCGCTCCTCGACGGCCGCGATGAAACGGCCGACCTGCCGGTCGATGTTCTCGATCTCGGCCGCGTAATAGCGGCGGTTGCGCTGATGATCCTCCGCGTCGTAATCCGCTTGCGAATTCGCCACCGGGGGCGGGAAGGAAACCCCTTTCCAGGCCTCATGCATGGCCTGCGTCACATCCATTGGCTCATGGGGGCCCGTGAAGTTGACGACCAGGTGCCAGGGCTGGCCTTTCGGGAAACCCCGGAGAAAGCGAAGTCCGTTTTCGGAAAGCCAGTTGTCGCAATAGGCGTCGTCCGGCAAGGCCGTCACGTAAGCCGCCTTGTGCTCGTGGCCCGCGGCATGCTCGCGCACGTAGGCATCCGCCAGCCCGCGCCCGTGCAGGAAGTTCAGGTACGGGCCCTTGGGTTTCCCCGCGGCGCGGTAGGAGGCGCTGCCGTCCAGTTTCCCTTCGTTGTCGATGCCCTCGGTGAAGCCCCGTTCCCGCAACAGGCGCGACCCGTCAAGGCCCCAGTCGAGTTCGGCCCGCGGCTTGGCCAGTTCCTTGTGCAGGTCGAGTTTCCCGACGGTGCAGACGCGGTAGCCGGCATCCCGGAGCCGCTGGTAATAGGTGGGAAGGTCGAGCGGGAAACTTTCCTTGTTGCTCGGCACCCGGCACTGCTCGTAGCGGAGACCGGACGCCAGGCAGGCGCGGGCGGGGGCGCAGACGGGCGAGGGGGTGTAGGCGCGGGTGAAGCGCGTGCCCCGCGCGCACAGGCGGTCGAGGTTGGGCGTCCGCAGGGGCAGCGCGGGATTGCAGCCCAGCCAGTCGGTCCGGTGCTGGTCGGGAAGCAGGAAGAGAATGTTGGGGGGCTGTTTTGACATGCGTTTACTGCTCCAGTTGGGACGTATCATACGGCAATCGTCACCACCCTGTCCACTCCGTCCACTCTGTCCACTCCGTCCACCCCGTCCACAGCACAACTCCTACTTGACGCGCCCCTGTTTTGCGCGTAGAAAAACCGGCATGAAGCCCACTCTTATCACCGTTCATCCGTCCTTTCCGATCGGCCCCGTGGATCCCCGCATTTTCGGCGGATTCCTGGAGCACCTGGGGCGGGCGGTCTATGAGGGAGTCTACGATCCCGGCAGTCCCCTGGCCGATGAAAACGGGTTCCGCCGCGATGTGCTGGCGGCGCTCCGCCGCCTGCGCATGACGACCATGCGCTACCCGGGCGGCAATTTCGCCTCGGGCTACCACTGGGAGGATGGGGTCGGCCCCGTGAACCGGCGCCCCGTGGTCCGCGAACTGGCCTGGCAGAGCCGCGAGAGCAACCAGTTCGGCACGGAGGAGTTCCTCCGCCTCTGCCGGGTGATGGGCTGGGAGCCCATGATCACCGTCAACCTGGGAACCGGCACGCCCGAGGAGGCGCGCAACTGGGTCGAATATTGCAACTGCCCCGCCGGCACCCGGTATGCCGACCAGCGCGTCGCCAACGGAAGCCCCCGGCCGCACGGGGTCAAGCTCTGGTGCCTCGGCAACGAAATGGACGGGCCCTGGCAGCTCGGTCACGTCCCGGCGCGGGAGTATGCCATCCGGGCCGCCCAGGCCGCCAAGATGATGAAGGACGCCGACCCGTCGATCGAACTGGTGGCCTGCGGATCCTGCGCCGCCACCATGCCGACCTACATGGACTGGGACCGCGAGGTGCTCGAGTTCCTGGGGGAGAAAACCGACTACGTCAGCCTGCACCGCTATGTCAATAACAGGGACAACGACACGGCCGACTTCCTGGCCGTGACGAACGGGATCGATCAGCAGATCGAGGAGATGCAGGCGGCCTGCCGGTTTGTCCAGGCCCGCGGCCGGAGCCCCAAGCGGATCCAGCTCTGTTTCGACGAGTGGAATATCTGGTACAAGGACATGCGCATGAACGGGGAGGGCAAAACCGCGCCCCACCTGATCGAGGAGCGGTACAACCTCGAGGACGCGCTGGTGGCGGCGGGATTCCTCCACAGTTTCATCCGGCACGCCGATTGCCTGAAGATCGCCAACCTCGCCCAGATCGTCAACGTGATCGCGCCCATTCTGACCGAGGGCGACAAAATGCTGATCCAGTCGATTTTCTATCCGTTCGAAATGATGGCCAGGCGCCGGGATGGCATCTCGCTGCGCGTGGCCGTGGACGGGCCGGCCTACAAGGGGAAGTCGAACGGCGCCGTGGCCTTTGCCGATGCCAGCGCCATCCTGGACGGCGGCAAGCTGGCCGTCTTCGTGACCAACCGGAGCCTGGACGAGAGCGCGGAGATCCGGATCCGGGCGGGGGACGGAGCAATCCGGTCGCTGATCTCGGCCGAGCTCCTGACCGGGCCGGACGCCAAGGCCGAAAATACCTTCGACGCCCCCGATCGAGTCCGTTCCCGGGCGTTCGGCGACGTTGCCGTCGGCGGCGGCCGGGCCGTTTTCACGCTGCCGCCGCTAGCCTTTTTTGCCGGCACGTTTCAGTTTGATCATGCTTGAGTTTTGACCTGTTACCAACTAGGATGATGGACCTTATTGGAAACCCATGGACAACATGACCTACATCAGTACCCGGGGCGGCGGCGAGCCTTTGGGTTTTCAGGACGCCGTGATGACCGGGCTGGCCCGCGACGGGGGCCTGCTCCTGCCGACCTCCATTCCGGACGTGCGTGACCGGCTGGACGCCTGGCGCCGCCTGTCCTACCAGGATCTGGCCTTTGAAATCATGTCCCTTTTCACGGACATCGAGGCCGGGGACCTGCGGGCTATCATCACGGACAGCTACGACTCCTTCCGCAATCCGGCCGTCACGCCTGTCGTGAAGGTTGGGGACTTGCACGTCCTGGAACTGTTTCATGGCCCGACCCTGGCGTTCAAAGACATCGCGCTCCAGTTTCTCGGGGGGCTTTTCGAATATATCCTCGCCCGGAAGGGCGGCCAGCTCAACATCGTGGCCGCCACCAGCGGGGACACCGGTTCGGCCGCCATCTACGGCGTCCGCGGCCGCGAGGGGATCCGCATCTTCGTCCTGTTCCCGAAGGGGCGCGTCAGCCCCGTTCAGGAGCGGCAGATGACCTCGGTGCTCGACGACAACGTCTACTGCCTGGCGGTGGAGGGGACCTTCGACGATTGCCAGGGCATCGTCAAGGAGCTGTTCAACGATCTCGATTTCCGCGACTCCCAGTTCCTCGGCGCAGTCAACTCCATCAACTGGGCCCGCATCCTGGCCCAGGTCGTCTACTATTTCTACGCCGCTTTCCGGGTGCAGGAGAGCACCGGGGCGGAGCGGGTCCGGTTCACGGTCCCGACCGGCAACTTCGGCGACATCTTTGCCGGCTACGTGGCCGCCTGCATGGGGCTTCCCGTCAGCCGCCTGGTCCTGGCCGCGAACGCCAACGACATCCTGTCCCGGTTTTTCAACACGGGCGTCTACGAGCTGGGGCCGGTGCATGTCACCCCGAGCCCCTCCATGGACATCCAGATTGCCAGCAACTTCGAGCGCTACCTCTTCTATCGCGCCGGCCGGGATCCCGTCCAGGTGCGCGACTGGATGGAGGCGTTCAAGGCCGAGGGGCGCCTGGCGGTGGGGGACTGGAAGACGCGGGCCGAGCCGCTCTTCGCCGCCTGCTCCGCGTCCACCGCCGAAACGCTCGAGACGATCCGCGAGACCTGGCGCAAGCACGGGTACCTGGCCGACCCGCACACCGCCGTCGGCCTTGCCTGCGCCGCGAACTTCCTTGATGCGGACGAGCCCATGATCTGCCTGGCCACCGCGCATCCCGCCAAGTTCGGCGAGGCGATCCGCGAGGCGGTCGGCGAGGACCTGGCGCATCATCCCCTGCTGGATGCGCTCGCCGTCATGCCCGTCCGCCGGACCATCCTGCCGAACTCGACCGACGCCATCCGCACCTTTGTTTCCGATCACACCTAACCGACCACCAAGGACTCCCTCATGTTGCAGCCCCTCAAGAAAACCGCGTATCCCGGCCCCAAGGGCCCTGTTGTCCTCGCCATCCTGGACGGCTTCGGGCTGTCCGACCATGTCGAGGGCAACGCCATCCGCAGCGGCTGCACGCCCCACCTGAACGGGCTGCTGAAGTCCGCCCTGGTCACCAGCCTCAAGGCGCACGGCACCGCCGTCGGCCTGCCGTCCGACGAGGACATGGGCAACAGCGAGGTCGGCCACAACGCCATCGGGTGCGGCCGCGTCTTTGCCCAGGGCGCCATGCTGGTCACCCAGGCGCTCCAGTCGGGTTCCCTCTTTTCGGGACAGGCCTGGAAGGAGATCGCCGGCAACGTGACGGCGCACGGCTCGGTCCTCCATTTCATCGGGCTGTTCTCCGACGGCAACGTGCACAGCCATCTCGACCACGTCAAGGCGATGCTGGAGCGGGCGAAGAAGGACGGCGTCAAGACCGTGCGCCTCCACATCCTGCTGGACGGCCGCGACGTCGGGGAGACCAGCGCCCTGGAGTACGTCGACCCCTTCGAGCAGTTCCTGGCCGGGCTGAACGCCGGCGGGGCCGTGGATTACCGGATCGCCTCCGGCGGCGGGCGCATGGCCATCACCATGGACCGCTATAACGCCGACTGGGGCATGGTCCAGCGCGGCTGGGACACCCATGTGCGCGGCAAGGGGCCCCAGTTCGCCTCCGCCCGCGAGGCCATCGAGGCGCACCGCAAGGCCCGCCCCGGCGTCATCGACCAGGACCTGCCCCCGTTCGTGATCGCCCGCGACGGCAAGCCGGTGGGCCCCATCCGGGACAACGACAGCGTGGTGTTCTTCAACTTCCGGGGCGACCGCGCCATCGAGATCACCAAGGCGTTCGAGGACGACAACCTGGACCGGATCGACCGCAACCCGCGCCCGAACGTCGTGTATGCGGGCATGATGCAGTACGACGGCGACCTCAAGCTGCCCAAGCGTTTCCTGGTCACGCCTCCCGCGATCGACCGCACGATGGGGGAATACCTGGCCGCCGCCGGCGTGCCGACCTATTCCATCAGCGAAACCCAGAAGTACGGCCATGTGACCTACTTTTTCAATGGGAACCGGTCGGATAAATTCGACGAGAAGCTTGAAACCTACGTGGAAGTGCCCTCGGACGTCATTCCGTTCGAGCAGCGCCCCTGGATGAAATCCTCGGAAATCACCGACACCCTCTGCGCCGCCATCGGCAGCGGCAAGTACCGGTTCCTGCGCGTGAACTACCCGAACGGGGACATGGTCGGCCACACCGGGGTTTTCCAGGCCGTGCAGATCGCGGTGGAATGCGTGGATCTCGCCCTCGGACGCCTGATCAAGGCGGTCGAAGCCGTCAACGGCGTCCTGATCGTTTCGGCGGATCACGGCAACGCCGAGGACATGTTTGAGCGGAACAAGAAGACCGGCAAGGTGTCGGTGGACCCGGAAACGGGCGCGCCCAAAATGAAGACGGCGCATTCGTTGAATCCGGTTCCCTGCCTGATCTACGACACGTCCAAAAGCGGACGGATCACCCTGGCCGGCCATTCCGGGCTGGGCATCTCCAGCCTTGCTGCCACCGTCATCCGGCTCCTCGGGTACGAGCCGCCGCAGGGGTACGATCCCTCGGTGATCGACATCGCATGACCCTTTTCCGGCAGTGCGTCCGCTGCGGCAACTGCTGCCGCTGGCGGGGCTATGTCCGGCTGAAGGACGGGGAGGCCGAGGCCATCGCCGCGCACCTCGGGCTGGCGGTCGAGGTTTTCCTGGACCGGTTTACACGCTTGACCGATGACCGGCGCGGCCTTAGTCTGATTGAGAAATCCGACGGTTCCTGCATTTTCCTGGAAGGGGAAAACGACTGCCGGGTCCAGCCGGCGAAACCCGCCCAGTGCGCGGGGTTTCCCAATGAGTGGAGTTTTCCCGGTTTCGAGAGACAATGCCGATCCAAGGTGATGCCGCATGAATAACAGACAGGGCCATGTTGACGACGAGGCCATCCTCCGCCTGCTCCAGCAGCCGGATTACGCCCCCATGGCGACCGGCGAGATCGCGGCCGCCCTCAAGCTCAAGCCCCGCGGCCGCAAGATCCTCGCCGGCCTGCTGGACGCCATGGTGCGCGACGGGCGCATCGTCATCCTCCGTCATAACAAGTTCGCCCTTGGCGATCCGGCCGACCTGATCACCGGCCGCCTGGAGACCCGCCGCTCCGGCGGCGTCATCAGCACGCTCGATGGAACGCCGCTCATGTTCGTGCCGAAGGGCCAGCAGTCCACCGCCTTGCCGGGCGACCTGGTCACCGCCCGCCGCGATCCCGGCAAGCCCGCTTCGCCCGGCCGGCTGGGCGAGGGGAAGATCATCCGGATCGTCGAGCGCGGGCAGCGCCTGGTCGTCGGCACGATGCGGGCCGCGGGGAAGTTTTTCATCGTGGTGCCCATCGATTCCTCCTACGAGAAGGACTTCTACGTGGCCGACCCGAAGGGGGCCAACCCCGGCGATCGCGTCGTGATCCAGTTCACGGCCTGGGAGAACAGCCACGTCAATCCGGAGGCCGAGGTCGTCGACGTCATCGGCCCGTCGGACAATCCCTCGCTGGACACGATCACGATCATCCGCCATTTCGACCTGCCTACGGAATTTCCCCCGGCCGTCCTGCACGAGGCCGAGGAGGCGGGAACGCTGGTGTCGCATCCGGGCAAGCGGGTGGACCTGCGGAACACCTATATCTTCACGATTGATCCCGAGCGCGCCCGCGACTTCGACGACGCCATCTCGCTGGAGACCGATGCCCAGGGCCGCCGGGTGCTCGGCGTCCACATCGCGGATGTGGCCCATTTCATCCGGGAGGGGTCCGCCCTCGACAAGGAGGCGTACAAGCGCGGCACCAGCGTGTATTTTCCGGACGGCGTCCTGCCCATGCTCCCGGAACAGCTATCGAACGGCATCTGCAGCCTGCGGCCCGACGAGGACCGGCTGACCTTCTCCGCCTTCCTGACGTTCGACGCCAAGGGGATCGTGGTCGAGCGATCTTTCGCGAAGACCCTGATCCGCTCCAAGCTCCGGCTGACCTACGAGCAGGCCCTGGCCGTCCTCGAGGGGAAGGAGCCCGCCGGATTCCCCGCCGAAGCGCGCGACCGCATCCTGAGGGTCAACGACCTGTCCCAGGAATTGCGCCGCCAGCGGTTCGGACGCTATGCGCTCGACCTGGAGATGCCCGAGGTCGAATTCGTCATGGGCCCTGAGCATCTCATCACGGACATCCGCATCAGCGGCAGCGATCCGTCCCATCAGCTGATCGAGGAATGCATGGTCGCCGCCAACGAGGCGGTGGACATGGAGCTGAGCCGCCGTGGGCTCCATCTGCTGCACCGCGTGCATGAGCCGCCGGCCGAGGAGAAGATCGCCGATCTCAGCATGGAACTGGAGTCCATGGGCTACAAGCCGGGCAATCTGAACATCCCCCGGAACCTGACCGAGTTCCTGGCCTCGATCCGCAACGACCCCCTGGCTCTCCACATCCAGACCTCCGTGCTCCGGAGCATGAAGCGGGCCGTCTATTCGCCCAAGGCCGACGGGCATTACGGACTGGCTAAGAAGTACTATGCCCATTTCACGTCGCCCATCCGGCGGTACCCGGACCTGGTCGTGCACCGCATCCTGGCCGGCGCCCTCGCCGGCGTCAAGCCGCCTTACCAGAACGATCGGCTGCCGGTTCTGGCCGAGCATTGCTCGCTGACGGAACGCAAGGCCGAGGAGGCCGAGCGGAGCCTGATGGAGATCAAGAAGTACCGGTATCTCGAACAGCAGCTCGAACGGAAGAGCGACCTTGAATACGACGCCGTCGTCGTGACGGTGACGAATTTCGGCATGTTCATCGAGCTCAAGGATCTCCAGTTGCAGGGGCTGGTCCATGTCTCGTCGATCTCCCGGAACTTCGTCACGTTTGATCCTGCCAGGAAGGCTCTTCGCAGCGGTGCGGACAACTTCTCGGTCGGCATGAAAGTCAAGGTCCGGGTCGTGAAAATCGACTTCGACAAGCGCCGGATCGATTTCGTCCTGTCCGGGGTTGAAAGCCCCAAGGAGGGCGAAAAGGGGAACTCCGGAGAATCTGGCCGCCGCCAGTCTCGGGGCGGGCAGCAGCGCCAGTCGCGGGGCGGGCAGCAACGCCAGTCGCGGGGCGGGCAGCAGCGCCAGTCGCGGAACGCCCAAGGCCAGCAGCAGGGCGGGCAGAGCCAGCAGCAGGGCGGGCAGAGCCAGCAGCAGGGCGGGCAGAGCCAGCAGCGCCAGTCGCGGAACTCGCGGGGCCAGCAGCCTCAGGGCGGGCAAAACAGCAAATCTCAGGGCGGGCAGCGCCAGCCTCAGGGCGAGCAGGGGAAATCGCGCAACGCGCGTCCAAACCGTCAGGAAACGCCTCCCGCCAAGGGGGTGGGGCGCAGGAAAGGCCGTCATCGTTAAAGGGGAACGCCTGTCATGATCATCGATATCCACGCCCATGTCTACGCCTGGCCCAAGAGGCAGAACAAAAACGCCAAAACGCCGTTCATGTCCATGCAGGAACAGATCGAGGTCATGGACCGGTTCGGGATCGACAAGGCGGTCATCCTGCCGATCGTGAACCCGGAGACGCCCGCCGAACCCCAGAGCATGGGGGAGATCCTTTACATCTGCGAGCAGTATCCAGGCCGGTTTATTCCGTTCTACAATCTGGATCCCCGTATTGCCCGGCGCCCCGACCTGATCACGGTGGACGATTACCTGTATCTGCTGGAACAGTGCAGGGATCTGGGGTTCAAAGGCATTGGCGAAGTGACAGCGCGCATTCCGTTCGACGATCCGAGTTTCGTGAAATTCTTCGCTGCTTGCGAAAAGGTGGGATTCCCGGTCACCTTCCACACCGCGACCTCCGACACGGACGGGTACGGCATCCTCGACGAAGTCGGCCTTCCGAGGCTTGAGAAGGTGATGAAGCGGTTTCCCGAGTTGAAGTTTTTCGGCCACAGTCCGGGCTTCTGGAGCGAAATTTCGGGCGGTCTGACGCTGGAAGAGAAGAATCGCTACCCGAACGGACCCGTCAAGCCGGGCGGCCGTCTGATCGACCTCTTGCGCCAGTGCCCCGGTCTGCACGGCGATATCTCCGCCGGCAGCGGGCTGAACGCCCTGACGCGCGATCCCGATTTCGGGTACGCTTTCGTTGAGGAATTCCAGGACCGCCTGCTGTTCGGCCTGGATTTCTGTTCCCGCCTGAATCAGATGAAGCATGTCGAATGGCTCAAGGAGAGCCGGGCCAAAGGCAAGATCAGCGAAACGGCCTATGAGAAGATCATGTGGAAGAACGCCAACCGCATTCTGAACCTGGGCCTTTCGTAAGGCCTTGAGTCACGGTTGCGCGGGCGTCGTGACGTTAAACCGGGCGGATGCGTCGGGATCGATGGCGAGCTCATCCGACAAAAACAGGGACTGTACCTGCGGCTGCTTGTCAAGGGGTTCGAGATCAGCCTGTTTATCATGCGCGTCATGGAGTCCGTGGGTTCATTCGAGTTGGGTTTATTGGAGTCTTTCGCAGCACGGGTTTGCCAATGATTTCGTTTCTCTTTTATGGCGGAATTGTGATACTGTTCTTTCATTGGCTGAAAACAAAGACGTACAGGTACCAACAGCATGATGAGTTCATGAAAAAACAAAATGCAGGCATCGGCATCTTACTCGCGTCGATCTGTTTCCTTTTCTATGGTTGCGCGTCAAACAAGACATTTGTCAAATCGATCACCCCCAACTGGTCCAGCATCCATCTCCGGTCCGACCAAACCTACGACCGGTCATGGGAAAACGCCGTGGACTATCTGATCAAGCGCTTTGACATGGATTTGATGTCACGGGCTGACGGCTATCTGCGAACGCACTGGTCGTATACCTGGAAAGGCGAACTCGATCCGACCTACCGGGTCCGGGTCGCCCTGAAATTTTCTCCCGACATGAAAACCCTTGAGGTCAAAACGGAAGCCCAATCCGGCGGTGAAGGTGAGTGGGTCACTGGCTACGATACACGCTTGCGCGACACGATTAAAATGGATTTGGAGGCTTTGATCGGTTCGGCGGCGGTACAGGAAGCATCCAAATGAAAAGTATGTGCCGCCTGCTTATGCTGCTGATTGTGATAGTCGCGGCAGGGTGCTCGACTCCGCCGCCCCGCGGCTATAAAGCCATTCCGGGACCCGGGTGGACCACGCTTGAGATCCGGACCGACGTGACGTCTGATCGCGCTTGGCAGACCGTCGTTGAAGTTCTCGCCAAGGATTTCGATTTGGAATTCATGTCCAAGGAAGACGGTTATATCCGCACCGCCTGGTCGCACACCTGGAACGGGATCTATCTGCCCCAGTACCGGGTCCGCGTGACCGTGCTGTTCCCGCAGGACCGTCAGACCATCCGGCTGAAGCCAGAAGCCCAGGCCCTTCTGGATGATCGTGGGTGGGTGGCCGGCACGGATGAGCGCCTGCTGCCGGGCCTGAAAGCCGAGCTCCTTGGCACGCTGGGCCGAACGTTGCGCTGAGTCTCTTTTCTGATGGAATAGCGGCCGTGAATGGCGTATTCTTTCCTCCACTTATGGCGTTATCCTTTCCATTTCTCCGCGATGTCCTGGCCCACCGCGAACTTGTGGGCATCCTGGTCCAGCGCAACATCAAAATCCGCTACAAGGGGTCCATCCTCGGCTTTTTCTGGTCCCTCGCCAGCCCGGTCTTCTTCATTCTCATCTATGGAGCCTTCCTCAGGCTCGTCGCCCGCGGTTTCGCCTTCGATCTTCACGTCCTGGTCACCGGCATCATCATCTGGCAGTTTGTCAGTCTCTGCTGCAACGATTCCCTGAATGCGGTCGTCGGCAACGGTAACCTGGTCAAGAAGACGGCGTTCCCCCGGATCCTGCTGCCGCTGGCCACGGTGATCGCCAACCTGGTCAATTTCTTCATGTCGTTCATGGTCCTCCTGGCCTACCTGGTCATTGTCGACGCCCCGGTCCAGTGGGGGGGCCTCGTCTGGCTGCCGGTCGTTGTCCTGACCCAGGCCGCGCTCTGCCTGGGTCTCGCCTCCGTGCTTTCCGCTGCCAACGTCTTTTTCAGGGACGCCGAGCATCTCCTGGGCCACATCGTCATGGCCTGGTTCTTCCTCACCCCCATCCTGTATCCGCTCGCGCTTCCGCTCGACCTGATCCGCGCCAAACTTCCGGCGATCTTCGAGACGCTCTACTTCCTGAACCCCATGACCGGCCTCATGCTGGCGTACCGCCGCATCCTGCTGGGCACGCCGCCGCCCGTCAGCCTGTGGCTTCCGGCCCTCTCCTTCGCCGTCTGCTGGATCATCCTGTTCGCCGGCATCGGCCTTTTCCAGCGGGTTCAGAAACGCTTTGGAGACGAGTTGTAACCATGAAAACAACCGTCATCGAGGTCAAGGATGTCAGCAAGAAGTTCCTCCTCCAGAGGAGCGGGTCGCGCACGCTCAAGGCGGCCATGCTGAACCTGTTCCGCCGCGCGCCGCTGCGCGAATTCTGGGCGCTGCGCGACGTCACGTTTTCCGTCAACTCGGGCGAAACGCTCGGCATCATCGGCGCCAACGGGGCCGGCAAAAGCACGCTGCTGTCCCTTCTCGCGGGAACCCTTTCGCCGACGACCGGCAGCATCACGGCCACCGGGCGGGTCTCTTCCCTGCTTGAACTCGGCGCCGGGTTCCACCCCGAGCTGACGGGGCGGGAAAATGTCTTCCTCTGGGGCTCCATCATGGGCCTCTCCAAGAGCCGCATGCGCGAACGGTTCGACCGCATCGTCGATTTCGCCGAACTGCGCGACTACATCGACCAGCCCGTGAAGCACTACTCCTCCGGCATGTATGTCCGCCTCGGCTTCGCCGTGGCCGTGGAGGTCGACCCCGACATCCTGCTCGTGGACGAGGTGCTGGCGGTGGGGGACCTGACCTTCCAGCAGAAGTGCCTCCAGCGGATGGAGGATTTCCGCAAGCGCGGCAAGACCATGCTCATCGTCTCCCACGACATGCGCACCATCCAGGCCATCAGCAACCGGATCCTTTTCCTCAGCGCCGGACGCGTGCTCGGCGATGGCTCGCCCGATTCCATCGTCAACCAGTACGAGTCCAACCTCCGCCAGCAGCATGCCGACGTCCTCAAGCGCGAGTGGGGCACCCGCGAGGCGGTCATCACGGAGGTGACGCTGGCCGGCCAGGACGGCAAGCCCCGGCGCGATTTCAGCTGGGACGAGCCGATCGTGATCACCCTCGCCTACAAGGCCGCCCAGCGCGTCGACGATCCGGTCTTCGGGTTTTCCGTCGCCGCGGCCTCCGGCCAGCGCCTATACGGCAACAACACCCAGATCGAGAAGCTGGCCATTCCCTTCATCGAGGGCGAGGGGCGGGTGAGGCTCACGTTGCCCCGGCTTCCCGTCGCCACCGGAACCTGCCTGTTCTCGTTTTCCATCCATTCTTCCGATCACAAAACCCACTATCACCGGCTCGATAACGCCTTCCCGGTCCAGATCGAATCGCCCCTCCCGTTCGAAGGCGTCTACCTGCCCATCCGCTGGGAGATCCCGTCATGACGTCCCCGCTCCCGAACATCGCCGCCGATCCGCATTCCCTCGCCGTCATCCGCCGCGCCCTGCGAGAGGATATCGGCTCGGGCGACGCCACCACCCGCGCCCTGGTCCCGTTCCGGCTCAAGGCCACGGCCCAGATCATCGCCCGCACCGCCTGCCGCGTGGCTGGCGCCGGCATCGCCGCCGCCGTCTTCCGCGAACTGGACCCCGGCATCCAGTGCGACACGGCGGTGCCCGACGGCGCCGACGCCAAGGCGGACGAGGTTATCCTGACC
>JBIIYJ010000267.1:0-7372 GCA_044346855.1 Kiritimatiellia bacterium
GAAGAGCACGAAGGACACGAAGGGTGGCGGGTAATGAGGGCTCGCCGCGAGAGAACGCAGAGAACGCGAAGGCGGAACGGTTTTCACGCGGAGCCGCGGAGAAAGCAGAGAAGATTTGCTGGGGAAGAAGAGTTAACCACGAAGAACACGAAGGGGGGCGGGTAATCAACGATGCAGTTGGCATCAAATCGGGGCGGGGAGGGAGGGTTTGCCATGAAGGACATGAAGGAAGAGAGGGTTTTCTTCACGTGACTAGATCGTTTGCCTCCTTTGCGTTCTTGGCGTCTTGGCGAGAATCTCTTATTTCTCGCAAAGGCGCAAAGTCCGCCAAGCGGTCTCCGCAAGCGGAGCCCCTACATCAAATACAAAAAAGGGACAAACATATGCAAGCGGCGCCCTCCAGCTAAGGGATCGAATTAAAGCATCGGTTCTCCGGGGGAAGAAGAGTTAACCACGAAGGACACGAAGGGTGGCGGTTAATGAGGGCTCATGCGTCAGAACGGCCTCCAGGTCGTCCAGAAGGCCCGGTTCAAGCCTCGGACGACCGATATTCGACTATATCGAGGTGTTTGACAACCGGCGCCGGATCCACAGCGCCCTCGGCGACCTTTCGCCGCTTGACTACGAACAACAATGTGTTGCATAAATCCCATAGAGACACTTCGCTCTCTGTGTCCGAAAATCCGGGGCAAGATCAGCTTGCACAAGTCGGGCCTTTCCCGTATACTCGCCGGAAACCGACAAGACCAACCGGGCGCAGGGTTCATGCATCTCTATCGGGATCTGATGTTTTTGTTTTCCGGCGTGCTGTTCACGCTGGCCGCCTTGTCGTGGGCCTATCACGGTGCGTCGCGAAGGGCCCGAACGCTTTGTCTCTTCCTGGTGGCTGAGAGTCTGGCCTGCTTTTCGTACGGCATGAACCTGGCGTCCGGGACGCTGGAGGCCAAGCTGGCGTGGGATCACCTGGAATACCTGGTGGGACTGCCGGTCGTACCCCTGTTGTCGATCCTGGCGCTCCAGGCGACGGGCTATGATCGGCGGCCGCCGGCCTGGACGCTGGCCGTTCTGTTCGCGCCGCCTCTCCTGGCCATCGCCTTGAACTGGACCTCCCGATGGCACTCTCTTTATTATGGCCGCGTGTGGGTGGAGCCGGTTGGCGGCGTGATTGTTCTGGTAAAGGAGCCGGGCTCGCTTTACCCGGTCGTCTTCGCCCTGATCTTTGTCTTGCTCATCGCCGCGTGCGTGATCTTCGCCTGGCGGGTTTTCCGCGACAGGGGTCCGTTGCGGCGTGGGCAGATCGGCCTGCTCGGCATTGCCCTGCTGGCGCCGATCGTCTTCGGCATGCCCTATTACGGGATGCGGATTCACTGGCTTCAGCACGGCAACACCCTGCATGCGGGGTTCTTCCTGACGGCCTTGGCGTTCTCGGCGGCCTTGTTCAGGGGGCAGATTCAGGGCCTGCTGCTTGAGTTGGGCCAGTCGAAGGAGCGCAACCAGCTTCTGATGGGAAACGCCAATGCGATTTTCTACACGATCTCGCCGGATGGCCGGTTCACCTATGTTTCCGATTCCTGGGAGCAGTTTCTGGGGTATCGCGCCTCTGAGATGGCGGGCCGCGTCTATCGCGAAGTCGTTCTTCCGGAGGACGTCCCCGCCTGCGACGTCTTCCTGGAAAGCGTGGTCAGGTCCGGAAACCTGATGTCGGGGATTGAATACCGGGTGCGGCATAAAAACGGGTCGGTCCGCTGGCACACGTCCAGCATCAAGCCTGTGCTCGATAGTCAGGGGCGGGCGCTTACTTTTGTCGGCGTGGCGCACGACATTACGAAGGCGAAGCAAACACAGGAGGCGTTGCGGGTTGTTAACGACCGGCTGAACGCCTTGGTCGCCAGCCGCGAGAAGGAGTTGCGACTGGCCATCGCGGCCGCGCTGGAAGCCGGCGCGATGGAGGCCAAACGCATCGGGCAGGATCTTCATGATGGGGTGTGCCAGGAGCTGGTGGGGTTGCTTCGGATGGCGGAGAGTATCGGCCACCATGGCGATGCCTCCCCCGATTCCGAACAGGCGGCCGGTCGCCTCGTGAAGCAGGCGGCGTCCGTGCTTGTGCTTGCCCGCAGCGTGTGTTATGACCTGACCCTGCATGACCTTGACGCCCTTTCACTGTACGAGGCCCTATCCGCCTTTGCGAGGCGGTTTGGCGCCGCATCGGGGGTGGTGATCGAGCTTAACTACTCCCCGGATCAGAAGGGGGGCTCGACGCCAGGGGCGGAGCACGTTTACTGGGTCATCCGGGAGGCGGTCATCAATGCGATCCGGCACGGCCGCGCACGAACCATTTGGATCGATGTCGTCCACGAGCGTGAACAGATGGTCGTTTCCGTGACTAACGACGGGGGTCCCTTGCCGCCGGGCCAGGTGTTCAAGCCCGGCCTCGGGTTGCGCCAGATGCGGATGCGGGCGGAGCAACTCGGCGGGGTTTTGACGTTCGGAAGCAATGCCCAGGGACAAACAATCGTTGAACTGACGGTGCCACACAGCGGTTGGGAGGCCGAGCGATGACGGAGGAGCGGAAGCGGCGAGTGTTGCTGGTGGACGACCATCCCTTGACGAGAAGGGGGTTGGCGGACGCCATCTGCGGCGAACCCGACCTGGAGGTGTGCGGGGAGGCCGAAGAATGGCGTTCGGCCTTCAGCCTGATGCAACGCCTGATGCCGGACATCGTGATCCTCGACTTGAACTTGAAGGACGGCAACGGGTGGGAACTGGTCAAGCAGGCGGGCTCCAATTCGGCCCTGGCGCCCATACTGGCTTTGTCGGTCTGTGACGAGGAGGTCTTCGCCGAGCGACTCCTGAGGGCGGGCGCGAAGGGATATCTGATGAAGGATACACCGATCAGCAAGGTCCTGGAGGCCATTCGGAAGGTTCTCGCCGGACATATCGCCGTGAGTGACGCGGTGGCTTCGAGCATGATCCAGATCGCCGCCAGTGGAAAACGGAATGCGGATAAACAATCCGTGCTCGGGGGGCTGAGCGACCGCGAACTGCAGGTGCTCGACTACCTGCGGCAGGGCATGGGGAACCAGGAGATCGCGGCCCTCCTGGGGATCAGCGACAAGACGATCGGAACCTACAAATCCCGGCTGATGGAGAAGATTGGCGTCCGGACGACACCGGCATTGATCGCCCGGCTTCAGGCCGGACCTTGACATCAACCGCACAACGTTTTATGGTTGGAAAACCTACTTGGGAGCATCCCCTGGCTCAGCCGGGGGTGAATGTTGCATGCGCAGGCTGATTGTCATTTTAATCCTGTTGGGACTGGACGGGCTTTTCATCCTTTTCCGGGTCTACGGCGATACTCGGACGATGCCTGCGCCAGTTGGATCACGAATGCGCCAACCATCCGCGCCGAGGCCAATTATCTGATGTGGCTGGATCGGGAAGCGGCCGGCAACCGCCTGTATCGGGTTCAGGATGCGGGGATGTAATCCGTATGATTTTGCCCTTCAAGACCCGCCTGGCGCGTCCCGCAAGGGCGTCATGCCGGCGAAGCAGGGAAGGGGCGGGGCCGCCAGCCCGATGTCGCCTGGGGGTGTTTTGTTGAAACCGAAATGGCCTACAAAAAACGCAATCTGTAGTCCGAATCTTACACAATAATCAACGCACAACTGACAGACAAGACGTAACGTTTTGAGATAGAGTTAAAAACTCAAGACCACAAAAAAGATTTCCGCTTAAAACCTTCGTGGAGCACACACAAGCGTGAAAAACATCAAGCAGCTAGGCGGCCTTGTCGGGTTCGCGCTGTTGTTGACGTTTCTGGCGGGGGCGCCGGCCATGGCACCCGCAGCCCAGCTCACCGGCAGCCTTGCTACCGGCAACACCCGCGTGAACCTCACCGACCTGGGCCTGGAGGATTGGGCCATCTGGGGGTACTCCAGCGGCGGCACGAGCATCAGCCTGTCGCCGAATGCCAGCAATTCCGGCGGCACCGCCATCAGTTCGCTCACCGCGATCAACCCCAACGGCCTGCCCTTGCGCGGCACGGGGCAATTCTCGTCGGCCTTTCCGGCCACCTGGGACAACGGCACGCCCACGGCGAGCGCGAACGGCGTCACTAAATACACTCTCCTTTTGAAATTAATATTTAATTCTACCTTTCCCTGCAAATTGCCGGAGAAATTAAGAGGATATTTAACCTTATGAAAACAAACTCGGGCGTAAACAAAATTCGTTATGGCGTATTAATCGTTTTCTTTCTCCTTCTCACCCACACGGCCCAGGCTGCCGTGATCACCAAAACATTAAATGGACGGAGCTGGGTCCTGATCGCCGGATACCGGGCCTGGTCAGGCGCCACCCTAGCGCAGGTGGATGCGGGAGTGCGAGGCCTGTTTGCCACGGCGCAAGGCACCAATGCCGCCACCTTGGCCAGCGTCTTCACCACCGTCAATGCAGACGGGTCGCATTATTCGAACCCGCATCTTTGGAACGCCCTGATTAACGGCTATCTCCTGGAAGGCTATGAATCCAACGGCGTCTCGCGGAACATCCAGGGGATCATCCTGACATCCCGGCACACCTGGTCGCAGCTGGGCACGGGAACAATCGCCGCCAACATCGCCAGCTCCTTCTCGCCGAGCAGCGCGGCCCTCATCAACGCCAGCGGATCCGTCACGCCCACGTACAAATATGTGCTCGCCTCCTCCGGCGCCACCACCCCCCTGGGTTTCTCGGATGACGGCGGCGACTTCATCATGCTGGGCGTGACCGACGGTTCCCAGAATACCGGTGATGCCTTCGACACGACCTTCAATGGCGCCCAGAACGCCATTGCCATTGGCATCAGCGACGGCTCCGGCTCCGGCTATAACGTGCGGTATTCCTTCAGTGTCCGCGGAAACCCCATGGCCATCACCACCATTTCCGCCGGCAACGTTTACAGCGGAACGGGATCTCACAGCGGCAAGAACAACACGGGCTGGGTTCTGGTTTGGGGGGCGCCCCAGTCCCCCTTGATTACAGAGGACCCTGTTAACCTGGGTGTCTACTCCGGCACCAACGCCTCCTTCGACGTCTCGGCCGTCGGCGCGGAGCCTCTCTATTGCCAGTGGCAGTTCAACGGGGCGAATATCGCCGGCGCCACGTCGACCGTATACACGTTCGCGGCCTCCTCGGGCTCGGCCGGCAATTACCGGGCGATCGTCACTAACAGCTACGGCTCTGTCACCAGCGCCGTCGCCGCCCTCGCCGTCGGCACGCCGGAAGCGTTCAAAATGACCTCGCTCGGCAGCACCCGCTCCTGGGCCTCCGCCAACCTGGAGTCGGGTAGCGCGAAGAGCGATGACCGGGGCGGTATCGCCCTCTCCGCCAACGATGTCATGATCACGGGCGATGGTTCCACGGTCGGCCTTCGCAAAAGCGATGGGGTTTACCAGTACAACTACGCCGTCGTGCAGGACTATCTGGTTTCCGACCTGAAAACCCAGAAGGCGTACATCTTTCGTTCAGGAAGCTACGACCCCAATACGCCGCCGTACAACCTGACCAGCCTCACCGAGCTGAGCGACTCCGGCAGCGCCGGCACGGTGATCACTCTTTCCTCCGCCATTCCCGTCATCAGCCATTCGAAGGCCGCCGTCTTCGCCGGATATGGCCGCGTCGCGATCTGGAACACCAGTCACCTTTACGAGGTCGAGTTGCCCAGCGGCAAGGTTTTGGACCGCGGAGAGTTCGCCATGCCCGCCAGGGCGGCTTCCGAAAGCTGGGCCACCTGGGGCGTGGCCGAAGTCATCTCCAATCATCTGTGGGTGTCCTATGCGAAAAACAGCACCACCATTGAGCGGGCGCGCGTGCCGAATGTCGGGGAATCCGCCACCGTCATCACGGAAACGGTCGCCACTCTTTCGGGCGGCATGGGCGACGTCGCCAGCTTCATTGCCAGTCCGTCCGAAAACGCCTGGTACTATTTCCGGGAAAACGAAGACGGCTATTCCGCCACCATCGAGGCGGTTTTGAAAATGAACGCCACGTTCCAGGTGGGCACGCCCATTGTCGCCACGCTGACGCCCGCCGTCACCCTCACCAACGCCTCCTCGCTCGCCTATACCCTGGCCTTCAACGGCGCCGTTACGGGCCTTGCCGCCGGCGACTTTGCCGTCAGCGGCACGGCCTCGGGCTGGAGCGTCACCAACGTCACCGGCTCCGGCTCCAATTACACAGTCCGGGTGGGCGGCGCCTCCACGGCGGCCGGCACCGTCATCCTGACGCTTAACTCCAACACGGTGACGGATGCGTCCAGCGTGGCGGGTCCCTTGACGAACACCGTCGCCTCCACGGTCACGATCGACCGCACCGTCCCGACCGCCACGCTGACTCCGCCAGCCACAACAACCAACGCCACGTCGCTGGCCTACACGCTGACCTTCTCCGAAAGCGTTACCGGCCTGGCCGCAGGCGACTTCACGGTCAGCGGCACCGCCACCGGTTGGAGTGTCACGAACATTACCGGCAGCGGCGCCAGCTATACGATCCGGGTGGGCGGCGCCTCCACCACGGCGGGCACCGTCATCCTGACGCTTACCGCCAATACGGTTTCGGATGCCGCCGGCAATACTGCGCCCGCCGCCAATGTTGCCGCCTCCACGGTCACGATTGACCGCACCGCTTCGACCGTCTCGGCGTTCACAGCGGCTGCCACGCTGACCAACGCCACCTCGCTGGCCTATACGCTGAGCTTCTCGGAAAGCGTCGCAGGGGTCGTGACCGGTGACTTCACCGTCAGCGGCACGGCGACGGGGTGGAGCGTCACGAACGTGAGCGGCTCCGGCGCCAGCTATACGATCCGGGTGGGCGGCGCCTCCACCACGGTGGGCACCGTCATCCTGACGCTTAATGCCAATACGGTTTCGGATGCCGCCGGTAACATCGCCCCCGCCTCCATCGCCGTCGCCGCCACGGTGACGATCGACCGCACCATCCCGACGGTCACGCTGACCGCGCCGGTCACCACGACCAACGCCACCTCGCTGGCCTATACGCTCAGCTTCTCGAAAGCTGTCACCGGGCTTGCCTCCGGCGATTTCACCCTCAGCGGCACGGCCACGGGCTGGAGCGTCACGAACATTTCCGGCAGCGGCGCCAGCTATACCGTGAGAGTCGGCGGCGGCAGCACCTCCGCCGGCACCGTGATCCTGGCGCTCACAGCCAACACCGTCGCCGATGCCATCGGCAATACCGGCCCGGCTTCCAGTCAGACCGCCAGCACGGTCACGATCGACCGCACCGCGCCGACCGTCTCCGCGCTCTCGCCCCCTGCCATGTTGACCAACGCCACCTCGCTGGCCTACACGCTGACCTCTCCGAAAGCGTT
>JBIIYJ010000268.1:0-7354 GCA_044346855.1 Kiritimatiellia bacterium
CTTCGACGCCCAGGTCCTCGGCAGAGGTGATCTCGACCCGGTTGATATAGTTCCGGTTCCAAAGCGGTTCGAAGATGCCGTTGCCGAAGCGCGTCACCAGGATGTTCTGGACCGTTTCCTTGCCCAGATAGTGGTCGATCCTGAAAATCCCCTCCTCGGGGAACGCCGTCAGCAGGAGCCGGTTCAGGGCGCGGGCGGAGGCAAGATCGGTGCCGAAGGGCTTTTCAATGACGATGCGGCGCCACGCGCCTTTATCGGGGTTCCCGCGATTCAGCCCCGTTTCGGCCAGCCCGCCCAGGATGGGCGCATGCAGGTCCGGCGGCACGGCCAGGTAGAAAAGGAGATTGCCGCTTTCCGCCGTCCCGTTGTTCAGCTCGGCGATTCGCCGGGCCAGGAGGGGATAGGATTCGGGACGGCTCGGATCCAGCGCGATGTAATGAAGGCGTTCCGCCGTCTGGGCGGCTAGGCCGTCCTTGACCGCGCGGTTCCGGAACGACCGGTCGTCGAGCTTGCTGCGGCCGGTTCCAAGCACGGCCAGCGAAGCGGGAATAAGGCCGTCGGCCTCGAGCTCGGCCAGCGCCGGCAGGAGCATCCGGGCGGTGAGATCGCCGGAGGCGCCGAAAATGACGAGCGTGGTGAATGAGTCGTTGTCTGGCATGGCGGCACTATAAGGCGTTTTCGGGTTTGATGCACGTCTCAAAAATGGTATCGGCTGGCCGGTTCACTCCGGCAGGACGCAATAGACATCCGTCTCGAGCGTGTGGCGGCAGCCCGTATCGGAGGCGGCCTGGTTGCGGCCCTTGGTGAAGAGGAGTACGGGTTTTTCGACCGGATGGAACGGCCCTGGCAGCGACAGGCTCGGGTGCCAGCTCGGGATCTCGGGGTCCCCGTCGCTGATCATCCGATGGCGGAACGCCGTCTTTCCCGGATCCGTCCAGAGATGGAACACCTGAAGGCTGGGGTGGCCGAACGTTTGGTCGTCCTTGCCGAACCGCGCCCGCTCAACCGCGGCGGCCAGGATGTGCAGGCGCCCCGCCGCATCGAGGGAGAGGATGGCCTGGCAGACGCCGCGCTCGGGCGGCAAAACGGCGTCCAGGTTGATCGTGTCCCACGCCTTGCCATCCCAGCGGGAGAGCCGCAGCGGGAACCGTTTGCCGGCCGAGGCGTAGACCAGCGCCCAGAGCGCCCCGTCGGGCGCCACCGCCAGGCCGCCGTTGTAGGGACTGTCCGCGGCCGCGAACGAGGGAACGGCGATCCGCTTGCCGTACAGCGCCGGAAGCGCGAGCCGCCGGCCCTTCAGGTCGAGCCAGGTCAGCCCGCCGTCCGGCGACTTCAGGATGCCGACCCCGGCGGAACGCTTGGTCCCGATATTGTAGAAATGGGCCCCCGCGTAGAGCGTGCCGTCCGGCGCGGCGGCCAGGCTGGCGCCGTAATGCGTGTATTGCGGCTTGATGTCCTGCGCCATCAGGGGCTGGGCGTGCGTCCAGCCGCCCAGGGGGCGCTGAACCTGGAACTGGACCGAGAAAGGCTGTTCGCCACCGCGGTAGGCCAGCGCGTCGCGCCCGTCCGCCAGGTGGAGCAGGAACGCATAGGTGGCGCCGTAGCCGATCGGGTGGAACTGCGTGATCGACGCCAGGGAGCCGGGCTCCGTTGCCGCGCCGACCTTGAACTTCCCGGAGGGCCATTTCTCGGGATTTTCAAGCTGGTCCCAGTCGCCGTGCGGGCCGAAGGCGATCCGCAGCCGGCCCTCCGCGTCCGCCGTCAGGCACGGATCGTTGTGGTTGTCCCGGCCCGTGCCGATCGTGATTGTTTCGCCCCAGGCTCCAGCCTGGTGGTTGAAGGTCCGGCCTTGCGTCACCGCGACGGCATCGGTCCACACGACGTGGGTGAGACCGGCGCGGGTGACGCATTTGTTCGCGTGGACGTAAGCGGTGGCACGGTCGGAGCCGTGGTTCGATAAAAGGAACGGCTGGCGGTAGGGGAGCATGATGATCCTATTTCGCCGTATAGCCGGCATCCACCGGCAGCGTGACGCCGGTGATGTAGGACGCGGCTTCGGAGGCGAGGAAGACGACGACGCCCTTCAGGTCGTTGTCGTGGGCGAGGCGGCCGAGCATGGTTTTGCGCGCGTAGTTCTGCAGAAACGGTTCGGGGTGGTTTTCGGTCTGGTAGCCGCCCGGCGCCACGCTGTTGCAGCGCACGTTCTTGAGCCCGTAATAGCTGGCGGTGAAGCGCGTGAAATTGACCATGCCGCCCTTGTGGAAGAAGTAGTCCGGGTACCAGCCCGACATCGTCGTGCCCTCGTAGATCCAAGGGTCGGGGCCGATCAGCCCCTGGATGGAGCCGATGTTCACGATCGCCCCGCCGCCCTTCTCGGCCATGACATCGCCAAAGGCGCGGGTGATGGCGAAGAGGCCGGTCGCATTGACCTTCATGCTGAGGTCGAAGGCTTCCAGGTCGTCCGCGTATGCTTTTTTCATGGGCCGCAGGACGGCGTTGTTGACCAGCACGTCGCAGCGGCCGGCCTTTTCGAGGATGGTGTCGCGCAGGCGGAGGATCGAGGACTCGTCCCCCTGGTCGTAGGTCAGCGCGGTGAGGTCCTGCCCCTGAGCGCGGGCGGTCTTTTCCATTTCCTGGAGCGGCTCCAGGTGGCGGGCGGCCACGAAGGTCCTGGCCCCGGCCTCGAGCATGCCGGCCACGAGCTGGCGGCCGTAGAGGCCGGCCCCTCCGGTCACCAGCGCCACTTTGCCTTTCAGCGAAAACAGGTTCGTCACGTCCATGGGAAGCTCCGTTCGGGTGGTCAGATCAGGCGTTTGAAACCGGTGTGCGCGGGCGGCCCCTTGAGCCGCTTCTCCACGTCGCCCTTGCGCAGGGCGTCCGCCAGGAGCGCGAACGTCTCGTCGAGCGCCGCCGCGAACTTGTCGATGATCGGCTCTGTGTGCGCCAGGGTCACGTAGATCAGCCCGCCCGCCAGGAAGCCGCGCTCCAGCATCGTCTGGATGTAGAGGGTTTTCAGCAGGTTGGCCTGCTCGTGCTCGAACGCCAGGCCGGGCGCGCAGGGGAAGCCCTTCACGGCCAGCGGCAGGCCGTGGCGCGCGGCCGCGGACCGGAGCACCTCCATGATCCGGGTTCCGGTGCGCGCGATGACCGCGGGCAGGCCCAGCGCCTCCATCTTGGCCAGCGTGGCCACGGCTGCGGCCGGCCCCACGGACTCGGTCCAATAGGAACTGCTGATGAAGCTGGCGTGCGCGCCCTCCATGGCCTCGGCCGTGCCGATGACGGCGGCGATGGGGTGGCCGTTGCCGAGCGCCTTGGCGTAGAGCGCCATGTCGGGCCGGATGCCGTAGCGCAGGTGGGCGCCGCCGAAGTGGAGCCGCCAGCCGATCGTGATCTCGTCGAAGATCAGCAGCGTGCCCGCCTTTTTCGTCTCCGCCCGCACGAACTCCAGGAAGCCGGGCTCCGGGTCGGCGCCCCGGCAGGGCTCCATGACCACCGCCGCGAGGCGAGGGCCCTGTTCGGCGATGATTTTCGCCAGGGCAGCCCGGTCGTTGTAGGCAAAGGGGAAGACGGTGCCGCGCAGCTCGCCCGGCACGCCGTAGGGATCCAGCCCCGGCAGCAGGTGGCCGCGCAGGGAGTCGTTGTCGCCCAGGTTGGCGGCCAGGTACCAGTCGGCCCAGCCGTGGTAGCCGCAGATCGCGACGGCGGAGCGGTCCGTCGTGGCGCGGGCGATGCGGACCGCCACGGCAGCCACCTCGCCGCCCGTGCGGGCCAGCTTGACCTTGTCGGCCCACGGGTGGATGGCGCAGAGCCGGTCGGCCAGCTCGACCTCCTCGGGCGGGTTGAGCGTGCTGTTGGAGCCGAGGCGCACCCGCCGGATCACGGCGCGGGAGACGTCGGGGTCGGCGAACCCCAGCAGGTTGGCGCCGATGCCGTTGATGGAAAAGTCATAGTAATGCCTGCCGTCCAGGTCCCAGACCTCGCAGCCGCGCGCTTCGCGGAAGTAGGGCGGCCACTGGTCGGGCGCGAACATCTCGGGGCGCTTGCTGAGCAGGTGGACGCCGCCGGGAATCCGCTCGCGGGCGTGCCGGTACAGGTCCTGCGCCGCTGTTCCCGATTCCTTCAGCAGGCCCAGCAGGCGGCGGGCGTTGTCGCCGAACAGGTCGCGCAGGTCGGCCGGGTCCAGGCTCAGGGCGTCGGCCGCGTCGAGCAGCGCCTTGAGGTTTTCCACGCCCACGGGGTAGGGGTGGACGGCGGGGGCGCCGGCGGGAAGGTCGACCCGCTCCGGGTTGATCCAGGCGAAGTTGTCGCCCACGGTGACGCATTTGCCGCGCAGTTCGTTGACGGGGAAATCGCTGCCCCACATCAGGCGCCGGGGTCCGAAGGCCTCCAGGATGGCGACCAGCGAGGCGGGCTCGCAGATGCCGGAGGCGTCGAACCAGACATTCTGCAGGTCCTTCAGCAGGCCGATGGAGGAGACCGTGTTGGGCGCGTGGAAGCCGCGGGCCCCGTGGGCCAGGACCAGCCGGGCATTGGGGAAGCGCGAGGCGTGCGAGAGGATGTCCCGCTGGTTGTCCGGATCGGCCAGCGCACGGTCCCGGACCATGTGGAGGGTGATGACCAGGCCGCGCTCGTGCGCCAGCTCCCAGGCCCATTCGGGCAGGTAGGAGGCGAGGGGCGCCTGGAAGGTGGGGGCGGAGGCGCTGAAGACGTGGTACGGCTTGAAGCCGGCGATGGAGGGGTTGTCCAGCAACCGCTCCGCCTCGGGCCGGCTCATGCGAGGCGTCACCAGCAGCAGGCCGCGCGATTCGGGGGCGCCCTTGAGCTGCTGGAGCAGGAAGGCGTTGGCCGCGGACACGTTGCAGGCGGCGGTTGGGTAGGGGAAGAACAGGCCGTTGGCGGCCCGCCCCCGGCCCAGCAGCCGGTCCAGCGAGCGCTGCCAGTCTCCGCGATCGGCCGTTGCGGGCCCGGCCGCGGCCAGGGCGGGGATGTCGGGTCCCAGGTCGCCGAGCCGGTAGAGGTGCGCGTGGGCGTCGAACACGGATGCGGGCAGCCGGTCCGCCAGTTGCCGCGCAGCGTTCCCGTCCTTGTCATCCCACGACCAATGTGCCAACATAAAATATCCTTTTTGCAAACCGTAGCACAAACTCAACGCGAGTTGAAGCGGTCATTTTGCCTTTGCCAAGGGCCGGTCGTCGAGCAGGGCCGGGAGTTTTTATTGATCTGTAGAAACTTGCGTTCAACGATCAAAACGAATATAACACGTGATCGAATCGGGTCGAGTTTGATTGCAGAGATGTAAAAGGGGCGAAATCATGAAGTTGTCATTTGCCACGTTGGGGTGTCCCGCCTGGAACCTGGAGAAAATCGCCGCGGAGGCGGCCCGGATGGGCTTTGATGGCGTGGAGCTGCGGGGGCAGCCGGGCGAGCATATCGGCGCGACTGAGACGCCGGAAAGCCGGCGCGCGATCCGCGAGCTGTTCCGGTCCAAAGGGGTGGCCATCTCGGCCATCATGGGGTACAGCCAGTTTACGTCCGGCGACGACGAGGCCCGGCGCAAGCAGATCGACGGCACAATCGCCATGGTGAAGCTGGCGCACGACGTGGGCTGCCCCATCCTGCGCATCTTCGGCGGCAAGCTGGAGGCGGGCGACCGGGAGGCGGGCGTGGCGCGGGTGACGGCGGCGCTGAAGGAAGCCGGGGCCGCGGCCGCCGGGCTGGGCGTGAAGCTGGCGCTGGAGACGCACGACGACTGGTGCGAGGGGCGCTTCCTGGCCGAGGTGCTGGCCAGGGTGGACCAGCCCGCCGTGGGAGCGTGCTGGGATGTGGCCAATTCCTTTTTCTACGAGCCGGCCGAGGTGACCTGGCGGGCGATCGGGCGCTACGTGTATCACGTCCATTTCAAGGATGCCGCCAAGACCGAGAAGGGCGTGCACAGCGTGCTGCCGGGCACGGGGCAGGTGGATTTGCGCAAGGCGCTGCGCCTGATGCGCGACGGCGGCTACGCCGGCTGCCTCTCCTTCGAGTGGGAGAAAAAGTGGGAGCCCGACCTGGCCGAGCCCGAGATCGCGTTTCCGCATTACCAGGCGTTCGTCCGCAACCTGATGAAAGAGGAGGGCGTATCATGAGTTCCACCAAGCTGGCCATCGACGGAGGCGCGCCCGTCCGCACCGGGCCCATGCCCCCCCGGCGCCTGTTCGGGGAGGAGGAGAAGCAGGCGGCGGTCGCCCTTTTCGACGCGTCCATCCGCACGGGCGAGGCGTTCGGCTACGGCGGGGCCGAGGAGAAGGCGTTCGAGGCGGAGTTCGCCGAGGCCCTGGGCGGCGGGTTCGCGGACGGGGTCAACGGCGGCACCACCGCCGTGTTCGCGGCCCTGGGCGCCCTCCAGCTGGAGGCCGGCAGCGAGGTCGTCGTGCCGCCCATCACCGACCCGGGCGGTGTCATGCCCGCGGTCATGCTCAATCTTGTCCCTGTTTTTGCAGACGCCGACCCCCGCACCTACAACATGAGCGCCGAGTCGCTTGCCGCGGCGGTGACCCCGCGCACCCGCGCCGTGCTGGTGGCCCACATCGCCGGCGAGCCGGCCGACATGGACGGCATCCTGGCCGTGGCCCGGAAGCACGGCCTCAAGGTGGTGGAGGATTGCGCCCAGGCCCACGGCACGCGCTACAAGGGCCGGCTGGCGGGGACGCTGGGCGACATCGCGGCCTTCTCCACGATGAGCGGCAAGCACATGGCCACCGCCGCGCAGGGCGGCGTGGTCTTCACGCGCAACGAGCAGCTGCACTGGAACGGGCGGCGCTTTGCCGACCGCGGCAAGCCCTTCGGGATCACCCCGCCTGCGGGCAACGTGATGGCGGGGCTGAACCTGAACCTCAACGACCTGTCGGCCGCCGTGGGCCGTGTCCAGCTGCGCAAGCGCGCTTCCGTCATCGAGCGCCGCCACGCGGGCGGCGAGGCGGTCAAGGCGGGCCTGGCCGCGCTCGGCTGCGGCGTTGCCCTGGGCTGGCAGCAGCCCGAGTCCTACTGCTCCTACTGGTTCCTCCGCCTGTCCTTCGACGCCGCGCGTTTCACCGTCCCCAAGGAGCGCTTCTGCCAGGCGCTGGGGGCGGAGGGCATTCCGTCGATCCCGACGTACCGGCACATCCAGTGCGAGGGGCCGTGGTTCCGCGAGCGGCTGACGAACTGGTGCCCCTGGTTCTTCCGGGACAAGATCGCCCGGGAGCCGCAGCTTCCCAACGCCGTGACCGCCGCCGCCTCTCATTTCAACATCATGTTCCACGAGAACATGGGCGGGCAGGAGATCCGGGATATCGTGGAGGCCGTGGGCAAGGTCGCGGCCGCGTACGGCAAGGGC
>JBIIYJ010000269.1:0-7350 GCA_044346855.1 Kiritimatiellia bacterium
AGGGCGAAGGTCTCCTCGGCCGCGGGGAGGCTCCGCTCGAGGCGCAGCTCGACCAGCGTGCGGCCGATCATGGCCGTCTTGAAGGTCAGGCGCACCTGGCGCACGCCGCCGGCGTCGCGGACGTCGTAGTCCGCCACGGCGGCGCCGGACACGGAGGCCACGGCCCAGGCGGGATCCGTCTCCAGCAGCGCCTCGCGGGCGGGGGCGTCCCTGAATTCGATTTCCGTGGCGATGGCGAGCACGAGGTCGCGGTCCTCGACGTTGAGCACGAGCCGGTCCTCGGAGCTGTACTCCGGCACGATGTCCTGCGCCTCGCAGGCGAGGGTGTAGGGCAGGTTGGCGTACTGCCAGGCGAAGGCGTTGCGCTGGGGGAGCGCGCGCGGGGCGGCGGGGGCGTCGAGGGAGAGGGTCGGGAAGGCGGCCTGGTCGATTTGCGTGAGGCCGGCGGTCTTGTGCAGCACGAGCTTGACCGCGGTGTCCGCGCCGGCCGTTAGGAAGCCGCTGGTGCGCATGACGCCGAGCGGCTGGAGCACCGGCAGGTCGAAGCGGCAGGGCATGTCGGGCAGGGGCATGTCGCCCGTGATCTGGAGGCGGTAGGCGTTTTCCCAGGGGCGGCGGAGGGTCACCGTGAGCAGGCGGTTGCCGTCGTTGGTCGCGGCCAGCTTCCAGTCCTGGATCTCGGCGCCGTTGACCTCGGTGATGTTGATGCCGACGGGCACGCGAACGTCCATTTTCTGCAGGGCGCCCTGCGAGACGCGGTAGTGGAAGAGGGTGTCCAGGCGCAGGGCGCCGACTGTGATGGCGGCGATGGCGTTGGCCTCGCAGGAGGCGACCAGCTCGCCGTCGCGCTTGCGGAGCTGGGGTTTCCAGCGGATGACGGTAGAGGGGGCGGGCGGGAGGAAGACGCCCACGGTCAGCAGCCCGGCGGAGTTCGTCTGGCGGGTCAGGTCCCGGCCGCCGGGGACGTCCACGTCGATGTCCGGCTTGTCGGTGGCGACCTCGATGCGCCGGATCAGGGACGCGGGCAGGCGGAAGGCGGTCTCGTTCCAGCCGTCGGGCTGGATGTTGACGCGGCTGGCGAAGGTGAGCGTGACGGGGTCGGCCCCGCCGGAGCGGAACCAGGAGAAGCGGCCGGGCACGCGGAGCACGAGGGCGCCGTCCTCCGGCGTGAGGGTGGCGCCGGGCGGCAGCGTGGCGCCCAGGAAGGCCACTTCGCCGGAAACCAGCGGGAATTCGACGGGACCGGTCCGGGGCAGGTCGAACGAGAGCGTGAAGCTGGCGTTCTCCTGCTCGAGCCGGCCCTGGAGGGACAGGTTCTCGAGCGGGCCCGGATTCTGGTCGGCCGCGCGCGAGGCGGGAGCCGCGGCCAGGAAGGCTGACGCGAGCAGGAGGAGGAGGGAACGTTTCATGGCCGGCTTCCTTTCAGGCGCAACACTTCGAAAAGGGTGTCAGGGGGAAAACGGGTTTTGTTCATTTGGACGGTTTCAGCTGGGCTGTGGTGTCCGCCAGGCGGACCAATTCCTGCACGCGCGGGTCGAGCGCATACTGCAGGGCCACCCGGCGCAGGTGGGCGGCGAGATCGGCGGGGTCGTCGCCCGCCGTGTAGGGGCTTCCGCGGAGGAACTCGGCCCACTGGGCGGCGCAGGCGGCGAGCTGGAAGGCGGGCTCGGCCTTGTCGAAGGCCGGGACCAGCATGCTTTCGGCGAGCGGGGCGGCGATCTCCCCGACGCGGCCGGTGCGCAGGTCGCGGTAGCGGACGCGGACCACGCCGAGCGGGCCGGCCGTACCGGGGGCGAGGGAGAGGTCGTAGAGGGCGGTGACCGACTGGCCGGAGCCGACTTCGCCGGCGTCGATGGCGTCGTTCCTGAAATCCTCTTTTTTAAGCTGGCGGTTCTCGTAGCCGATCTGGCGGTACTGGCTCACGCGGGCGGGCGCGAATTCGACCTGGATCTTGACGTCCGCGGCCACGGTGTTGAGCGAGGAGGCCAGCTCGTCCACGAACACGCGGCGGGCCTCGTCAAGGGAGTCGAGGTAGACGTAGGAGCCGTCGCCCTTGTTGGCGAGGGATTCGAGCATGGCGTCGTTGAGCCCGCCGCGGCCCACGCCGTAGACGGAGCAGAAGATGCCCTGGCGGCGGGAGTCGGCCACGACGGCCAGGATTTCCTCGGCCGTGGAGCCGCCGAGGTTGGCCGCCCCGTCGGAGAGCAGCAGCACGCGGTTGCCGGAGCCGGGGCGGAAGGCGCGGCGGGCGAGCTCGTAGGCCAGGCGCATGCCTTCCTCCAGGTTCGTGGAGCCGGAGGTCTGGAGCGCGTCGATGGCCTTGAGGATCTTCGCCTTGTCGGCGGCGCGGGTGTAGTCGAGCACGAGCCTGGCGTGGGAGTCGAACTGCACGAGGGCCACGAGGTCGTCGGGGGACAGCTTGTCGACGAGCAGGCGCAGGGAGCGCTGCACGAGGCCGAGCCGCTCCGGGCTGCTCATGGATCCGGAGGTGTCGACGGCGAAGGTGAGCACGGCGGGGCGGTTTTCCTCGCGGCCGAGGTGGCGGGCCTTGACGCCGATGCGCAGGAGCTGCTGTCCGGGGCGGAAGGGCGAGGGGGCGCACTGGGCGTGGACGGCGAACAGGGCCTCGGCCGGCGGGGCGGAGTAGTGGTAGTCGAAGAAGTTGACGATCTCCTCGGTGCGCACCGACTCGGGGGGCGGCAGCCGGCCCTGGAGCAGGTTGTTGCGGGTGAAGGTGTAGGAGGCGGTGTCCACGTCGATGGCGAAGGTGGAGAACGGCTGCTTCGCGGTTTCGACGTAGGGGTTCACGCCGAAGGCGCGGAACAGGTTTTCGGCGGGCTTTTCGGGAGCCTTGGCGGATTCCTCTTCCCGCTGGGCCTTCTCGAGTTTCTTCCGAGCCTCTTCCTGGACTTTGGACTGGGCGAGTTTTTCGGACTCATCGGACTTGTCGGACAGGTCGGACAGGTCCGACTTGTCCGACGGGTCCGATTTGCCGGGTTGGGGGTTCCAGGCATCTCGAACGTCGGTGATCATGTTTTCGGCCTTGGCCTTGAACTCGATCGTGCCGGACGCGAAATGCTGTTTGCCGGCGCGCTCAAGGTAACGCATGGCCTCTTTGTTCTCGGGGTCGAGGGCCAGGGCGGATTTGAACCGGTCGGCAGCGTCCTGGTGTTTGCCTTCGGCTAGGCGTGCACGACCTTCGCGTATTAGGGCGTCCTCCTGCCGACCCGTTTTTTGTGTCTGCGCATGGTCCGAAAGCCCCTCTGAGGGGGCGCCGGAATAATAATAGCCGGAGCCCGTGGACTGCTTCAGCTCATTTACGAGTCCATCGGTGGAAAGGGATTCGGCCGGGGCGGCTGTCTCCTTGTCAATTTCGACGATGACCTCGTTGGCGGGAGGTTCGGCGGCGGCTTCGATGTTTTTGGTTTTCTCCCCGCTCGAACGGCCGCCTTCCGACCGGCCCGTCCAAAGGCCCTTGAAGACGATGGGGCTTTTGGTTGTGAAGTTGAGGCCCAGAGTATCTTCGGAAGGGCCGTCGGCATCCTTGTCCGTCGCCGGGCGGCCGCCCGATGTCGGAGCCGCGGGCTGGCCGAGGCGTCCAAGGGTCTCGCCCCCTCCGCCCGTCCCCCATTTCCGGTCTTCCAACTTGCTGACGGATCCGCCCACGCCGAGGGGGCTGTTTTCCTCGAAAGTAACGGTGCTGACGGGTTCGTCGGAATCACTGAGGGTTTTGCTTTCGAACCCGTGCGGCCGGGAAGGCTGGGCGGGGGCGGGCGCCGAAGCGGGGGCGGCCCGATCTTCCAGGACGACCGTGTAATCTCCCGAGACGTCGCCGGAATCGACGCGGCCGTTCACTTCGGGGCCGAACAGGCGCTGGCGGGAGTAGGTGTCCGCGGTATTCTTCTTTTCCAGGGAAGCCTGTTCGGATGCGGTTTCGCGGTCGTATCGGTAGGAAAGGTCCGCCTGGGGTGGGGCAACGGCGTCGACGACCGTGGGAAGGTCTTCGAGTCGTTCCAAGTCGCGACTCAGTTCCTTGAGTTGTTCCGGCGCCGGGTCATGTATGGCGAGTCCGTAGACATGGGGCTGTGCAGCGCCGTAATCGGTTTCGAGGGGTGGAGCTCCCCCAAGGGTATACGCTCCGGGCGTGGCGATGGAGATGGCATGGGGGAACATGATGTTTCCAAATCCGATCACGAGTAAAATCGTCACGAGCGCGGGCAGGGCGGCGCGGATGAAGATATAGCGCGCGGCGGGCGGGAAGCCGAAATCGAACCAGCGGGCCAGGCTATCGGCAAAGGTGCGTTCGCGGGTGGCGGCGGTGCGGGCGGCGTTGAGGACGCGGGTACGGCGGTCGCCGGAGAGGCGGGGCGTTTCCGCAGGGGGTTCCGACAGGACCTGCCGGATTTCCTCGAAGGCCGGCTGCAGGGCGGCCAGGGCGGCCTGGCAGTCGGGGCATTTTTCGAGGTGCTTGCGGAGGCGTTTTTCGCCGGCGGGGGTGAGGTCGCCGGCGAGGTGGGGCGTGAGGAGTTTCTGGCATTCCTGGCAGGTGCGGTTCATGATTCACCCGCCTTTCCGACCAGTCGGGCTAGTTTCTGGACGGCGTCGTGGAGCAGGCGGCCGACGGAGCCGGAGGGAAGTCCGGTAGTCTGGCAGATGACCTTGTAGGGGAGGTTCTGCTGGAGGCGGAGCAAAAGGATCTGCCTTTCGCCGGTGGTGAGCTTGGTCAGGGAGTCGAGAACGAGCTGGCGGCGGTCGGCGGTGTCGATCGGGCTTGCGGGCGCGGCGGAGGGGTCGGCGGCCGCTTTTTCGTGGAGGTGGTTCAGTCGTTTTTCGCGGCGGAGGTGGTCGATGGCGGCATTGTGGACGGCCCGGAAGAGCCAGGCCTTGAGGGCGGGGGGGTCCAGCCGGATTGGGAAGCCCTGCTCGCAGAGCTTGATGAACGCATGCTGGACGGCGTCCTGGGCGGCGTGCGGGTCGCGCAGCATGCCGCCGGCATAGCGGAGCAATGCCTGTTCGTGGGCGGCCACGATTGCCTCCATTTCCGCCTCGGCAGCCTGCTGCCGGGCGATTGATTGATTCGGAGTCCCCATTCGGTCCCTTCAGAGTCCGATGTATCCCCTGTTCAATGGAAGAAACGAACGCCGCCGGCTATTTCTTCACAAAAAGTGGTCCAATGCAAGAAAAACAGGCATGCCGGCGCATGAACGCGGTCAGCGCCCGCGTCTACAGAAGAGGGGTTCGCCAAAAGGTCTGCGGCGCATGGCGCCAAGCCCTAATCCCGCCCATGTTCGCGGTAATAACGGAACCCTTCGGTGAGGGTTTTGAGGTTTTCCCAGGGGACGCCGGGGGTGATGGAACTGCTGCCGCCGAGGAAGAGGCCCGTTTTGGGGCCGTTGCGCACGAGCCACTGCAGCTCGCGCCGGACGTCCTCCGGCTTGCCGTGGGGCAGGGTGTTCGTGACCGACACGCCCCCGATGATGAGCAGGGCCGCGCCGTCGCGCGATTTCATTTTGCAGATTTTCTCATAATCCATACCGAACTCGTATTGAAAACCCTGGAAACCGGCGACCCCAGCGGCGAGGAGACCAGGCACCATGGGCATGAGGTTGCCGTCGCAGTGCCAGATGCAGGTGATACCGGCTTTCACGAGCGGCGCGATAGACTTTTCGAAAGGCGGGAACCATAGTTCCTCCAGGCTTGCGGTGTTGACCAGGGGGCCCCGGCCGTCGGCCATGTCGTGGTCGAGCCGGACGTAGGGCGGGAGCTTGTTTTCCACGATGACCTTCGCCGCCACCTCGTTCATCCGGCTGAAAAGCTCGCCGCGGAGCTGGAAATGGCGGGCGATGAGTTCGGGGTATAGCGCGTAGGTCATGAAATAGTTGGCGTAGCCGTAGCAGCCGTAATCCAGATAAGGAACGCGGCCGCAGGGGGAGGCGTAGGGGGCTTTCAGCATGTCCGGACCCACGTCGTCCTGGGCCTTGCGTTCGTAGTCCAGGATGGTCGTGTAATAGGCGACCGGATCGAATCGGGCGATCTCCTGCTCGAAGCGGGGGAAGGCGACGGTTTCCATGTGCAGGGCCGCGGCTTCGGGGGAGTCGATGGTGATGCCGTCGCGCACGAGGACTTCGAGGCCGGTGGTGGCGGTCTTTTCCTTTCCTTCATAACCGTGGGACCCGATGGAGAGCGGGTTGAGGGGGATCCACTGGTCGATGAAATTGCAGCCGCTGTTGATCAGCATCTTGCGGTAGGTCGGGACCGGGTCGCGCGTGTAGGTCCCTTCCGGCTCGCCGGCCAGGCGGTCGATCATGACCCATTCCATGGGATTGATCAGCCAGATGCCGATTCCCTTGACCGGTTTGCGCATCAGGACATCGAGGGCGTGCTGCTGGTTGGGCGAATAGGTCATGCTCGGGCTCCTCAGGGACCCGCCGGTTCGGGCGGGGCTTCCCAGGTCCAGTAATCGTCGTAGGAAAATGTCAGGTAGGGCGTTTCCAGCCGGCGCCCTTTTTCGCGCTTTGAAATCAGCGCGGCGTCGAGCACGCCGCTGGTCATGAGCGTGCGCTCGACCGGCCACGGGGCCTTGCCGGCCAGGATCAGGCGCTCCACGCCGCGGGTGAGGAAGGCGAAGTGCATGAAGGCGCCGGTCTCCTGGAGCCAGAAGAGGGTGGAGTCGGATTCGCCGTCGTCATACTTCCACGCCGCGGCCCACCGCTGGGCCACGGGGTTGAGGGTGAACAGGTTCACGACCAGGCCGTCGGCGTATTCGATGTGGAACAGGACGGGCGACTTCACCAGCTCGTTCAGCGGCTTGTTGGTCGGGATGGGGCGCTCCAGTCGCGCCAGGGCGGCCTGCAGGAGGTTCGTGTCGTAGAGGGTTCCGGCGGCCTCCCAGACCGCGTTGCTGACGAGGCAGCGCACGGCCTTGACGCCGGTTTCGCCGCCCTTGCGCTTCTCGGCCAGGGCCTGGACCATCTCGAGGCCGTGGAAGCCGTAGCAGTCCAGCGTGTGGTAGGAGATGCCCACGATCTCGCGCAGCGGCTTGTCGGGGTCCACGTCGGCCGCCGGGCGGCGCCAGGCGCCGGGGACGGAGGAGCCCGCCATGAGCGGGACGCCCAGGGCTTTGGCCTGGTCGTAGATCCACTTCGATTCCGCCCAGGTGTCCGCGAGGTGCTTGTCCACAAAAACGGGACAAATCCTTCCGCTGTCCCGGAAGACGCGGAGGGTTTCCTCGAACAGGCGCTTGTGGGGGTATTGAAGCTGGCCGGTGTCGGAGCGGGGGTAGTCGGCCCACTCGGTGCAGATGACGACGCCGTCCACGGCGAGCTTGCCGGTGTCCAGGGTAAGGGCGTC
>JBIIYJ010000270.1:0-7340 GCA_044346855.1 Kiritimatiellia bacterium
CCTGCACCCCCGAGGACGACCGCGCCCGCCACGTCGGATTCCATCTCATCCGGACCGGACCCCGCCCCTTCAGCCTGCCCCTTTACCTCGGCTGCGCCTCCCTCCTGACACTCCTCTTCACCGCCGGACTGCTCCTCCTGGCGCCCGCCCCGGGCCTGCCCCGCCCGCTCCTCTTCCTCCCCGCCCTCCTGGGCGGGCTCTGCCTCAGCCAGGTCGCCGTGGCCCTCGTCAACTTCCTCGTCTCGCTTCTCGTCCGGCCGAACCTGCTCCCGCGCCTGGACTACTCGGAAGGCATCCCCTCCGAATCGCGAACGCTGATCGTCATTCCCAGCCTCCTCTCCTCCGTCGAAAGCGTCAACGCGCTGGTGGAGTCCCTCGAGGTCCGCTTCCTCGCCAACCGCGACAAGAACATCCACGCGGCCCTCCTGACCGACCTTCCCGACGCGCGAGCCGAACTGCTCCCCGGCGAACAGGAACGCATAGACCTCGCGGCCGCCAAGATAGCGGCCCTCAACGCCAAGTACGGCCCCTCCCGGTCCGGTTCCTTCTTCCTCTTCCACCGCCCCCGCCTTTATAATGAGCGCGAGGGGGTCTGGATGGGCTACGAGCGGAAGCGGGGCAAGCTGGCGGCCCTGAATGCCCTCCTGCGGGACGACCCCCGGGCCCGCGGCGCCTTTTCCCTCACAACCGGCCCCCTGTCCGCCCTCCAGGATGTCCGGTACGTCATCACCCTCGACACCGACACCCTGCTCCCCCGCGATGCCGCCCGGACCATGATCGGCGCCATGGCCCACCCGCTCAACCGGCCCCGCTTCGACCCCGCCACCGACCGGCCCAAGGCCGGCTACGCCATCCTCCAGCCCCGGGTCAACGAGGCGCCCGGCCCGCACGACCAGACCCGCTACGCCCTGCTGTTCGGCCAGGAGCCCGGCATCGACCCCTACACCCGCGCCTCGGCGGATGTCTACCAGGACCTTTTCGCCGAAGGCTCCTTCACCGGCAAGGGAATCTACGATATCGACGCCTTCGAGCGGTCGCTCGGGCACTGCCTGCCCGCCAACCGGATCCTCAGCCATGACCTGATCGAAGGCTGCTACGCCCGCTCCGGCTTCCTCAGCGACGTTCAACTGCCCGAAGCCTGCCCCGCCCACTATGCCTGCGACGCCAGCCGACGCCACCGCTGGGTCCGGGGCGACTGGCAGATCGGCGGCTGGCTGTTCCCGCGCGTTCCCGGCCCCGCCCCCGCCGGATGCCGCCCCAACCCGCTCTCCTTCCTTTCCCAATGGAAAATCCTCGATAACCTGCGCCGCAGCCTCGTCGCCCCGGCCTCGCTCCTCCTGCTGGCCCTGGCCTGGCTCCGCCTCCCCGCCCCCTTCCTGTGGACCCTGGCCGCGCTCGCGCCTTTCCTGGCCCCGCCCCTCTTCGCCTTCCTGCCCGCACTCCTGGGCCGCCAGGAGGATGTCCCCTTTCACCGCCATGTCGCCGCGGCCGGCGCCGCCGCCCTCCGCCGCGCGGGCCAGGTTCTGTTCACCCTGGCCTGCCTGCCGCACGAGGCGCTCTCCAATCTTGACGCGATTGTGCGGGTCCTCTACCGCCTGCTCATCAGCCGCCGGCGGCTCCTGGAATGGTCCCCCTCCGCCGTGCAAAACGGCCACCGGCCGGGCCTGGCGGGCTGGCTCCGCCTCCTCGCCCCCGCCCCGCTCGCGGCCGCCGCCGCAATCGCGCTCGTCCTGCTCCGCCCGCCCCTCCTCCCCCTGGCCGCCCCGTTCATCGTCCTGTGGGCCTCGGCCCCCTTCCTCGCCTGGCTGCTCGGCCAGCCGATCCGCCGCCCCCCCGTCCGCCTCACCCCGGCCCAGCGGCTCTTCCTGCGCGAAACCGCCCGCAAGACCTGGTCCTTCTTCGAAACTTTCGTCGTCCCCGAGGAGCACCACCTGCCGCCCGACAACATCCAGCAGCACCCCTTCCTCACCGTCGCCCACCGCACCTCGCCAACCAACATGGGGCTCGCCCTCCTGGCCAACCTCGCGGCCTGCGACTTCGGCTACATCACCGCCGGACGGCTGATCGACCGGACCGCCGCCGCCTTCGAAACCATGGCCTCCATGAAACGCTACAAAGGCCACTTCTTCAACTGGTACGACACCCGCACCCTCGCGCCGCTCCCGCCGCTCTACGTCTCCAGCGTCGACAGCGGCAACCTCGCGGGCCACCTGATGACGCTCCGCCAGGGCCTCGCCGAGATCGCCGGCCGGCCCGTCGTGGTCCCGGCCTTCTTCGGCGGCCTGGCCGACACCCTCCGCCTCCTGGCCGCCGCCAACCCCGACGAGCGCGAAATCGCCGCGGCCGCGGAACTCCTGGCCCCCGCCGCCGCCGCGCCCCCGGCCTCCCTCCAGACCGCCTGGCTGACGCTGGACCAACTCGCCCGCTTCGCCGAATCCCTCGTCTCCCGCCTCGAGGCCGGGCCGGGGACGGACGCCCTCCACTGGGCCCGGGCGCTGGCGGACCAGTGTCACGACGGGCTCCGCGAGCTGGCCGACGCAGCCCCCTGGACCGCGCTCCCCGGCGCCGTCGAATCCCTCGGCCGGCTCCCCGGCTTCGACCGCATTCCCTCGCTGCGCGAGATGGCCGAAAGCGCCTTCCCGGACGAGGGCCCGGCCGGAACGGACGCGGCCCGGCTCCCCGGCAACCTCGACCCCCGCCTGCTGGAGAACGCCCGCCGCCTGCTCCGCCAGGCCTCCGCCCGCGCCCGCCGGCGGCTGGAAACACTGGAGGCGCTCGACCGCCAGGCCTTCGACTTCGCCCAGATCGACTACGGCTTCCTGTTCGACCCCGGCCGCAAGCTGCTGGCCATCGGCTACAACGCCGACGAGCGCCGGCGCGACACCGGCTTCTACGACCTGCTGGCCTCGGAGGCCCGGCTGGCCGCCTTCGTGGGCATCGCCCAGGGCCGCCTGCCCCAGGAAAGCTGGTTCGCCCTGGGCCGGCTCCTCGCCTCCTCCACCGGCGAGCCCGTCCTGCTCTCCTGGAGCGGCTCGATGTTCGAGTACCTCATGCCCCTGCTCGTCATGCCGTCGTACCCCAACAGCCTGCTCGAGCAGAGCTGCCGCGCCGCCGTGAACCGCCAGATCGCCTACGGGCGCTCCCGCGGGCGGCCGTGGGGAGTTTCCGAATCCGGGTACAACGCGGTCGACGTGCAGCTCACCTACCAGTACCGCGCCTTCGGCGTTCCCGGGCTCGGGCTCCAGCGCGGCCTGGCGGACGATTACGTGGTCTCCCCCTACGCCACCGCGCTCGCCCTGCTCGTGGCCCCCGAACGGGCGACCGCCAACCTCCAGCGCCTCTCGGCGGAGGGCTTCGAGGGGCGCTTCGGCTTCTTCGAGGCGATCGACTACTCCCCGGCCCGGCTGAACCGCGGCAAGTCCCACGTCATCATCCGCTCCTTCATGGCCCACCACCAGTCCATGAGCCTGCTCGCCCTCGGCCACCTGCTCCACGACCGCCCCATGCAGCGGCGCTTCGAATCGGAGCCCGCCTTCCGGGCCACCGCCCCGCTTCTCCAGGAGCGCATCCCCCTCACGGCCGTGCCCTTCCTCCACACCGCCGAACTCGCGCCCCCGCCCCCCGTCCCCGGCGCCGAGGAGAGCGGCATGCGCATCTACACCTCCCCCCATACCCCCTCGCCCGAGGCGCACCTGCTCTCCAACGGCCGCTACCATGTCATGGTCACCGCCGCCGGGGGCGGCAGCAGCCGCTGGAAAAACCTCGCCCTCACCCGCTGGCGCGAGGATCCCGTCTGCGATTCCTGGGGCACCTTCTGCTACGTGCGCGACACGGCCACCGGCCGGTTCTGGTCGACCGCCCACCAGCCCACCCTGCGCCGCGCGGACGCCTATGAGGCGATCTTCCTCGAGTCCCGCGCCGAGTTCCGCTGCCGCCTCCACGACATCCTGGCCCATACCGAAATCGCCGTCTCGCCCGAGGACGACATCGAGCTCCGCCGCGTCACCCTCTCCAACCGCTCCCGCGCCCCCCGGACCCTGGACCTGACCAGCTACGCCGAAATCGTCCTCGCCCCCCCCGCCTCCGACGCGCTCCACCCCGGCTTCGGCAACCTGTTCGTGCAGACGGAGATCCTGCCCGACCGCCAGGCCATCCTCTGCACCCGCCGCCCCCGGGGCAGCGACGAGGAGACCCCCTGGATGTTCCACCTCATGGTCGTGCATGCGGCCCCCTCCGAGGAAACGTCCTATGAAACGGACCGCGCCCGCTTCATCGGCCGCGGCCGCTCCGCCGCGGACCCCCTCGCCCTCGCCGAACCCGGCCCCCTCTCCGGCTCGCAGGGCGCCGTGCTGGACCCGATCGCCGCCATCCGCCACCGCCTCCGGCTCGAGCCCGACGGCGGCGCCACGATCAACATCGTCACCGGCGCCGCCGCCACCCGCGAGGCCTGCCTCGCCCTCATCGGCAAATACCGCGACCGGCTGCTGGCCGACCGCGTCTTCGACCTGGCCTGGACCCATGGCCTGGTGGCCCTGCGCCAGATCAACGCCCGCGAGGCCGACGCCGCCCTCTACGGCCGCCTCGCCGGCCCCATCCTCTATGCCGACGCCGTCCGCCGCGCCTCGCCCGAGCTGCTGAAGAAGAACCGGCGCAACCAGAGCGGCCTCTGGGGCTACTCCATCTCAGGGGACCTGCCCATCGTCCTGCTGAAGGTCCACGGCCCCGACGGCCTCGACCTCGTCCGCCAGATCGTCCAGGCCCACGCCTACTGGCGCCAGCGCGGGCTCGCCGTGGACCTGGTCATCTGGAACGAGGAGCGCGCCGGCTACCGCCAGGGGCTGCACGACCGCATCATGGGCCTCATCGCCGCCGGCGGCGAACCCCCCCAGGCCGACCGCTCCGGCGGCATCTTCGTGCGCCCCGCGGACCAGATCCCGGACGAGGACCGCCTCCTGCTGCAAACCGTGGCCCGCGTCATCCTCTCGGACCGCCATGGCACCCTGGCCGCCCAGCTCGACTACCGGCCCGCCCCCGACCGCCTGCCCCCGGCCCGCCCGGCGGGCAAGCCCCGCCGCACCCCCTCCGAACCCCTTCTCCCGGGGCCCCGCCCCGACCTCGCGTTCTTCAACGGCCTCGGCGGCTTCACCGCCGACGGCCGGGAATACATCGTCACCACCGCCCCCGGCAGCCTGCCCCCCGTCCCCTGGGTCAACGTCATCGCCAACCCCGGCTTCGGCACGCTCGTCTCGGAAAGCGGCTACGGCTACACCTGGAGCGAGAACGCCCACGAGTACCGCCTCACCCCCTGGTCCAACGATCCCGTCGCCGATCCCCCCGGCCAGGCCCTCTTCCTGCGCGACGAGGAGTCGGGCAACGCCTGGTCGGCCACCCCGCTCCCCCTGCGCCCCCCCGGCGCCGGCCCCGCGGTCACGCGCCACGGTTTCGGGTACAGCGTCTTCGAGTTCGCCGAGGACGGCGTCGCCTCCGAGCTCTGGGTCTACGTGGATATCGCCGAGCCCGTCCAGTACTCCGTGCTCCGGGTGAGGAACCGCTCGGACCGCGCCCGCCGGCTCTCCGCCACCTGCTACGTCGACTGGGTGCTCGGCGACCTGCGGGCCCGGACCGGCCCGTTCGTGGTGACGGAGCTCGAGCCCGGCACCGGCGCCCTGGTGGCCCGAAACACCTATAACACCGCCTTCGGCGGCCGCACGGCGTTCCTCGACACCGACGAGTTCCCCCGCACCGTCACGGGCGACCGCAGCGAGTTCATCGGCCGCAACGGCTCCCTGCGCAACCCGGCCGCCCTCGGCCGCACGGCGCTGTCCGGAAAGACGGGCGCCGGACTCGATCCGTGCGGCGCACTCCAGGTCCCCTTCGACCTCGGGCCGGGCGAGGAGCGCGAACTGGTCTTCCGCCTCGGCGCGACGGCGGACCCGGCCGGGCCCGCCGGCCTGATCCGCCGTCTGCGCGGCCACGAGCGCGCCCGCCAGGCCCTGGAGGCCGTCTGGGCCCACTGGGGCCGCGTCCTCGGCGCCGTCCAGGTGAAAACCCCCGATCCGGCGGTCGACGTGCTGGCCAACGGCTGGCTGCTCTACCAGACCCTGGCCTGCCGCCTCTGGGCGCGCAGCGGCTTCTACCAGTCCGGCGGCGCCTTCGGCTTCCGCGACCAGCTCCAGGACGCCATGGCCCTCGTCCACGCCGAGCCGGACCTCCTGCGCGCCCAGCTGCTCCTGGCCGCCTCGCGCCAGTTCCGCGAGGGCGACGTCCAGCACTGGTGGCACCCGCCCGAGGGCCGCGGCGTGCGCACCCGCTGCTCCGACGACATGCTCTGGCTCCCCTTCGCCGCCGCCCGCTACGTCGCCACCACCGGCGACGCGGCCATTCTCGACGAGCCCGTTCCCTACCTCGAGGGGCGGGAGCTGGCTTCCGACGAGGAGTCGTACTACGACCTTCCGCGGCACTCGGCCGAAACCGGGACGCTCTACGACCACTGCCTGCGCGCCATCGCGAAAGGGTCCTCCTTCGGCCCGCACGGCCTGCCGCTCATCGGGTCCGGCGACTGGAACGACGGCCTCAACCGCGTGGGCATCCGGGGCCGCGGGGAAAGCGTCTGGCTGGCCTTTTTCCTGCGCGCGGTTTTGTCCCGATTTTCGGAAATATCGGACGGGCGGGGCGACCCCGCCGCCGCGGAGCGCCTGCGGGCGGCGGCCGCCCGGCTCGCGGAGGCGGTGGAGACGCACGCCTGGGACGGCGCCTGGTACCGCCGGGCCTGGTTCGACGACGGCGCGCCGCTCGGCTCGGCGGCGGCGGCGGAATGCCGGATCGACTCCGTGGCCCAGAGCTGGGCGGTGCTCTCCGGCGCCGTCTCGCCGGAGCGCGCCCGAACGGCCATGGACTCGGTCGACCGCCTTCTCGTCCGGCGCGACGCGGGCCTGATCCAGCTGCTCGACCCGCCGTTCGACACCACGCCCGAAGACCCCGGCTACATCAAGGGCTACGTGCCGGGCGTGCGCGAGAACGGCGGCCAGTACACCCACGCCGCGCTCTGGACGATCATGGCCTTCGCGGAACTCGGGGACGCCGCCCGCGCCTGGGAGCTCCTCGCCCTGATCAACCCGGTGCGCCACGGCGACACGGCCGCCGGGATCGCCGTCTACAAGGTCGAGCCCTTCGTCGCCGCCGCCGATGTCTACGCCCGCCCCCCGCACACGGGCCGCGGCGGCTGGACCTGGTACACGGGCTCCGCCGGCTGGTTCTACCGGCTGATCCTGGAATCCCTGCTGGGCCTGCGCCGCGAGGGCGATGCGCTCCGGCTCAACCCGCGCCTCCCGCCGGACTGG
>JBIIYJ010000053.1:0-22189 GCA_044346855.1 Kiritimatiellia bacterium
GCGCGCCCAGGGGGCCGAACACCGCGGCGTAGCGGGGGATGGAGTCCGGGATCGATTTCTCGCGCAGGCGGCCGGTGAAGCCGGTGACGATGTCCGTTCCGAACAGGTGGGCGTTGTCGATCAGGGTGCGCCAGCCCTTGGCCGTCTTGACGTCGATCTCGCCCTTTTCCAGGGGGTTGCCGAACATGGAGATGGAGCTGATGACGGCGCCGCTGTCGCCCAGCGCGGCCTTCACCTCGGCGGCGAGTTTCTTGATGTCCACATTGATGGTCTGCCAGAAGGTGAGCGAGAAGCTTTCGAACCCGTGCGGCAGAATCTGGCGGATATATTCGCCCGCCTGGTTGTTGCCGTTGACCAGTGTGCCGATCCTGATATCCTCGTGATTCTTCATGCGATTCCTTTCGTGAATTAACGCGGAAACGTATCACAGAGGCCATGCGGCGGTAAAGCGGGAAGGTTTGGGAACGTTTGGGCAACGGGTGGCGCATCCGCGATTGCATGATAAATGATATACAGGCAGGCCGGAATTTCCTATCATAGGAAGATGATTAAAGGGGGGCTTATACGGTCCTTGGCCGTTGTAGTCGTGCTGGCTGTCATCGCCGGCTTCTTTGTCCATTGGCGCCGCACTCCGCCTGATACTCCGTCCGGGCTCCGCCCGCCCGAGGCGGCCGCGTCCGAAGACCCCGCCGGGCCATCCTTAACAGCCCGGGATCCGGCCCTGGCTCCTTCCCGTTCCGGCGAGGCGTTGATGTTCGCTCCCGGGTTGCTGACCCGCCTGCGCCGGCAGGCTGACGGGCGCGCCCCTGATCCGGATCCCGCCATTCCCGCGACCAATCAGGTTCTGCTGATGAACCGCGCGGTTTCCACCCTTGAGAAGGCGCCTGTTCACACCGGTCCGTTTACCGGGCGCGGCACAGCCCCGTACCTGATCCAGTTCGCGGGACCCGTCGAAGAGACGTGGCAGGACGCGGTGCGGGAGGCGGGCGCCACGTTGATCAATTACATTCCTAACAACGCGTGGCTGGTTGAGATGTCGCCCGCCATCCGGCAGGCCGTGGACGCCCTTCCCATGGTCCGCTGGTCGGGCGCGCTCGAACCGGCCGATAAAATCCAGCCCTTCCTGCAGCGGCTTGAAAAGGTTTTCTTTGACGATTACCGCCGCGTGGATGTTTCGGTCCTCTGTCTGGCTCCGGCCGATCTGCCCGTGGTCTCGAACTGGCTGGCCGGGCGGGGCATGACGGTCCGGGCGGTTGAGAACACGCCGGTTGGCGGCATCGTCAAGGCTGCGGTCGAGCCTGGCGTGCTCTCCGCGCTCTCGGCCCTTGCCGAGGTGCAGTGGATCGAGGAGGATGTCCGGCCGCAGCTGCACAACGACATGGCGGTTATCGGTTCGCACATGAACGTCACCTCCGTGTGGCATTCATACGGGCTGACGGGGCAGGGGCAAATCGTGGGGCATGCCGACACGGGGCTCGACATCGGTTCCACGAACGGGCTTCATCCCGACTTCGCCGACCGCCTCCTCGCGGCGTTCGCCCTGGGTCGCACCAACACCTGGAGCGACGTGGATTCTCACGGCACCCACACGGCGGGCTCCATCCTCGGCAGCGGGGCGATGAGCGGCGGCCAGTACCGCGGCGTGGCCTGGCAGGCCCTGCTGGTGCACCAGTCGCTCGAAGCGGACGACGGGAGCCTGAACGGCATCCCGGCCAACCTGGCCAATCTTTTCCAGCCGACCTATAATCTTGGAGCCCGGGTCCATTCCGACAGCTGGGGATCTCCCGTGTTCGGGGCCTACGACCTGATGGCGGCCCAGGCGGACGCGTTCATGTGGAACAACCCCTCCATGCTGCTCGTTTTTTCGGCCGGCAACGACGGCATCGATGCGAATGCGAACGGCGTTGTGGATGGCGATTCGATCGGCTCGCCCGGTACAGCCAAGAACCTGGTCACCGTCGGGGCGATGGAAAACGACCGTCCCTCCGGCAGCTACGGCTACACCTGGCGCAAGTGGGGAATTTCGGCCTGGCCTTCCGATTACCCGGCGGAGCCTCTCTACACGGATCTGATTTCCTACAGTGCCTCCCCGTCGCCCTACCGCCAGGGCATGGCCGCATTTTCCTCCCGCGGCCCCGCGGACGATGGCCGGATCAAGCCAGAGGTGGTGGCCTCCGGGACGGATGTCGTCTCCTGCCGGTCGCGCGCCACAACCCGGACCGGGTGGGGGGTGGCCGCCAACAACAACTACATCTACAATGGCGGGACCAGCATGTCGTGCCCCCTGACCGCCGGCGCCGTGGCGCTGATCCGCCAGTACCTGGTCGATCGGGCGGGCGAGCCGAATCCCTCCGCGGCGCTGATGAAGGCCCTGCTCATTTCCGGCGCGCGCAGCATGAGTCCCGGGCAATACGGAACCAACACGTTCCAGGAAATTCCGGCGGCCAGCCCCAATAACGTCGAAGGCTTCGGCCAGGTCGACGTGGGGCAGTCCGTTTATCCGAGTCCGGGGGCGCTCCGGTTCCTGGATCGACACGGTGTGGGAAACCGGAAATCGTCCAACACGGTTTTCACGGTCGAGACGAAGGGACTTCCTCTGAGCGTGACGCTGGCCTGGACCGACTATCCCGCCTCGACGCTCGGGGGCGGCGCGAAGCTCTACAACGATTACGACCTGACGCTCATGACGCCGGACGGCCAGACCCTGTATCCCAACGGGAAAACGGTCGCCGATCACCTCAACCCCGCCGAAGTCATCCGCATCCCCGCCGCCACGAGCGGTGTCTACACGGCCACGGTTTACGGCTATTCCATTAAAAACTCAGCCGGACGCTATGCGCTGGTGATCCGGGGGGCGCTCGACCAGCCCCCCGAATTGATCCACACGCCGCTTCCCCCCGTGCTGTACTCGACCAACGCCTGTTCCGTTTCGGCGCTGGTCACCTACAGCACGCCCCTGACGAACGGGCAGGTCAGCCTGTATTGGACCACCAACGGCGCGGCCGGCCCCTTTACCCGGGCCCCGCTCGGCTGGCAGCAGGGTCACGCCTATACTGGCGCCATACCCGCGCAGCGGCTGGGTTCGGTTGTTCACTACTATCTCTCCGCCACCGTTTCCGTTCATGCCGTGTTCTATCCGACCAACGCGCCGGCCTCGTCGCGCGAGGTTGTTTTTAGCAATCCGCTGGTGCCGCTCGTGATCAACGGGACCCGGACCAATTCCATTGTCGTGAGTCCCGTCTACGGCGCCTATTCCTATCCCAGCGGAACGCTGTTCCACGCCACGGCCCAGCCCCAGTGCATGTCCGGCACCACCTGGCGGATGGTCTGCGACGGGTGGCGCGCCACCGGGACGGAGCCGACCAACGATGCGTCCGTTTCGGCCGACATCAACCTTCTCGGGCCGTCGGTGCTGACTTGGATCTGGGGCGAGGAGGCCCTGCTGACGCAGAATTCAAGTCCCGCGGGCGCGGTGAGCCAGACGTCCTGGCAGCGGAAAGGCACCCGGGCTAGCACCGTCCAGGCCTGGGATTTCGCCTGGTACACCTCGGGCGGCGTCTCCTATTTCTATGCCCTGGCCGGCTGGAAGATCGACAACGTTCTTTGGACCAATACCCTGCGGCAAGCGGCCAATCCCGCCACCAACATCCTGATGACCGTCCCGCATACCGCCTCCGCCTGGTATTTACCCTACGCCACGGACGGCAACACCAACGGCCTGCTGGACTGGTGGGAGTACCGCATGTCCGGCGCCACCGGATTGCTGGCCGCGGCCGGGGACCAGGACGGGGATGGCTGGAGCAACGGTCTTGAGTGCGACGACAACACCGATCCCTGGAACTCCAACGCCTTTCCGCAACCCCCGGTCCTGGAGTTCGCGCCGCTGCCCGAGTACCAGACGGAGCCTCCTCCCTGGCGGGTCAACGTCGCCGCTTCCGACAATTACGTTGTCGGCGTGAGCGTGCTGTGGTCGGTGAACGGCGGGGCCGAGCGGACCAATGCGATGGCGACGGCAGGGGACGGCCTGTTCACGTTCGACCTGGACCCCGGCGGGCGCTCGTCCGTGACGGTGGATTACCGGGTGGTTGCGGCGGACCTCGTTTTCGAGGTTTCCTCCCCGTTCTACCGGACCGAGACGGATTACGCGATCCTGCGGGTGGCGCCCACGAATTTCGGTACGGTCCGGGTTCCCCGCACCGGGTTCCAGCAACCGGTGCGGGTCGCCAACGACGGGCCCCAGCCGCTTTCCTGGAGCGCACTCCCCCTGACGCCGGGCTTCCGCGATGACATGGAGCGAGGTACGAACGGCTGGTCCGTTTTGGGCGGGGGCTGGCACCTGTCATCATACCGGTTTTCAAGTCCCTCCACCGCCTGGTATTGCGGGGAGGAAGCCACGCATCAATACGCCAACGGCCTGGCCTCCTACCTCGTCTCGCCGCCGGTGGCGCTGGGGCAGGGCGGGATGCTGTTCTTCCGGCACCGGATGCGGGCGGAAGAGGGGGAGGGCGGCTACTACTGGGACGGCGGCGCGCTTCGAATCAGCCGGGACGGCGGGGCGACGTTCGAGCCCCTGACGCCCCTGGGCGGCTATCCGCACCGGATCGTCTCGAACGTCGATTCGCCCTTTGCTCCCGACACGCCCTGCTTCGGCAGCAACGACTGGATCGAAACGCGCTGCGATTTGACCCCTTATTCGGGACAGACCGTCCGCGTCGCCTTCTTTTTCGGGGCTGATCTCAACGTCGCGAAGGAGGGCTGGCAGATCGACGACGTCTGGCTGGGCTCCTCCCCGGCCGGTAGCTGGCTGACGCTGACCGGGACCGTGGCGGCGGTCTACCCGCCCTGGATGGAGGCGGAGCCGTTCGCGGTGAAGGCCGACCCCGCCCTCGCGGAGCCCCAGGCGGACCTGCCCGGGTACCTGCGGTTCAATCACGACGGCGGTTACGGGGGGCTGGACCTCGCGCCCTTCCGATTCCGGCGCCCCGCCTATGTCACGGCGACCGGGGGGGCCCACGGGCAGATTCTTCCGGCTGAAGCGGATCTGCTTGATGGCGAATCGACGTCGCTGACGGTTCGGGCCTCCGCCGGCTGCCGGATCGTTTCGCTCGCGACTAACGGGCTGCCGGTTGGGACGGTGTTCGGCTTCGGCAGCACGTCCCATGTGCTGACGGTGGGAAGCCTGTCCGCTGACGTGATGGTGACGGCCCGGTTCGCCCGGGTGTGGGCGGTGCAGGTCTCCTTCCAGGGGCCCGGGATGGTGTCGCCCGCGGGTCAATTCCCGATGGACGAGGGGACGTCCACAAATGTCGCCTTCCTGGCCGGCATCGGGAATGAAATCTGGAACCTGGTGGTCAACGGGGCAGGGGTGCCGGCGGCGGGGGGGCAGGCGGGGTTCACGTGGCAGGTGGCCGCCATTGCGACGAACATGACCGCGGCGGCCGCGTTCGGGCCCCATTCGCTGACGGGCTTGCCGGTCGCGGTGGGGGCGGAGTGGATGCGCCTGCATTATCCGGACGCCCTGGATTACGACGCCCGGGCGCTCCTTGACAGCGACGGCGACGGCATGGTCACGTGGAAGGAATATGTCGCCTCGACGGTTCCCACCAACGCGGCATCGGTGCTGCGCCTCAGCCTGCCGCCCGTCCTGGCGGACGCTGGCCCGCTTTCCGTGGCGCTCCGGTTCGAGTCGGTGACAGGCAAAGTCTACCGGGCCGAGATGGCGGGGTCGGTTGCGGGACCCTGGGATCCCGTGGGAACGGCGTTGACGGCGACGGGCTTTGTTTCCACGATCCGGTTCGATCTGGGGACGCCGAGGGACAGCGGCTTTTTCCGTGTATCGGTGGAGCCGTAACTCGATTTAACCGCTCCTGCCGGCAAGCCGGCAGGGAGCGGAGCAGTGAATCCGGCTTGTCAGGACACCGGATGCCAGATAATCTAACACTATGAAAGATCAGCCAATCCTCTCCCGCCGTGATTTTCTGATCCTCTCGGGAACGGCCACCGCCTCGGTGCTCACGGGGTGCGCCACGAATCCGGTCACCGGCCGGTCGCAATTCATGCTCATGTCGGAAGCGCAGGAGGTGGAGGCCGACCAATCGCAGGCCCCGCACCAGTTCTCGGCCGACTACGGCTCTATTCAGGTTCCGGCTCTCAACGCCTATGTCGCCGAGGTTGGAAACCGGGTATCGGGCATTTCGCACCGCGCCGCCATGCCCTATTCCTACCGCGCGCTTAACGCCGTGAATGTCAATGCCTACACCTTCCCGGCGGGCAGCATGGCGGTCACGCGGGGAATCCTGCTTTCCATGCAGGACGAGTCTGAGCTTGCCGCCGTGCTGGGCCACGAGATCGGGCACGTCAACTACCGCCACACGGCCAGCCGGATGAGCAAGGCCATCATGACCCAGCTCGTTCTGCTGGCCGCCGTGGGAGCGGTTTCCTACAAGTACAAGAAATACACCACGCTGGCCGCGGGGCTGGGCGCCCTCGGATCCGGCCTGCTGCTGGCGAATTACAGCCGGGCCGACGAGCGGCAGGCCGATGAATACGGCCAGGAGTTCATGGTCAAGGCCGGCTACCATCCCGACGGCATGGTCCACCTGATGGAGCGGCTGGTGGAACTCCAGAAGGTCGAGCCTTCGGCAATGGAGGTGATGTTCTCAAGCCATCCCATGAGCGCGGAGCGGTATGACGCCGCCATCCTGAGGGCGACCACCACCTATGCGGGCGCCCGGGAGCAGAAGATCAACCGCGAGCGGTACATGGACATGACCGCCCCGATCCGGGCGCAGAAGGACGCGATCCTCGCCATGCAGAACGGGCTTGAGGCGCTGGGCGAAAACAAGATCCCCGAGGCGGAGAAGCAGTATCAGACGGCCCTGGCGCTTCAGCCCCACGATTATGCCGGCCTGCTCACGATGGCCAAGATCCAGCTGGCCCAGAACAAGGTTCCGCTGGCCAGGGAATACGCCAACCGCGCCCGCGACGTCTATCCGGAAGAGCCGCAGGCCCGGCAGGTCTGCGCCCTCGCGGCCCTGAACCAGAAGCAGTTCGATTCCGCGTTCGCCGATTTCGACGCGTATGACCGGATGCTTCCGGGCAACGCGAACCTGGCCTTTTTCAAGGGTTATTGCCTGGAGCAGATGGGGCGGAAAGAGGCGTCGGCCGGCGAATTCAAGCGCTTCCTGGAATCGGGGGCGGAGGACGAACAGGCCGTCTACGCGCGCGACCGCCTGGTCTCCTGGGGCTACATCCAGCAGCCGGCCGCGGAACCGGCAGCGACCGATACGACGGCCGCGACCAAGCCCGCGAAGGCGGCCGGCGGCCAGAACCCGAAGAAGAAAAAGAAAAAAGCCAATCCATGAGAGAGCCGACAGCCTTTGAGCGGCGCATCTATGCGTTGGCCCAGCGCATCCCGAGCGGCCGGGTCAGCACCTATGGCGAGCTGGCCCGCGCGGCCGGCTGCGGGTCGGCCCGCGCTGTAGGCCAGGCCCTGAGCCGCAATCCGTTCGCCCCGGCCGTGCCGTGCCACCGGATCATCTCGTCCAGCCTGAAACCGGGCGGCTTCCTGGGTTGTCCCGAAGGCGGCCGGGCTGGCAGAAAGCTGGAGCTGCTGGCCGGGGAAGGCGTTTTATTCGCCGCCGGCCGCCTGGCCGACGCCTCGCGCCTGTTCCTTTTTTAGGCTTCGGTTACGAAGCCCCGCCGCCGCGTCGCCGGCGGATGTCGTAGACCGCGATGGCGCACGCCACGCCGGCGTTGAGGGAATCCACCCGGCCGAGCATGGGCAGGCGGATGCGGTAATCGCAGTTTTCCCCGACCAGGCGGCCGAGCCCTTCGCCCTCGCCGCCGACCACCAGGCCCACGGCGCCCGTGAGGTCGGCCTCCGTGTAGAGGACCGAATCGGGGCCTGCGTCCAGCCCGGCCAGCCACAGGCCGTCCTCCTTGAGATCGTGCATGGCCTGGACCAGGTTGATCACGCGCACGACGGCCAGGTGCTCCGAGGCGCCGGCCGAGGCGCGGACCACGGCGGGGGTGACCTCCGCGGCGCGGCGGTCGGGGATGATGACGCCGTGGACGCCGGCGGCTTCGGCCGTGCGGAGAATGGAGCCCAGGTTCTGGGGGTCCTGGAGATGGTCCAGCACCAGGACAAAGAGCGGCTCCCCGCGCTTGGCCGCGATTCCGGCCAGCGAATCCCAATGGGCATAGGGGTAGGAGCTGGTTTCAAGCGCCACGCCCTGGTGGTTCGCCTCGCCGAAACGGTTGTCGAACGCCGAGCGGTTGGCGGTCTGCACCGGGACGCCGCGGGCGGCGGCCAGGGCTTCGATGTCCCGGAGCAGGTCGGCCTTTTTCAGGCCGTCCGCCAGGATGAGCTTCGTATGCTGGCGGCGCTCCGCGCGGAGCGATTCGTACACGGGGCGGCGGCCATAGAGCACTTCCGGGGGCATGGTCAGTCTCCCGCGCCGGACACGGACCGGCGCATCGATTTCTTGTCGGAGTGGTGGTGCTTGGCGTCGAGGACGCGAGCCTGCTGCCGGCGGGACCGGCGGCGTTTCTGGCGGCGGATTTTCTCGGCTTCCTGCTGGCGCCGGCTGGCGGCGCCTTTCACGCGTTCCTCGATCCGGTCGCACAATTCCCGGCGGGCCAGGAAGCGGTTCATCTCGCGCGAGCGGCTGGCCTGGCACCGGAGGTCGATCCCGCTCGGGCCATGGTGCAACTGGACGCAGGAGGCGGTCTTGTTGATCTTCTGGCCGCCGGAGCCCGAGCCGAGGATAAAGCTTTCGGTCAGGTCGGATTCCAGGATGCCCAGCGCCTTCATGCGCGCCACGAGCTGATCTTTTTTCGACTGGCTGACCGGTTCGACCATGCGGGACCCTTTCCGAGTTCGGCGTATTATGCCACGCCGGGTCCGCCCCGTCATGCGATTTCGGCGGCACCGGGCTTTCTCTCCCGCCGGGATAGGGGAAAGACGCGGCGCTTTGGGAAGCTTGCCCGATGGCGTGGAAATCAGGGCGGATGGTACGGTGGTGAAAACAGGAGAGCGGCATGAAAGCGGTTGTGTTTCACAAGCCCAAAGACATCCGTGTCGAGGAGGTGCCTGACCCGGTTATCGAGCAGGCGACCGACATGCTGATCCAGGTGACCAGCACGTCCATCTGCGGCTCGGACCTCCACATCTACAACGGCCTGTTCCCCCAGGTCAAGGACCAGGTCCTGGGCCATGAATTCATGGGCATCGTCAAGGAAATAGGGTCCGAGGTGAAGCGTTTCAAGCCGGGCGACCGGGTGGTGATTCCGTTCACGATCGGCTGCGGCCTGTGCGTCTTCTGCCGCCAGATGACCGCCCCCGCCTGCGAGCAGACCAATCCCGATCATTACGGGCCCGAAGGGGGCCTATTGACCGAGAAGGGCGGGGGGCTATATGGTTACACCGACCTTTACGGCGGCTACGCGGGCGGGCAGGCGGAAATGGTCCGGGTGCTATATGCCGACTATAATGCCCGCAAGGTGCCCGACGAATTGAAGGATGAGGAGGTTCTGTTCCTTTCGGACATTTTCCCGACCGGTTGGACGGGGATCGACTGGGGCGAACTGCGGGGCGGGGAGACGGTGGCGGTGTTCGGCTGCGGCCCGGTTGGAATCATGGCCCAGAAGGCGGCCTGGCTCCAGGGGGCCGGCCGCGTTCTCGGCATCGACCTTCTGGATTACCGGCTGAAGATCGCAGCCCGGGTCGCCCGCGCGGAACCGGTCAACGCATCGAAGGAGGACCCCGTGGATGCCATCCGGCGGGCCACGGGCGGGCGGGGCGCCGATCTTTGCGTGGATGCGGTGGGCATCGAGGCGGACCGGAACGTGTTGAAGAAGCTCTCGGCCGCCCTGCACGCCCAGCGCGGCTCGATGAAGGTCCTTTCCACGGCCATCAGCTCCGTCCGGAGGAGTGGGACGATCAGCATTCTCGGCGTTTACGGCACGCCGTTCGATAACTTCCCCCTGGGCCAGTTGTTCGACAAGGGGATCACCCTGCGCATGGGGCAGGCGCCCGTCCATCGTCATATCGACCGCCTGCTGGACCTGGTCCGGACGCACCAGGTTCGGTTGGACGACGTCATCACCCACACCTTGGGGCTGGAGAACGCTTCCGAGGCCTACGCCATGTTCAACGACAAGACAGAGGATTGCCTCAAGGTTGTCTTGAAACCCTGACGTCCGGAACGGTGTCGATTTGGATTGAAAAATGAGCGAATCAGGGATAGTATGTCATCTTCTTAAGGAATACGGGCGCTTTTTCGCCCGCCGACAGGCCGGTTGATTCCGGCGAACCATAACTCAATATCCGGGTTTTTGCCCCGGGGGAGGACAGTTCAACGACAGTTGCTGACGGGCCGGACTGCGCTTGTGCGCAATCGTTCAGATACGCCGGCCAAACGGGTCATTCTGACCCTACCCTTGACATGACACCGCATTGTGGGATCTTTACGGATGAACGAAGAAGAAAATAGCCAGGAACAGCAGGATGAGATGGGCTCTGGAACCGAAACCCAGGAAACCCAGCAGCAGGGCGGCCCTCCCCGCACGTTTCGCGATCAGCCCATTTACCAGCTCGCGTTTGAATTCCAGCTCAAGGTATTCGAACTGACCAAGGGCTTCCCCGAAGAGGAGCTTTACGCCCTGACCGAACCGCTTCGCCTGGCCGCCCGCAAGATTGGCGCCGCCGTCGCGGAGGCGTGGGTCAAGCGCCGTTTCCAGGCCCAGTACCCGGTCAAGCTGGCCGAGGTGGAGGCCCATGCCGCCGCTTCCGACCACTGGATCGGCACGGCCGAGCAGGCCGGCTACCTGACGCCGGAAACGGTCCAGGAGTTGCGCGCCTATGTTGAAAACATCCGCGGCAACGTGTGGCGCATGACGCCCCGGCTCCATCACATTCACGGCAACCAGGATCGCGGCGACCGCCGCGGCGGCGGCGGATTCCGGCCCGAGCGGCCTCCCCGCGAAGACGAGCGCCAGCCCCGCGAGCTGGAGCGTCCCCCGCGCGCCGACTCGGACCGGCCCCGGCCGCCCCAGCGAAATTATCGGAACAACCCCGAGGGTGGACGGTACTACAACCGCAACCAGCGTCCGGGCGGGTATTATCCCCGCGAACCGCGCGACCTGCGGGAACCGGGCGAGTTCCGGGATGCCGAGCCGCAGTTCTAGCCTTTGAACCGGGCACGCATTCTGACAATCGCGGCAGCGGGATGGACGTTGTTCATCCCGCTGCTTTCCCTTTTACCGGCGGCCTTTTTTTCGGCCGCCTCCAGCATGGGCCGCATCCCCCACATGGATAAGATCGTTCATGCCCTGCTATACGGCGTGCAAGCCGTCCTGCTGATTCTGGCCTGGCGGGCGAGGACGGGGCTCGCCGACCGCTCCCTTTTTGTCCGGGTCGTTCTTGCCTGTTCCGCCTACGGATTCCTGATGGAAGCGCTCCAGCGCACCTTGACCGACTGCCGCGTCTTTTCGTGGGGCGATGTCGCCGCCAACGCCGCCGGCGCCCTGGTCGCTGCGTGCGCGATCGCCTGGTTGCTCGGCCGCCGTCCCCATTTTCTCGCGAACGCATGACCGGTTGAGCGTTTTCGCGGTAGGATCAAACCCCATCGCGATAATTCTTCTTTGGGGCTAGGATGACGCCGTTGAAACGTCAACCTGACCAACAAAGGAGAAAATGAGTGAATATTACGCGCACCTTGATTATAGCCGCCGCGGCGGCCGGATTCGGCCTGATGGCCATAGCCGAGATGGATTCCGCCGGCAAGCGAACCGCCGGCACGGATAGCGACCGCGCCGTCATGGCCGGCACCAACACGGCGGCCAATGCTGACAACACCGGCCGGAACGTCCGCGACCGGAACGACGCCACGCGGACGCCGATCGACCAGGGCAATACCGAGAGCGATCTGAGTTTGACAAAGCAGATCCGCAAATCCGTCATGGACACCAAGGATTTGTCCATGAACGCCAGGAATATCAAGATCATCTCGAACAACGGCCAGGTCACGCTCCGCGGTCCCGTCATGTCGGCGGACGAAAAGCGAATCATTGGCGAACTGGCGAAACAGGCCGCCAAGGACGGGAAAGTGGACAACCAATTGGAAGTCGTTTCCGAAAAAACGGATTCCAACCGAAACATGTAACAGCCGGAGGTGTTTATGTCGAATAAATCAGTTTTTTGCATTGCGTCGTCCCGCGCCCAGGCGGACCAGATTGTGGACCGGCTGAAGATGGCCAATTTTGCCAGCAATGACATTTCGGTCCTCTTCGCCGACAAGGGCACCACCCGGGACTTCGCCTTCACCAAGGAAACCAAAGCGCCCGAGGGCGCCGTCACCGGCGCTAGCGCCGGGGGCGTTCTGGGCGGCGCGCTGGGCTGGATTGCCGGCATCGGATCGTTGGCCATCCCAGGCATCGGTCCGTTCGTGGCGGCCGGTCCCATCATCGCCGCGCTGAGCGGCGCGGCGGTCGGCGCGGCGGTCGGCGGCATCACCGGGGCCCTGATCGGAATGGGCATCCCGGAACTGGTGGCCAAGCGTTACGAGGGCAAACTGCGGAACAACAATATCCTGATCTCCGCGCACAGCGACAACGACGACGAGATCGATCGCGCCCGCGACATCTTTGAAAAAGCCGGGGCGGGGGATATCTGCTCGACAAGCGATGCGTCGCTGCCCTCCGATGAAAGGGAGGACGAAGGTCCCTCCGGCCGCGGCCGCCCCTCCGGAAATGAGCCGGAGATGGTGGAAACCGGTTCGGGTAAGTCCCGTACACGTTGATTCCGAGACTCGTTTTATACCGCGGGATGTCCAATCCATCCCGCGGTTTTTTTTTTGGGGGGGAATGCGTGATAGGAATCGCCATCGGATATCAGATTTTGCGAGTAGTAACCGCTTACAGCTTTTTGATATTATAGAGGGTCAAATTGGCATAGATTTGGATTTCACCATGGCTGGTAAGGATATAGAAATCATGAAGAACATACTTGGATTGTTGATCATTTGCCTGTTGATCCTGCCGCGGGACGGCAAGGCGGCGCCGTTAGCCACCGCCATAGGAGCGGACCGGCAGATTTCACTGACATGGTCCAATGTGGCGGATGCAACGGGATATCAGGTCGAACAGGCGACCGTTCCGGGGGGCCCCTATGCCGTCCTGGCTGCTGGTTTGCCCACCAATGTCTATCTGCATACGGGGTTGGTGAACGGCATCACGAATTATTACGTGGTCACGGCGTCCACGCCCACAGGTAACGTGGTGTTCGCCGAAGCTTTTGCCCGGCCCTGGGTGCTGGTCCTGATGCGCGCCATCAATTGTGGTGGCGGAGATTCGGGGGTATTCAAGGCAGACAACGCCTACACAGGCGGTTCGGCGGTCACCACGACGTCCGCCATCAACAGGGCCTCCGTCACGGATCCTGCGCCTGAAGGGGTCTATCAGTCGGCCCGGTCGGGCAGCGCCGAGTACATCCTGGCTCCGTTCCATCCAAGCCGCCGGTACCGGCTGCGTTTTCATTTTGCCGAGATTGTCTATGCGACCGGCGGCACCCGCTCGTTTCATCTTTCCCTGGCGAACGCGGCAGGCACCTACGTCGATTGGATTACCTGGATCGACATCATCTCCAAGGCCGGGTGGGCTGGCGCTCCCAACAAGGCCATCATCCAGACGTATGACCCCTTCACGCCCACGACGGCGGGCCAAATCAGGATTTTGACGAGGCAGACGCTTCCCCTGATCAACGGCATCGAAGTTTACGCCATGGACGGACCGCTGCCCAATGCCAGTGTGTATCCGCGCGACGGGCAGGTGGAGTTTGATTTCACGGCCGCAATCGATGCGCATACTTTCACCATCAGCCGGTCGTCCGTCAGCGGGGGGCCGTATACCGTCATCACCCAGGACATGGCGAGCCTCCGTTACACGGACACGAACGTGGTGAACGGCGTGACCAATTATTACATCGTGAAGGCCGCCAGCACCTGGGGCGAAACCGAGTCCGCCGAGTTTGCCGTGACGCCCGGCGTTCTTGCCTACGCGATCAACGTCAACGGCGGCAATAGCGGCCGGTTTTCTGCCGAAAACAGCACGTTCACGCGGATCGGCGGGACCAATGCGAACAGCACGGCAACCCTCACCACGCTGCCCGTCGCCCGGGCAACGATCGACCCCGCGGAGGATCTGAATCTGTACCGTTATTATCGGATTGGCCCCCAGACAAACATCTTTGCCGGGCTCGTGCCGGGTGCGGAATACCGGGTCCGACTGCATTGCACGGAGCCCGCGAAAACAATCGCGGGAACCCGTGTGTTTCATGTTGACGCCAACGGCGGCCGGAGCCTGACCAACCTGGATATTTTCGCCGAAGCGGGGGGCAAGGACAAGGTGCTGGTCAAGGAGTTCATCGTTTCCGCGGACGGCTCGGGGATCGTTTCCCTGTCGTTCGTACCGGTGACTGATTTGCCGATCATCAGCGGAATCGAGTTGCGCCAGCAGAGCGGCGTGATGGCGCCGCCGCCGCCCACCTCCCTTGCGGCCTCAGGGCAGACGGACTTCATCGTGCTGTCCTGGGTCATTCCGGTGCGAAGCGTCGGGTATACCGTCCTGCGGTCGGAAACGTCCGGCGGCCCCTATACGGTTCTGGCCACGAACATGGTCGTTGATTCGTTTGTCGATTCCACGGTCTCTAACGGCGTGCTCTATTTCTACCGTGTGTCCGGCGAAGCAAATGGAGTCGAGGTGGAAGCATCCCGGTCCGCCGAAGTCTACGCCAGCGCCGGCTTCAAAACCGCGGTCAACGCGGGCGGGACGGCCACAGGCCGCTTTGCGGCCGACTCCGGATTCAACACCGGTTCCCAGCGCACCGCGCCCGCGGGCGCGGTGATCGGCACGAACGGCGTGCCGCTGGCGCCGCCCCAGGGGGTTCTTCTTTCCCAGCGGTATGCCAACGACTTCACGTGGACCTACACCGGCGTGAGCAATCACCTGTATCTTGTCCGGTTGTATTTCGCGGAATTCAGCGCGGATGGCAATGCAGCAGGAAAACGGGTCTTCCACATCCGGCAGGACGGTACGAATGTGTTCGCCAGCGTCGACGTCTGCGCGTTGGTTGGCAACAGCAACGCCCTGGTGAGGGAGTTTTACACCACCGTCAACGCCTCCTCGAAAATTGTCGTCCAGTGCGTCCGCGTCGGCGCCGGCTCCGCCGCGGCCATGCTGAACGGCGTCGAGGTGATCGACACCACGGCAGGTTCGCAAGGGCTGTATGCCCAGTATTATGCCAATTATGACGAGGCGGGCGCCTCCGAGGTATTGGCTTTCAGCGAATTCGTGCCAGCAATCGACACCAATTGGAACGGCGGGAATATCGGGTCCCCGGCCGTCGGCGACCGCCATGCCAAAGTTATCTGGAACGGCAAGATCATGCTTAACCGGAACTCAACTTATACGTTTTACGCCAAGGCCGCGGGCGGGTTCCGGATGTGGGTGACCAACACGGTGGTCATCAACAAGTGGAACGAATCCTCCCCGGGAGAGTATGTTTCAGGAACACTGACATGGCCGACGACCGGGTTTCAGCCGATTCGGGTGGAATACTTTAATCATGCCGGCAATGCGGATGCGGTCCTGGAATGGGAAAGCAAGAATGCCGGAATCACCCGGTCCGTTGTCCCCTCGGTTGCGTTTCAACCCGTGGCGCTGGGCGATCCCGGCAAATGGGTGTTTCGCGACGTCGCAACGCCCGGTTTGCCGGGCTACGGCGAGCCCTCCACCGTTCCCGGTCGGATCGGGATCTGGGCGGCTGGGTCGCAGGGCATTGCCAACCATCAATTCGCATGCCAGAAAATCACCGGGCCTTTCGAGTTGACAGCCAGGGCCGCCTACTATGGCAACGAAAGCCGTTACGGGGGCACGTGGGACGAGCGCATGGGACTGGTTATCCGCAGCACGCTCACCGGGACCGACGGCTTTGCCTACGGCATGGTGCACGACAATGCCAACGGCACGCACAGCACGCGGGTGATGTTAAACACGAATCTCGCCGTGTCGGGCACGTTTTTGGAGTCGAACATTATGAATGGCCGGACCATTCCCATGTATCTTCGAATGCGTCGTGACAAGGTGGAGGGTGGCTACCAGATCAATGCCGCCTATTCCACAAACGGAATCGCCTGGGTAACCAATGCCATCAGTTCGCCTGTTTTCCCTGAGCATACGGTTTATGCGGGTATGTCTTTGGGCATAACAGAGACAGTTTTGCTGTTTGGCTATTTCGACACCATTGACCTTCGCTTGCTGCGGTTGCCGGGCACGGTAATCATGCTCCGTTGAGGGACCGCCCCCCCGAATGGAATTCAGAAAAGGATACGGATGAATGTGAAGCACGTGGTTGTCTCGGCGCTTTTGGTGATTCCGGCTCTCGTCAGTTCGTACGGAGCCTCGCCCCTTTTCGGCAATGCGCAGCCGCGGGCCGAGATTATCGTTGCCGCCGACGCGCCCGAGACCGAGAAATATGCGGCCGCCGAACTCCAGTTCTGGCTTTGCCGGATCAGCGGCGGACTCCTGCCCGTCCTGGACAAGCCCACCGGGAAGGAGAACACGAAGCTGTTCGTGGGGGCCTCCTTCGCGGCGTCCTTCGCCGCGGATCTCGCGCAACTGGGGGATACGGACGGGTTTGCAGTCCGCAACGCCGACAAGGGCGCCAAGCTGTTCATTTTCGGCGCCATCCCCAAAGGAACGCTGAACGGCGTGTTTGCCTTCCTGGAAAACAACACGGACATCATCTGGCCGCGTCCGGATTGGGAACTGGGGGCGGTTTTTTCGGTCAATCCCAACTTGACCGCCCGGTACGTCAACGCGCTTGAAAAGCCGAAATCCCGGCTTCGCGGCTGGGGTTTCACGGTCACCTCGCCGATGCATGACCAACGCTGGCAATCCCGCAATCGCGCCAACTTCCTCGGTTACGTCAGCGACGAGGCCGTGCGCATGGGCGCCAAGTATCTTCCGGCCGGGGGCGGGCACGGGCTCAAGCTTTTCATGGATCCCCAAACCTATTTCGAAACGCATCCCGAATTCTTTCCCTTGCAGAACGGGAAGCGCGTGCCTGGCGGCCAGCTTTGCTTCATGGCCCATGAGATGATCCCCCTTTATGTGCAAAACCTGCGCAAGACCCTGGATGCCCGGCCGGAAGGCAACGGCGTGAACATATCCATTACCGACGGCTGGGGACTCTGCGATTGCCCGCGCTGCCTGGCCCCGCTGGCGTTGCCCGATGGAACGCAGCTCGAGCCCTCCGATCCCGCGTTCCGCTCGACCCAGTTTTTCCTGTTCCTGAATAAAATCGCCGTGGAGATCGCCAAGAGCCATCCCGCGATCGACATCCTGACGTATGCCTACATTTTCGCCGTCGTTCCGCCGCCCCTCACGCTGGAGGACAATATCCGCGTGATGTATTGCCCGTTTGTGAAGGACGACAAGTTTCCGATCGCCGACGAGCAGCGTAACCGGAAATGGCGGGAATACACCCTGGGGTGGGGCAAGGCCTCGCCCAAGACGTTCCTCCGCGAGTATTACGGCTGCGCCGCCGATTTCCCGCGGCCTATCGAGGAAACGGTCCAGAAGGATTTGAAGTTCTGCCTCGAAAACGGAATCTCCGAATTCAATTCCGAGTTGCCGGCGGACCGTCGCAATCACGGGTCGAAGCCCGACGAGGTGTGGGACGTCTCCGCGATGACCATGTGGACGATCACCCGGCTGTGGTGGAATCCCGATCAGGATGTCGCCGCGCTTCGCTCGAATTATTTGTCCCGTACCTACCGGGAAGCCGCCCCGGCGATGGCGGCGTATTACAAGCTCATCCGCGACTCGTGGTATGCCAGTTCGTTCCCGTCGGTCTACAGCGACAACCGCTACTCCATGGCGAAAACCTATATCCTGGACGCCGGCCTGGAAGCCCCCTGCCGGGCGGCCCTCCAGGAGGCCGAGAAGACTGCCAGGCACCCCGTTTCGCGCGAATTGGTCCAGCGGCAGAGGGCGATGTTCGAGAACTGGATGGAACGCGCCAAGATCGACAAAACCATCCGGCTGAATGTGCCTGTCACCGCCGTCAACCTGGCCGACGATTTCGAGTCGGCCGACTGGGGGAAGGGGGCCCGAACGGAGGACTTCACCCTGGTCAATACGACGAACCAGCTGCCGTCGATCCGCTCGCATTCCGTGGTGCTCCATGATCGGCGGACCCTGTTTGTGAAAACGGTCTGCTATGCGCCGGACATGGCCACTCTCGCGGGCACGGAAAAGAAAAAGGACGGCTCCGAATCATTCCCGCGCGGCGATCACCTTGAGCTGTTCTTCGCGCACCCCCTGACGGGCGTCTATTACCAGTTCGCCTACGATTCGCGGAATGAGGCCGTGTACGATTCCAAGGGGTATGACAGCAAGTGGACGGGGCGCTGGACCCGCGCGGTCAAACGATTTCCTGACCGCTGGGAATCCATCGCGTCCTTTGCGCTTGAGGACATCGGCTGCAATGTCACGGAAAACAATAAACTTGGATTCCTGGCATACCGCAGCAAGTATTATAAGGATGGCTCCAAGGATAAAAACGGCAACGACGCACTGAAGCGGGAAACCACCAGCCTGGGCGGCGGAAACGTGCACGAGCCGACAGGGTTTGCCGAACTGACGCTGGAGCAGAATTAGGAAGCCCCGTTCTCGACATGAGGCGCGGACGGTATTATGATTGGCGATTGTTTTTACTTTTTGAAAGGGAACACTATGGCGGCGAAGAAGAAGCAGATCGGCGTGGCGGTCATCGGGGCGGGCGGACGGGGCCAGGGGTGCACCCTGCAGCTGCTCAAGGATTCCGACCGGCAGATGAAGGTTCTATCCGTTTTCGATCCGGATCCCGCCATGTCGAAGGTTGCCATCGGCCGCTGGGAGTCCCCGGAAACCCTGATCGCCAAGTCCTTCCGGGAAGCGATCGCCGTCCCTGGCGTCGAATGGGTGCTTGTCTTTTCGCCCAACGCCTTCCACAAGGAACACATCCTCGCCGGATTCAAGGCCGGCAAGCACGTGTTTTCCGAGAAGCCGCTGGCCACGACCATTGCCGACTGCCAGGCGATCTACACGGCCCACCAGAAGTCGGGCAAGCTCTTCGCCACGGGATTCGTGCTTCGGTTCGCGCCCCTTTACCGGGAGGCGAAGCGAATCCTGACCTCCGGGAAACTGGGCCGGATCCTCAGCATCGACGCCAATGAAAACGTCACGCCCGGCCATGGCGGCTACATCATGACGAACTGGCGCCGGCTCACGAAGTACGCCGGCCCGCACCTGCTTGAGAAGTGCTGCCACGACCTGGACCTGATCAACTGGTTCGCGGAATCCGTGCCTTCGCGCGTGGCGGGCTTCGGAAGCCTTGATTTCTTCGTGCCGAAGAACAAGAAATACGAAGCGAAATACGGCGCCAAGATGTTCGCCGCCTGGCCGGATCCGCACAAGGTCGCCTCGCCGTTCACATCCGACAAGGACCTGCTGGACAACCAGGTCGCCATCATGGAATACCGCAACGGCATCAAGGTGCAGTTCCAGGCCACCATGTCCAACGTCATTCCGGAGCGGCGGATGTATTTCTCCTGCACCGAGGGCAACCTTCTGCTCGAACTGTATTCCAGCCTTCTGAAATTCCGGGCCCTGGGCGACGACAAGGAAACGATCGTCAGCGACTTCGGCGGAGGCGGCCACGGGGGCGGGGACAACGTGATCTGGAAGGAACTGTTCCAGTGCATGGTCCGCCATTCCAAGCCGAAATGCGGCGGGGACGAGGGGCTTGAGAGCGCCGTCGTGGCGCTGGCCATCGACCAGGCGATGCGGACGGGCCGCGTCATCGACATGGAACCCATCTGGAAGAAGCTCAACCGCTAGACGCGGCGCGCTGGAGATCCGCTGCGGTCAATGCCATCCGGATTGACTTTTGAGTCCATTCCGCGCATCTTGAGGCGGCTGAACAGGAGGAAACACCATGGCCTATCACCCGCTAAAACTCGGGGTCAACATCGATCATGTGGCGACGCTGCGGCAGGCGCGCGGAACGGACTATCCCTCCGTCCTGGACGCGGCCCGCGAGTGCGAGGCCGCGGGCTGCCACGGCATCACCGTTCATCTGCGCGAGGACCGGCGCCACATCCAGGATGCCGATGTGCGCGGCCTGCGGGGCATGCTGCACGTGCCGCTCAACCTCGAGATGGCCAACGCCGAGCCGATCGTCCGGATTGCCCTCGAGGTGAAGCCGGCCGAGGTCTGCCTGGTTCCCGAGAAGCGGGCCGAGCTGACGACCGAGGGCGGGCTCGACGTGGTCGGCTCCAGGGAGGCGCTTCGCCGGACCGTTTCGGCCCTCAAGGGGGCCGGCATCGAGGTGAGCCTGTTCGTCGACCCGGACGAGACGCAGCTGCTTGCGGCCGCCGAGATCGGGGCCCCCGTGGTGGAACTGCACACGGGGCGGTACTGCGACACCCGCGGCGCTGACGCCGCGAAAGAGCTTTGCCGCCTCTGCCAGGGTGCGCGGATCGCCCGCCAGGCGGGGCTGAAGGTCAACGCCGGGCACGGCATCAATCTGGCGAACATCGGCGGGATCCTGGAGATTCCCCATCTCGACACCCTGAACATCGGCCACAGCATCGTGGCGCGGGCGGTCTTCACGGGCCTCCGGCGCGCGGCGGAAGAGATGATGACGGCCATGCGGCCCTACACGGGCGGACGGCGGGTGGACCCATGTGCGTGATCGGCAACGGCATTGATCTGGTCGACACGGTCCGGTTCAAGGAAACCCTGGCCCGCTGGGACCGGCGTTTCATCCGGCGTATGTTCCTGGAAGGGGAACAAGCGTACTGCGACGCCACCGCCCAGCCGTGGATGCATTACGCCGCCCGCTTTGCGGTCAAGGAGGCGGTGGCGAAAGCCTTCGCCACCGGGATCGGATCGCGCCTGAGCTGGCTCGATATCGAGGTCGTGCGCGACCCCGCCACGGGCGCGCCCTCCGTCGCCCTCAGCCCGAAGGGGCAGGCGTTGGCCGACACCCTCGGGGTGCGCAAGGTCCTGATCAGCATTTCCCACACGACCCAGAATGCCATTGCCCAGGCGATCCTGGTGGGCGTGTGCGGCAAGGAGTCAGCATGAAAACGGTTTTGGCCGCCCAGATGCAGGACATCGACCGGCGGATGGCGAAGGAATTCGACGTCGGCACGGACGTTCTCATGGACCGCGCCGGGTTCGGCGTGGCCCGGGCCGTGCAGAACCTGGCCGACCGGGCCGGTTTCTCGGACCCGCTCATCCAGGTTTTCGCCGGCCGCGGCAACAACGGCGGCGACGCCTTCGTGGCGGCCCGCTACCTGGCCGAGGAGGAATACGAGGTCGAAGTGTGGCTCGCCGGATCGGTGCGAGAGCTGGATGGCGACGCCCTTCGCGCGCATGGCCTGCTCAAGGCCGCGAAGGTGAAGTGCAATGAGCTGCCCTCGCGGACCGACTGGGACCGCCTGCTGAACGAACTGCCGGGCGGGGACATCCTCGTGGACGGACTGCTGGGGACGGGCGTCACGGGGCCGGCCCGCGGACCGGTGGCCGGGGCCATCCGCTACATCAATTCAAACGCCAGCCGCGGCTTCGTGGTGTCCATCGACCTGCCGTCCGGCATGAACGCCGACACGGGCGCCGCGCCCGGCGACGTCGTCTGCGCCGACGAGACGGTGACCATCGGGCTGCCCAAGAAAGGGCTGCTCACGCCGCGGGCCCTTGAGTATGTCGGAAGCCTCGAGGTGGCGGACATCGGCATTCCCTGGGAACTGATCGAGCCGCTGGAGGGCGGGGGACGCGAGTTGATCACTGCCGCGGACCTGAGGTCGTTCATGCCGCGCCGGTTGCGCATGACTCACAAAGGCTCCTACGGGCACGCCCTGATCCTGGCGGGGTCCGCCGATTATCCGGGCGCGGCCCGGCTGGCGCTGGGCGCCGCCCTGCGCTCGGGCGCGGGACTGGTTTCGGTGTATGTCCCGGACGCGATCCGTGACGTTGTGGCCAATTTCCTGCCCGAGGCGATCGTCCGCGGGGCGCCCATGACGGAGACGGGGTCGATGGCCGCCGAGGTGTGGAACCGGATCCGCCCGCGGCTGGCCGA
>JBIIYJ010000271.1:0-7324 GCA_044346855.1 Kiritimatiellia bacterium
GAGCCGGTGCATCTTTACGGCTGGATGGCCGACCGGCTGGCGCGGGCGGGGGTGGCGGCGGAAATCAATTTCCACACCAACGAGAACGAGGCCGGCTTTTTCCGGGCGTGCGCCGACCGGGGCGTCCGGATCGCCCTCGGCTCGGATTCGCACGATCTTGCCGAGGTGGGCGAATTTTATCCGCACCTGGAGGTGCTGAAGCGCGCGGGAATCGCGCCGGAGCAGTTTGCGGCGGCTTTGTTTTTTCCCGGGTGACCGGGGTGCCCCGGATCCCGCGGACAGCCCTAATCCAGTTCCCGGTCCGCCAGCTCGTCCTCGTTCAGGCCCAGGTAGTGGCCCAGCTCGTGCAGCAGGGTGATGCGGACCTCTTTTCGGAACTCACGCTCGATTTCCCCCGCCTCGTCCCAGATGTTGAGGAGGAAGAGGGTCATGCGGGCGGGCAGCTCGATGCCGCCCTCGTCGGCAAAGGCGGGCCCTTCGAACACACCCATGGTATCCTCGGCGAGCCCTTCCTCGAGCATGAAGTCGGGGGGCAGCTCTTCCATGAAAACGGTGATGCCGTCGAACCGGTCCCGCAGTTCGGGGGGCAGCGAGAGGCGGAGCCTGTTCAGTTCCGCCTCGGCGAGCCGGGTCAGCCTGGTCCAGTCCGGATCCATCAAAGGGTGTGCAGCAGCAGGCCCGAGCGGAGCTTGGGCTCGAACCAGGTGCTCTTGGGCGGCATGGTCTGGCCCGCGTCGGAGATGGCCATGAGCTGGTCCACGGTGACCGGGTGCATCGAGAAAGCCGCGGCGGCCTTGCCGGAATCGACGAGCCGCACCAGTTCGTCCGGCCCGCGGATGCCGCCGATGAAGTCGATGCGGGTGCTGGTGCGCGGATCCGTGATGCCGAGGAGGGGGGCCAGCAGGCGGTCCTGGAGCACGCTGACGTCGAGCGAGGCGAAGGCGTCGGAGCCGAGAACCGCCTTGAGCTGCAGGCCGTACCAGGCGCCGCCGCCGAGGTAGAGGCTGCAGAGGCCGGGGGCGGCGGGGCTGGGGGCGGCGCCGGTGGAGACCTGGAAGAGGCCACGGACCTTCAGCAGGAAGTCCTCCTTGGACAGCCCGTTCAGGTCCTTCACGACGCGGTTGTAGGGCAGGATCTGGAGCTGGCCGGCGGGGAAGAGCACGCCGAGGAAGCGGTTGTACTCCTCGCCGCCCGTGTGATGGGGATTGGCGGCGGCGCGTTCGCGGGCGACCCGGGTGGCGGCGGCGGCCCGGTGGTGGCCGTCCGCGATGTAGCAATGCGGGACGCTGGCGAAGGCCGCGGCCAGGGCGGCGCTGTCGACCGCTTTCCACACCATGTGGCGGATGCCGTCGGAGGAGGTGAAGTCATAGAGCGGGATGGTGGCTTCCGTCTGGGCGACCATCCGGTCGATGGCGGCCTGGTCGCGGTAGAGCAGGAAGACGAGGCCGGTCTGGGCGCCGAGGCTGGAGATATGGCGGGTGCGGTCGTCCTCCTTGTCGGGGCGGGTCTTTTCGTGGGTCCGGATCAGCGTGCCATAGTCGACCGTATCGAGGCAGGCGGCCACGCCGCGCTGGACGTGCTTGCCCATGACCTGGCGGTAGACGAAGAGGGCGGGGGCGGCGTCCTGCTTCAGCGCGCCCGAGGCGCGCAGGGCGTCGAGCGCGGCGCGGCCCGCGGCGTAGGCGGCGGGGGAGTGGGGGTCCGCGCCGTCGGGCAGGTCGATTTCGGGGCGGCTGACGTGGAAAAAGCAATCCGGATTGCCTTTGGCTTCGGCCGCGGCTTCGGCCGTGCTGACGACGTCGTAGGGCAGGGCGGCAACCTTGCCCGCGCGGGCGGGGTCGGGGCGGAGGGCGGGAAAGGGAAAAATGTTCATGACGAAGGGATACCAAAACGAGGGGTTCCGTTCCAGAAAAAATAGCTGATAGCTAATAGCTAATAGCTGAAAACCAATAGCGGATAGCGGGTTTCTTCTTTCCGTTCGGGGCTCGTTTTGACAGAATCGGGCCGGTACCAGGTCCGTCGCCGATCATTCAAAAGGTAAAACTGCGCTTGAGCACGAACGAATCCATACGGCCCCAGCCGAAGAACCCGCTCCACGGGATCACGCTGGAGAAAATGCTGACCGAGCTGGTTGACGTCCTGGGCTGGGAGGAGGTGGCGGGCCGGGTGCGGCTCAACTGCTTCAAGAACGACCCCAGCATCAAGTCCAGCCTGACGTTCCTGCGGAAGACGCCCTGGGCGCGGGCGAAAGTCGAGAAACTCTATTTAGGGTACAAGAAGGAATGGGAGGACGCGCACCGGTACCATCGGGCGTCCACCCGGTGGCTGGCGGACTGCACCTACGGGCTGGGGGTCCACTGGACGGCGCAGACGGTTCCGCGGCAGGGTTCGCCCCTGCCCTTCGCGGAGGCGGTGGCCGCGTTCCGGCTGGACTCCTTCCTGGAGGGGGTCGCCGCGAGCGGCGCGGATTACGTGCTGTTCACGGCCGCCCACGCGCTCCAGATGCTGCCGTGCCCCAACGCCGCCCTGGACCGGATCCTGCCCGGCCGGACGGCCTCCCGCGACCTGCTGGGGGAGCTGGCGCAGGGGTTGGACAAGCTGGGCAAGCCGCTGATCGTCTACTACAACCACTCCTGCAATCACCAGGACGACCCGCCGTGGGAGACGGCCGTCGGGTATCACGATTCCGACAAGGGCCGGCTGGCCGACAACCTGTGCGCGATCATTTCAGAGCTGGGGGGGCGGTATGGCAGCCTGGTCAGGGCCTGGTGGTTTGACAGCTCGTACGCCCTTGATCCGACGGGGCCGCACAACATGGTGACGACGGACATGGCGGGCTTCCAGTTCCCCTGGGAGCGGTATACCGCGGCCGCGAAGACGGGGTATCCGGACCGGCTGGTCGCCTATAACGCCGGCATAGCCGAGCCGCATCTTTATACGCAGCACCAGGATTACTGGACGGGTGAATTCAGCGATCTGGGCAATCCCCCGTCCGGGCGCTTTCATTCAAACGGCCTCCAGTGGCATGGCTGGGTGTGCCTGGATGACCCGCGGTGGGTTTTCACCCGCAACGACCTGCCGCCGAGTCCGCCGCGGTTCGCCGATGGGGAGTTGCTTGCGTTCGCGCGGTGCTGCCGGCAGAGCCAGGCGCCGATCACGTTCAACACCATCGTGTTCCAGGACGGGTCGCTTGCCGAGGCGTCCATCGAGCAGCTGGCCCGCCTGAAAAAGGGATTATAACGCGCGTCCGCGCCTCATTTTGACCGGATCGTGATTGACGGCTCCCCCTGTCTGGAATAGAGTCGAAACAGACTTTTTCAGGGGGGTGTTATGCTGGTGGTGCTTTCTAAATATATGGCCGACTGGTTCGGGCCGCTCCGGCTGTTGAATTCCTATCTTGTCCTGATCGGGCTGAGCGCTTTTTCCTCGGCTGTCTTGAACTGGATCCTGCTGGAAAAGAACGCCTTTTTCAGGTTTGTGCCGAGGGACCGGGGCAAAGTGCTGGTGACGGACGGGCATCTGAGCAAAGGGAAGCCGACGGGGGTGGGCTTGCTTCTGATGCTGTTCACGCTTCCGGTGCTGGTGCTGCTGATGCCGCCCTCGGCCAAGGTGTGGGAAGTCATCGGGTGCCTGTTCGTGGCCATGGTGACGGGTTTCCTGGACGATTCGGCCCACCTGCCCTGGGGGGAGTTGAAGAAGGGGCTGCTGGACCTGCTGATCTGCGTGGCGGCCAGCATTGCCCTGTGCCAGCTTGAGCCGGTGCGCATGTGGCTGCCGCTGGTGAAGGGGGACTTCCTGCTGTCGCCGTGGGTGTTCATTCCCGTATCGAGCGGGGTGATGTGGTTTGCCATCAACGCCACGAACTGCACGGACGGGGTGGACGGACTGGCGGGAACGCTGGCCTTGCTGTCGCTTCTTTACCTGGGCGGCTTCCTGTACGGCGTGGTGGGGCACAAGGAGATTTCGCAGTACCTGCTGGTGACGCACAATCCCGAGGGGGCCCAGTGGGCGCTGCTCGTCTTCACGTTCATCGGCACGCTGACGGCCTACCTCTGGTTCAATGCCAACCCCAGCCAGATGCTGATGGGGGATGCGGGCTCCCGGATGATCGGCCTGCTGATGGGGGTGGCCGTGATGGCCTCCGGCAACCCGTTCCTCATCATCGTGGTGGCGCCGATCATCCTGGTCAACGGCGGCGCGGGCCTCATCAAGCTCGGCTTGCTTCGGATGGCGAAACGGCTCGGGTTCGAGACCGCGGCCGACACCGCCAGCCACCCCGTGAAACTGCTGCACCGCGTGCGCTTTCCCCTGCACGACCACTGCCGCAAGCACCTGAACTGGTCGTGCGCCCAGGTCCTCATGCGCTTCGCCCTGCTCCAGGCCATGCTCATCCCCTTCCTGCTCGTGCTGCTGATCAAGCTGCGATAGCTACATTTTTGTAGTTTCATGCTTCCGAGTAACACAATATTGTCGTATTCGACAAGGGCTACTACGATTTTCGTCCTGTTTTTCCTCCAGAATGGCTTGAAAAGGGGGGCGGCGGGCGCTATGATTTGTTTTTTCATGCGGTTGGCATGCCGGCTGCTTACGGGTAAAGGGAGCGTGTCTGCATGCCGCATACGCGCATGATTGCAGGAGTGAATATGGCGACAACGAGCAAGACGGCCGGAAACGGGATGGTTGAACAGTTCGGATCGCGGGTCTTCGGTTTGAAGACGATGCGGAACTACCTTTCGGAAAAGGCGTACCAGAGCATCACCAGCACCCTGATGAAGGGTGAGACGCTGGCGCCGGAGATTGCCGACGAGGTGGCCGACGCGATGAAGACATGGGCCATGGAGAAGGGCGCCACGCATTTCTCCCACTGGTTCCAGCCCCTGACGGGCGCGACGGCGGAGAAGCAGGAGGCGTTCATCCAGCCCGACGGCGAGGGCGGCATCCTGACGACGTTTTCGGGCAAGGAGCTGATCCAGGGCGAGCCTGACGCCTCGAGTTTCCCCTCCGGCGGCCTGCGCGCCACGTTCGAGGCCCGCGGCTACACGGCCTGGGATCCGACCAGCCCCGCATTCGTCAAGGAAGGCCCCGGCGGCAGCGTGGTGCTGTGCATCCCGACCGTCTTCTGCAGCTATCACGGCGAGGCGCTGGACAAGAAGACCCCGCTCCTGCGCTCCCAGAACGCGCTGGCCAGGCAGATCATGCGCATGGCCAAGCTGTTCAAGGTGCCGGGCACCGCGCGCCCCTTCGGCACGCTCGGCCCGGAGCAGGAGTACTTCCTCGTGGACCGGGAGTTCTACTCGGCCCGCCCTGACCTGGTGCAGACCGGCCGCACGCTGTTCGGCAAGCGTTCCGCGCGCCACCAGCAGATGGAAGACCATTATTTCGGCCACATCAAGCCCCGCATCATCGCGTTCATGACCGAGCTGGACCGCGAGCTGTGGGAATTGGGCGTGCCGTCCAAGACGCGCCACAACGAGGTGAGCCCCGCGCAGTTCGAGATCGCCCCGGTGTTCGAGGAGCAGAACCTGGCCGTTGACCACAACATGGTGGTCATGCAGGTCCTCCGCGAGGTCGCCGAGCGCCACAACTTCGCCTGCCTGCTGCACGAGAAGCCCTTCGCCGGGGTCAACGGGTCGGGCAAGCACAACAACTGGTCGATTTCGGGGCCCGACGGCAAGAACTGGCTCAGCCCGGGCGCCAACCCGCACGACAACGCCAAGTTCCTGACGATGATCGCCGCGATCATGAAGGGCGTGGACACGTATGCCCCGCTGCTGCGCGCCACCGTGGCGTCGGCCGGCAACGATCACCGGCTGGGCGCCAACGAGGCGCCGCCCGCGATCATCTCGATCTTCCTGGGCGAGCAGCTCACCGACATCATCGCCCAGATCGAAAAGGGCGGGAACGCCCAGACCAGCAAGAAGGGCGGGTCGATCCAGATCGGCATTTCGGGCCTTCCCGAGCTGCCCCGCGATGCCACGGACCGCAACCGCACCTCGCCCATGGCCTTCACGGGCAACAAGTTCGAGTTCCGCGCGGTTGGCTCCAACATGAGCTGCGCGGGCTCCAACGTCGTGCTCAACACGATCGTGGCCTGGGCCATCGACGAGCTCTGCACGGCGCTCGAGAAGAAGCTGGCGGCCGGGGAAGACTTCAACAAGGCCCTGCAGGAGCTGATTCGCGGGGTCGTCCGCGACCACAAGCGCATCCTGTTCGACGGCGACAACTATTCCGACGCGTGGAAGAAGGAAGCGGCCCGCCGCGGGCTGCAGAACCTGACCACCACGCCGGCCGCGCTCAAGGAGCTGGTCACGCCCGCCTCGTTCGCCCTGTTCGAGAAGTACGGGGTTTTGACGGAACGCGAGATCAAGTCCCGGTACGAGGCCTACCTGCACGCCTACGAGCACACCGTGGCGCTGGAAGCCAACTGCGCGCTGACCATGGCCAACACCATGATCCTGCCGGCGGCCATGGGCTTCGAGCGTGACCTGGCGGCGACGCTGGCGGCGGGCCGGGGGCTCAGCTCCCACGCGGGCCTGCGCAAGATCGCGAAGTCCGTGGCGAAGCACGTGGACGAGCTGGTGGCGGCCATCGGCCAGACCGAGAAGGCGCTGGACGGCCACGAGTCGGCCAAGATCATCGCGGCCATGACGGCGCTGCGCAAGGCCGGCGACGCCCTCGAGGAGCATGTGCCCTCGGACCTGTGGCCGCTGCCGACGTATGGTGAAATGTTCTTCCTCCTCTAGGGGAGGGAAAGGAGACGGAAGGCTGTGTTGACGTTTACGAAGATGACCGGGATCGGGAACGACTACGTTTACATTGACGGGTTCAAGCAGAAAGTCAGCCAGCCTTCCAAGCTCGCGGTCGCCATGTCGAACCGGAATTTCGGCGTGGGGTCCGACGGGCTTGTCCTCATCCTGCCGTCGCGCAAGGCAGACTGCCGCATGCGGATGTTCAACTCCGACGGCAGCGAGGCCGAGATGTGCGGCAACGCCATCCGCTGCGTGGCCAAGTTCGTCCATGACCGCGGGCTCGTGAAGAAGACCCGGCTGACCGTGGAGACCGCGTGCGGCGTCAAGCCGATCACGCTGGCCGTCCGCGGCGGCCGCATGGTCTCCGCCACGGTGGAGATGGGCGCGCCCATCCTGGAGCCGGACCGGATCCCGGTTGCCGCCAGGAGCAACCGGATCAGGCTCGGCGGCCTGGACTGGACCTGCGTTTCCATGGGCAATCCCCACGCCGTCACGTTCGTCAAAAGCGTTTCCGACGCTCCGGTGCTGGACAAAGGGCCGGTTTTCGAGCATGCTTCCGTCTTTCCCCGCCGGTG
>JBIIYJ010000273.1:0-7242 GCA_044346855.1 Kiritimatiellia bacterium
GACGTTGCCGCGCAGGTGACGGCGCTGACGCCGGCCATGCCGGGCGGCATGCGGTGGATGGAACTGTCGTTCCGGTCTCCCGCCGCGGGCCGCGCCGAGGTGCGGCTGAGTCCGGCACTCGCCGCGTCCGGCCATCCCGACCTGGCCACGCCGGACGGCCGCGTGCTCGATAACGGGACCCTCCGCGTGGAACTCAATCCGGATTCCGCATTTCCCCCGGTCGCGATTTCCTGGAAAGGCGGCTCGGGAACCCTTGCGCCGGAGTGGACCGTGGACGGGCGGCGCGTGGCTGAGGCGCCGGGCGGGCGGCGCGAGCTGCGCGTGACGCGCAACGGCGCCTTCCGCTGCCGGGTGGAGTTGAGCGGGCAGGCCCTGGACGAATCCGGCGCCCCCTCGCTGCGTTACCGTCTGGCGCTGGAGCTGTGGCGGGACATGCCGGCCCTTCGCGTGGACTGGATGACGTCCCACGAATTGCCGGGTGTTCCCGAAGTGACCGTGTCGCGCGCCGTGCTGGTTGGAAACTGGTCGTTGGGCAAGGGTGCGACCGAGCGGGTGTTCCTGCAGCCTCATCACACGAATGAGTATCAGCCGCGTCTCGTGCGCAATCCGGACCCGGTGGCGATCGTTGCAGACGAGACGGGCAGCGCGCCGCATGTCCGTGACTTTGCCATGCTGCGGGACGATTCGGTCTACAATCATTACTGCCGACCGGGCGCGGTGCATGCGCTGCCCTGGCTTCAGCTTCAGGGTTCCAGCGGAACGGTTTGTGCCGCATTGAAGGATTTTATCGAAAGCCGTCCGAACGCATTCGCCTCGGAGGGCAACCGGCTCGATTACGAGATGATTCCCGAGGGGCAGTCGCTTACCTGGCCGCAGGGCCGGCGCCGGGAGCAGAACCTGCTCCTCTCATTCGCCGCGGCGGGGGAAGGGGCTGAGCCGAAGGCGCTGGCGAATCTGGCGGAAGGGGTTTTCGCCCTGGGGCGGGCGGCGCCGGCGCCGGAAACGCTGGCGGCGTTGCGCTGTTTCGATTTGGACCGGGCGCTCCCGTTCGAGCCCGGCCGGCATGTTCGGATCAACCTGCTGCTCGACCGGTTCTGTGAGCTGACGATGCCGGGCGGGAAGTGGGACTTGGGCGACACGCCGAACTGGCATTATTCCCTGGGTTCCGGGGCCGAGTTGAACCCGCCCTGGGTCGGCGGCATCGAAACATTTCCGCCCAAGCGGTTCAAGGCGAAGGGCGGGCTATTTCCAAATGAGATTGCGGGGTTTATCGAACCCGTCTGGACGAACAACGAGTACGATATGATCCACGCCTTGGCGACGGAGATGATGCGGACGGGGAAGGCGTCGCACGCCACTATGCTGCGCTGGTCGGTCCGCCACAACATCGAGGTGGATTTCGTCGTGCTTTCGGACGATCCCCGCCACCATCGCGGCGCGCCGTTCCACTCCCATTTCCATAACAACAAGGGGTGCATCACCAGCCACATCTGGACGCAGGGGTTGCTGGAATACTACTGCCTGACGGGCGACGACGACGTGCGGGATACGGCTCTGGCGCTGGGCGAGAAGATTCTGGAGATCGACCACAGCGGCGTGACCGCCAACTGGAAATTCGATCGCGAGATCGGGTGGGCGCTGCTGGCCCTGGTCTGCCTGGCCGAAGCCGGGTACGGCCAATTTCTGGAGGAAGCGAAGGGAATCGCCGCGTTCCTGCGGGGATATGACCGTAAGCGGTTCGACCAGCGCGTGAACCTTTCGGGCGGCACGGAGGGCCGGACCCTGGCGCGCCAGATGATCGATTGCGGATTCGGCTATGCCTCCATGGTGGAAGCGCTGGAGAAGCAGCAGCGCCTGACGGGCGATCCTGCGCTGGGCGGCTGGCTGGACGACCTGTTACGGGAACTGAAGGACGAGTGCTGGAACAAGGTCGCGGACGGCGAGTTGCCCACGGTTCACAACATGATCGGGCAGATCATGGCGATCGGCTACGAGCGACTGGGCGATCCGGATTTCCTGGCCGCGGGGGAAGTGTCGCTGGAGCACTATCTCGACCCGGCGTTCCCGGAGAAGCATCCTCTGGGCGCGGAAAACGGCGAGGGAAAACCCAGCGCCATGTCCTACCGGGCGCTGTACCGGTTCTGCGGCGCGCTGGCGCGAAGCGGCCGCCTGGAGCGCTTCGAGTATCCGGCCCTGCGCGGCCGGCGGTGAAAGGGGGCCGACGGCTCAGCCGGCATAAAATGGGGACAAGCGCGACTGGGCGTCCACGTAGGCCGTGAAGCGCTGGTCGTAAAACGAGTGCCGCTCCGGGTCGGGCCGGATCAGTCGACCCGCCGCCGCCCGCGTCTTCACCAGGGAAAGCCAATTTGCGGACAGCCCCAGTCCCGCCAGGCCGAGCAGAGCGGCGCCCAGGGCCGAGTCGGCGCCGTCCACGATCCGAAGCTCGCGGCCCAGGACGTCCGCCAGCACCGAGGTCCAGAGCGCGCTCCGGGCGCCGCCCCCGACCACGGCCAGCGGATTGCCGGAGGCGGGGATATCGTCCAGAACGCACATGGCGTGCCGGATCGAAAAGGAGGCGCCTTCGTACAGGGCCCGCGCCAGGTGGCCCCGGCCGTGGCGCAGCGAGAGGCCGATGAAGCTGCCGCGGACGCGCGGGTCCCACAGCGGCGCGCGTTCGCCCGCCAGGTACGGGTGGAACAGCAGGCCTTCGGCGCCTGGCGGCGTCTCCGCCGCTTCCGAGTCCCAGGTTTCGTAGGACGGATTCCCGAACAGTTTCATGCCCCACTGGACCGCGGCCGCGCAGGTGCTGGTTCCGGCCTGGCAATACCAGAGCGGGGTGACGGGATGCGGATAGGTGATGCGGCCGCGATTCGGTCCCGGCTCGCCGACCACGCGCTCCACGCCGCCCGCCGTGGCCAGGCGGACCAGGCCGTCGCCGGGCTCGGCCAGTCCCGCCGCCAGCAGTTCCGTGGCGCTGTCGAGGGTGCCGTTGACGACGGCCGTTTGCCGCGTCAGGCCAAGATCGCGCGCCGCCTCCGCGGTCAGGAAGCCAGCCGTAGCCGTCGCCTCCGCGATGCGGGGAAGCCGGTCCGGTGAAAGGCCGGCCAGCCCGCACAGGCGGGGACTCCAGGCGCCTGCCCGGGCCTCCGTCAGCTGCGCGGAAAGCGCGGTTGCAGGATCGGTGACCGCTTCTCCGGTGAGCCACTGCAGGAGCCAGTCTTTCGACAGGCGGAGTGCGCGAAGGCGCGACCAGGCCTCGGGGTCGTGGCGGCGCACCCAGCGCAAGTGGGGCAGCGTCCAGCCCGGCGATACGGCCTGGAGGGAGAGGCGCAGGATCTCGTCCCCCGCTTCCCTCTCCAGGTCCGCCACCTCGTCGACGGTGCGCTGGTCGTTCCACAGGATGGCCGGCCGGAGAGGGTCGCCGCGTTCGTCCGCCAGCACTCCGATGTGCGCGGCGCTGGTCAGTCCGATCCCGGCTACCGAGGCCGCGGGGACCCCCGTTTCCTGCAGAAGCCGCCGGATCGCGGCCGTCGCCGCGCGTTTCCAGTCAGCCGGATCCTGTTCGGCCCAGCCGGGATGGGGTGACTGCGTGGGGTAGGACTCCCGCGCCTCCCCGGCGATCGATCCCTGCCCGTCCACCAGCACGGCCTTGCAGCCGCTTGTCCCTAAATCGAAGCCAATGACAAAGAGAGCCGTTTTCATGGCTTCTGGCTGGCGCGCCAGGCTGAAACGGTTTTGTCGAACGCGTCCGAAAGGGACCTGCGGTCCGTTCCGACGGCCAGGAAGGAGAAACCCTTGGACGCGCGGGCCTTGGCGTCTTCGGCTTTGCCGACCATGAGGCCGACGGGTTTTCCCGCGAGTTCGCAGGCGGCCCGGATGGACTCGATGGCGTCTTCCAGGGCCGGCGCGCCCGGGCCCTGGGCGTCCAGGGAGGAGGCGAGGTCGGAGGGGCCGATGAAAAAGGCGCCGACGCCGGGCAGCGCCGCCATCGCCGCGACGTGGGGGATGGCCGAGACATGCTCGATCATGACGATGAGGCAGAAGCGGCCGTTGAACGACTGGCGATACCCCGAGTCGCGCAGGCTGGCGCGGCAGCCGGCCAGGGACCGCTGCCCGAGGGGAGGGTAGTGGCAGGCGGCGACCAGGCGAGCGGCCTCCTCCGGACTGTTGACCATGGGAGCGAGCAGCGCCGGGCAGCCGGCGTCGAGAATGCCCTCCACCCAGGACAGCCCGTTGGCCGGAAGCCGGACGACGGGGAAACCGCCGGCCGCCTCGACGGCCCGGATGGCTTCCCGAAGGCCGGCCTGGTCGAACAAGCCGTGCTGGGCGTCGATCAGGATGAAATCGAAACCGGCCTGGCAGGCCAGCTCCACCGCGTCCACGCTTCCGAGCGTGCAGAACACGCCGAGTTGGGGGCCCTTGGCCAGGCGATCCTTGAAAGCTTGCATGGGGTTTCTTTCCGGGTTAGGTGAATTGCCACGGCGCGACGGTTTCCCCGTCGCAGGCGATTTCCTCGATCCAGGTTCCGGCCTGCGGGGGCGGGGGAAGGCCGAAGCCGCAGAGCGCGGTGTCGGTGCAGCGGAAGGCGAGGAGGGAGTGCCACTGGCCGTCGCGAAGCCGGATCACGCCGCCCTCGGGGTGATCCAGGTGCCAGTGGTTGGCGTGGTTCATTTCGTCGTACTGCCGGACCTTGCCGAATTGCGCGTTGGCATCCAGCAGCATCACCGGCTTCTCCACGCCGCGGCGGTCGGGCGTGAGCGGCCAGGCCATCAACTCCTCCCGCACGCGGGTCTTGTAGATCGTGCGGCCTTTCCCGTCCTTCAGCATGCCCTTGAACGGGTTTGCGGCGAGATAGGGTTCCCCGTTCTTCAGGCTGTTGATCACCACCGGCGTGGGGGAGCGTATTTCGGCCAGGTGGATGATCCGCTCCCAGGTGGACCCGTTATCGCGCGAACGGTAGACCCGGAAATGTTCGTAGGTGTTCTCCAGGCCTTCGTCGCTGGCGCCCGGCGGCACGGCGGTTCCCTTGCCGCGCACCGAGAATAGCAGCGAGCCGTCCCGGTCGCGCACGATCGACGGTTCGCCGGACATATCGGGGCCTTGCGCCGTGACGGACGCGTAGGAGACCGGCCGCCAGCCGTCCTTCCCGTAGCGCCAACGCGAGCAGACGGAGCCGTAGCATTCGCCGAGCGGTCCGCCGGCGTGGGGGTGGAGGGGTCGGCCCGTGCGGGCCAGCCGCTCGCGGTGGGCGCGGGTCAGCTCGTTGTCCTGGCCGGCGACCAGGCCGAACAGCAGATCCTCGCCGTCCGGAACGGCCGCGCCGAGCCCGCGCCCGAAGGTCAGCCAGCCGGGGAAGAGATCCTCCGGGGCGAGCTTCGTGCTGGAGACCACCTTGAAGGTTTTTCCGTCGTACCGGTATTGGAGCAGGAGCCGGTAGCCTTTGACCGAGGTTTTGACGGCAACGGGGCTGGCGCCCAGAGACGTTGTTTCGTAATGCCGCGAGGCGGAAGAGATGCCGAAGCCCGTTCCCGCCGCCGGGTGGGGCCGGCCGTCGGGAAGGCGCGCGCCCAGGGGCACGAAGCCGCCGTTGGGCGCGTGCATGACCAGGACGATCCTGTTGCCGTTGTCGGGATCGACGACGGTTTCGTTGCGGACCAGGGGGACCGCTTTCGCGGCGTCAATCGCGCCGAGGCTGTCGAAGACCAGGGCGTCCGCCCCGTTTTCGAAATCCACCTGGCCCGCGCCGATCACCCGGATGTTGGCGATGCAGAGCGCCGCGGTCGGGGAAAGCTGGTAGAGCGTCGGCACGCCGTAGATGTGGGTGTCCCTCAAGACGGGATCAACCGGATGCCGGAGGCGCGGCCCGCTGAGGGTCATGGTTATAGTTGACCTCACCACGCCGTCCACCCGCCGTCGACGGTCAGGATATGGCCGGTGACGTAGGAGGCTTCGTCGCTGAGCAGGAAGGCGACGGGACCGGCCATTTCCGAGGCCTGGCCCACGCGCCCGAGGGGGACCTTGGCGTTGAGGCGGGCCGTGAAGCCGGGGTCGTTCTGCTGGGTGGAGACGAAGGGGAAGGCGCCCGGGCGGATGCCGTTGACGCGGATGGCGCGGGGGGCGTAATGCACGGCGAGGTAGCGGACCATCTGCTCGATCGACGCCTTGCCGGCCCCGTATTCGATGGGGTTCGGGTTCATGGGCGGCAGGTAGATGCGCGGGTCGGGGCTGATGTAGCCGTACATGGACGAGAAGAGCACGATGCTGCCGGGGCCGGTCATGCGCGAGGCGGCCTCGCGGGCGAAGAGGAAGGCGCCGGTGATGTTGACGTGGTTCGCCTCGTCGAACTCCGGGCCGGAGAGCTCATCGACTTTCTTGCTGATGCTGCGGAAGGCCATGTAGACGGCGAGGTCGAGTTTGCCGAACAGGGACACGGCGGCGTCCGCGCAGGCCTTGATGGAGGCCTCGTCCCGAGCGTCGCCGTGCATCGTCTCCACGCGCGCGCCATTCCGGGCCCGGGCCTTTACGGCCGAGGCGCAGGGGGCGAGGGTCTCGTCCTTGAAATCGGCCACCAGCACGTTGGCGCCCTGTTCCGCCAGGCCGCCCGCCACCTGGGTGCCCAGGTAACCCGCCCCTCCCAACAGCAATACCGATTTGCCCGCGAAGTTAAACATGGTGGCTCCTTTGTCTGACGGACAACCATAACAAAGGAATCATTCCCTTGTCGAGCCGCCATCAGGAGGCGTTGAGTGTGCCGTGATGGTTTCGTGCCCGCTGCCATGTGCCAGTTTGGCGGCGGGTTGCGTGGTGTTGTTGCGGCGTTTCGGGCGTTCTCTGGCGGCCGCTTTTGCGCGCTGAGGGGCTCCGACTGGAGGAGTCGGGACACGAGTCCACGCCTCCTCGTCGTCGCCCCTCATCATCGCAAAATCAGCTCGCCATAGTCCGCCTGCCGAAACGCCGCAACGGACTTGCCATCGCGCGCCTGCTCGCTGTCGCTCGCACGGGCGGCGCGCGATTTTGGTTTCCGTGAGGAGCCCGCTGAGTCGTCTCCTACCTTAAGTGGGAGTTAAGGAGTTGGGTTCCACTCCGGATTGGGTGCGGGGATTTTCGCTTCCAGTGCCTCCCGCCAGGCCCGAAGAAGCCCGTGAAGCCGGGCGGTCACCTCCGGAAGGTCGGCGGCGAGGTTGCGGGTTTCGCCGATGTCGGCGGCCAGGTTGTACAGTTCCAGCCGGCCGTCCTCGAAGA
>JBIIYJ010000002.1:0-66960 GCA_044346855.1 Kiritimatiellia bacterium
TCGACAGCAAGCCGCCCGAGAGCCGGAAAAAGGACGAGCGGCTGGATAAAACCGTGGACGCCCTGCGGGAACGATTCGGGACGGATGCTCTTCGGCGGCTGACAGACGGTCAGCGTTCCGCAAACCGGAATCCGTCCGGTTAAGGAAGCCGGGGCAGCCATCGCCAGGGCGGCGCCACAAGGATTCCTTGTCCCTCATTCTGTAGCAGGCGGTAAGACTCGGCATCCCGAACAAGCTGGACGGCCGGAACGTTTAACTGCCGCTGGAAGCGCACCAACGAGGGCGACGGCGTCTCGTCCCCCAGTTTAGTCTCGATCAGCAAGACGGGCTTCCGCCGGTCCGCCACCAGAAAATCAACTTCCCGTTTTTCCTTGTCCCGGACAAAATGCAGCCCGTACTGTCCGAGCCCGAGATCATTCCATGTGGAAACGGCCCGCATCAATTCAACCGCCACCATATTCTCGAATTGAGCGGCGGGATCATCAATCACGGCATAATCCAGCAGGTACAGTTTCTTCTCCTTCTGGATGGAGCGGACAACGGACGCCGTCCATGGCTTTAGGGTAAACGTCAGGTATACCCGCTCGAACACGCTCAGCCATTGGGCGACCGTATTGTAAGCCGTCTTCAAATCTTCAGACAGTCCGGTCACGGACAGGGGTGAGCCGATGCGGGATGGCAGCAAATAAAACAAAACCTCCACCTGGTCCACGGTTCGAATAGCGGTCATATCCCGGATGTCCTCCCGGATCAACCGGGCGTGGTATCCGGAGGACCATCGGCGATACCCGGAGGGCGTGCCCCTGAGATAAGGTTCCGGAAAACCGCTAAAGGCAGCCAGCCTTTCCCATTTGGCCTTCAAATCGGCAAGTCCGTCCTGTACGACGGCAAGCGGATCAGACAGAAACGCCTCATGCTCGGCCTGGCACTCCCCCAATTCAGCCAGGGTCAGCGGCCATAAATGGAATAAGTCATACCGGCCGGCCAAAGAATCCCCGCCCTTCTGGTACGTATCCAACCGGCCGCTGCCGGTCACGAGGAACAGATAATCCCGATGAAACCGGTCGTAGGTCCCTTTCAAGTAATTCTTCCACTGCCGGTATTTGTGGATTTCATCCAGCACCACCAGCGGTTTCGAGCCGTCGACCCTGGGAAGGGCCTCGAAAAAGGCGGGATTCTCCAGCAGGCGCCTTTTATCGGCGGGGATGTCCCAGTTGAAATAAAGTCTGTTTGGAAATGACGCTCCGACAAGCTCGGACAGGGTTGTTTTTCCGCACTGACGGGGACCGGCCATGAGCACAAGGCTCTTTTCGGCGGATAACTCTTTCCAAACCCGTTGATAGAGAGTTCGTTCCAGCATGTGACTATTCTTCAACTAACTGAAAAATAGTCAAGACTGTTTTTCAATTCGATGAAAAATAGTCAGCCCCCGCCAGCATGATTCGTCACGGGATCGGCATACCGGATCTGGCCGTCCTTGCCGAATACCGGCTTCTCCCCGGCCTGGACCACGGACGGCTCGCGGATGAGGCGGTCGCCCGTCATGGGGATGCTGAGCCAGCCGGAGCGGCGGGCCGCCTCCAGGGCATAGCGCGAGCAGCTCGGCTCCAGGATGCAGCGGTTGCCGATGGCGGGGCCAATGGCGAACCGGTAAAACCCGACCAGCCCGCGGATGGGCCATTCCCCCGCCCGGCGCCAGAATGATTTGGGAACAGGGGCGCGCGCCTCTTCAGCGTGCGCCCGCAAGCCGCGGATTCCGGGCAGACCGGGCCGGGCCGCATCCACCCTCCGGCATTCGACCAGGCAGGCCGCCCAGTCGCCTTCCTCGGACAATTCGCCGGCCAGCCGCAAGTCGGCGGCATTCGCCGCCGCTGACAAGCCGCCTGCAAGCAGCGAAACCAGAAGCCACAGCGCCAGGGTCTTCGCGGGGCGCATGCCGGCGCGAAGCCTGGCCATGGCAGTCAAAAAAATGGCGGAACGATTTTCCATACCCCGACGTTATTTTGAATTCTTCTCGATTTCAACCATCAAAGCCTTGGCGCGATGATTCTCCGGGTCTTCCAACAAGGCTTTTTCGGCCTCGATGCTCGCTTTTGCCCATAGTTTGTCCTTGGCATTTTTATCGGCCTTCGCCACCCAGTAACCCGCCTTAAGCTCCCTGATCGCGATCGGGAAGGACCGGAAAACAGTCTGCCAGGCCCCCACGCACTCGGCATGCTTCCCTTGTTTCTCGAATTCTTCCGCCTTGACGATGTTCTGGGTCAAGCTCGCCCAGTTCGCCCCGCCATATTGCGAAAGGTTGGTTAACAGGGAGCTCTGGTCGTAAGCGGGAATACCGAACCCGGCCAATTGTCCCGACGCCTCCTTGAAAGCCTGCTTGTACTTCTCGCCCAGGCAACGCATCTCCACGATGCCATCGGCCTGATCGCGAAGCTGCCTGGCCCGGGCAAGGTCGGGCCGTTCGGCCAGGGCAGCCTGGGCGTAGGCCAGGACCTTGTCCCAATTGCGCTGCTTCAACTCGTTTTCCGCTTTTTCAAGCGTCACCTCGGCCCGCATGCGGGCAGTGGCGGCCGGCAATAACGCGCAGGCCTGCTTCCATGCATTGGAGCCCTCCGGGCCGCGCTCCGCCGCCCCGTATTGCTCCGCTTTGGCGATCATCTCCTTGACCGCAGTCCATTCATCACGGCCATACCGATCCATGTGGGCATAAAATCCATCCATGGTTCCGGGGCTGATGTGGTTGTCCGCCACCTCCCGCTCAATCGCCCTGCCTAGCAGGAATTGGAAGCCCCGTTCCGAGGCTTTGGCGTTCAGCACGATTTCGGCCTTGTTCTTCAACTCAAGCGCCGCGGGCTGATTCGGATAGTCCTTGATGACGGAATCGGCCAGGGTTGAAACCTCGCCCCAATTCTCACGCCGGGCCTCCTGCTCGATTTTGACGATCCGCAAAGCCAGGATAATCCCGGGCAGGCTTCCGGCCACTTTTTTCCATTCTTCATTGCAGGCTTCCCACTGATTCAGGGTCGCCAGAAGGCCGGCATTTTTCACGCTCTCGTTGACGCGAGCCCACTCCGGCCCCCCATACAGGTTCAACTTCGCCAGAAGCTCATCCTTGTTCGCGGCATTGACCACGCCAGTCTCAAGCGCCTGGGCTAACCGTTGCTCGTACGCGACCCTATTGCCCGCCAATTCGCGCAGCAGCCGGGCGCTGGGAAGGCCCGGAAATTCGGCCAGCGCCTTGGCCGCGCATTGGCCAGCCTCCGGCGCATCGCCTTTCTTGATGGCTTGCTCCGCTAGAGAAACCCAGGCTGCCGCCCGCATCAGTTGCACGGAAGGCTTCAATTTCATGCTCGCCACCGTCCATTCCGGGCCGGCATTTTCCCATCGGGCCTGCTCCGCCTCCTGCCTGGCCTTCGCCCGGCTCGACTGGACAACAGCCCAGAACTCATTCGAGACGGGCTGCCGATCCATCAACGCCACAAACTGGCTCATCAGCCCTTCGACCGCGAATTTATCAGCCAGGGATTCCTCGTAAAAGACCTGCGTCTTCAACGCGTCAAAAGCCCGCTTGGCCGCCGCCACATTCTTCATTTCGACAACGGCTTCCGGCATGCCCTGATACAAGGCGGTCGCCGCAGCCCAGCGGGCCTTGGCCGCGGTATAGTGCCTGCCGATAAAGGCCGTCTCGCCCGCGGCCGTTTCCGCTTCGGCGGCGGCAATCATTTTGGGGACCCATTGCCGGATGGACGCGTCTGCCTCCACGGCCTTCCGTGCGACGGCCGTCTCCTCCCGCACCTTCACCGCCAGATCCTTGTTTGCCGAAACCGCCCGCCATGTCATTTCCCCACAAACGGCGACCCCAAGAAGCAGGACCGCAAACGAGGCCGTCCGGAGCGCGAACAGCCGATACCCGCGCAACCGTCCCGGCGCCTCGGATGCACTTTCGCCGACAAGGGATGCAGGCCGGCTCCATTTCTCGACGGCGTGATCACCCAGGGTCTGAATGTCCGTCACAAGCGCGCCCAATTCCTTGAACAAGAGACCGGCGTCCACCGCCGGCGCCATCCAATCCGCATGGGCCGCGCCGATATGGCTGAAGCTCAGGAAGGAATGCCCTTCAACCTTGATCGGGGTCTGCATGCCGCCCTTTGATGAAACGGCGATAGTCAGATATTCCCGCCTGACAAACCAGAACAGGCATATCAGCAGATAACAGGTGGCCGCCCCGGATAGAATCGCCAGGCTGGTCAGGTCGGATCCTCCCGCCCCATTCAGCGAAGGCTTGCCTGTCGAATAATCAATGAGCGGATTGACGAGAATGCCCGCCCCGGCCGTCGCCAGCAAAAGCCGGGCCCCGGCATCCTTCACCCACAGCGAACGCACCAGGAGACCCGCCGCCACCAGCAACTGCACGAAACCGCCACCCATGACAACCAGCGGATTGTGCGCCTTCAGAAGGAGTTGCCCCCACCAGAACGAGGCGGCCAGAACCAGAAGCGCAAGAATCGCTTGTACCGCCAACGCCGCCACAAGCCGGAAGAGGCTGAAGCGCGTCCCCCGGCTGAGCGTCATGTTGGCTACGTCGGCTACCGGAACCTCGGTGTAGCGCTTGCTGCTTCCCTCCGCCCCGAACAAGGACGATCCCAAGGCCAAATAAACAAGTCGCTTGTTCGTCACGGTCAGGTAACCGTTGATCTTCATCCCGATGAACGCGAACAACGGCGACAACCCCGTGCAGTGGTAGGACCGCACGACGACTTCGCCTTCCGCCGGCTTCAGATGCCCCTCAAACAGCTTGAAACTCATGGTCCCGATCCCTCCCGTTCAGCGCGTTTGCCAAAAGACCCGCGATTGCGCGGTTTTCATTTTACGTGTGCCGATCAAAGCGGAATGTGAACGGCATTTCCCCCGAAATGCCCAGAATGGCCTGTCCGATGCCAAGATTCGAAATGTCCCAGTCCTCCACAACATTGCCATCTCGGACATTTTCAACGATTCCGCGCGTCTGGACCGAGGCCATGTACGACTCCCTCTTGCGGTTCTTCCCGAAAAGGCCCTTGATGAAATCGTTCGTGCTGGCGTCGTGGACGCGGAACGCAACCGTGGTCATGAAGCCGGACAAAATGCTGCGGGCGAGCGACTCCCCGTAACCATGGAAGATCTGCTCGATGCTCTGGGCGCCGACAATGAACTTCGCCCCCAGGCTCCGACCGAAATTGACGCCGCTATCGATGTGCTGCAGATTGGGAAGCAGCCGGAATTCGTCGATGACGAACCAGACATTCCCCTCGCTTTTTTCCCGGCACAACGATTCCTTGATCGCAAGGTCAAGAAGCAGCCGGTAAACAGGAGTCAGCATGTTACCGATGCCCAGGTCGTACTCGACAAACAGGCAGCGGCCGCCCTTTTTCCGGATCGTGTCCCGGACGGATAGCGTTCCGGGCTTCCTGAAATGGCCGAGCAGGATTTCCCGCACCATCTGCTGAAGCTCGGACAGCACGCCCTGCGTCTGCGGCGACCGGTCATCCGCGATATAACTGGTCATCGCCTTCATGTCGGGATGAGCTTGGAGCAGCACCCTCAACTCGGCTGCCGTGGCCTGGTCCAGAAACGCCCGGAGGCGTTCATTGTCCATCTTTTCGCCGGAGCGGGAAAAATGCGTCAGGATGCCGCAGAACAGATCCTTGGCGGCGTTGGGGAAAAAGGGCTGGCTTGTCTTCTCCGTCCGCTCGTGAAACAGGGTCTTGGCGATTTCGACGATATCCGCCTCCGCCGACCCGCCGACGCCGATCTCGTTGAATATATTCCAGTAATCCACTTGGCCGGGGCCGGTCGCTTTCGAGTCGTTGCTGATCACGGTGTCGCCGGGCCGGTAGAACGCCGTGTGGAAATCGCCCTTGGTGTCAAACACCAGCATGACGTCCTGCTCGGTCATCGCCCCCCGCAACTGGTCCACCAGCTGGAAAATGGCGTTGGTTTTGCCGGTTCCGATGCCGCCCAGGAACAGGAGATGACGGCTGAGCAGGTCTTCTGAAAGAGGGACAGACAGCGGCAGGCCCGACGCGTCGTGACCCAGGAAGCAGCACCGCGCCCCCGCCGCCTCGCGGGCGGGCGGCTTCGCCTCAAGCCTGTCGCCCTCGAATACCTGAACCGTGTTCATGTGCAATCGGCTTTGCTATTGGCTGATGCCGGTTGAATAATCGTAACCGTCGTCCTGGCCTTGAGCCTTCGTTTCGCCCTTCTCTTTATCGGCTGAAGGCTTGGTCCGCACATCGTTACCGCTAGTTTTCTCGGCCGTATTTGCCTCCGCCTTTTCTGTAACTCGAGGTCTCGCGTTAGCCTCCATCTCTGCCTCTAGCTCCGCTATTGCATTTTTCTGTAATCTCCGACCGTTTGCGATATCCGCCTCTGTCCGCTCATCTTCCATATCGCCTCCTTGCTTTTCACCTCAGCCGACATTGATTTCAAATCGATCTAGTGCTTGGCCACCGGCACATTGAAATCCAGCCGCCGCACCACATTCGAGCCGGATTCCCTGACTTCGATCACGCACACGGGGCTGGTCTCGATTTTGGCGCTTAGCGGAACCGCGATCGTGATCCGGTTGGTGAACGCCGCGTCAGGAGCCAGCGCCGGAACGGGAAAGGCCAGGTCGCTGAAAGCCCGCAGGGTCTTCTCCGCCGGCAGCGTCACGGCGCACGTCACGTTTTTTGCCGTCTGGGCTCCGTCGTTTTTAACGACCACAACCAGGTCGAAGGCTTCCCCGTTTTGCGCGATCCCGTCGGCATTTCCCGAAATGGCCTCCCCTTTGGCAGGGTCATCTTGAATAGAAGCGAAAATGAAGCAGCGAATTTCCGGCGGGAGAGGCTTGGCGGCAACGGCAACGGGCTTCTCCTCAACGGGTGGAGCCGGCGGTTTTACGGGCGTGTCCGGTTTCACCACCACAGCGGCTGGTCGCGCGACCGAAGCCTCAACGGCCTGGAAAAGGGGACCTGCCGGATCAATCCATCCCGTCTCGAGATCGCCGGCCTTACAGGCTTGATACGAACCCGGATCAAGAATGCCCAGAAGCGACTCCCAGTTCTTGAAAAAACGGCTTTCAAACCGCCTGAGTTCCAGGTGCACATGGGTTTTACCGGGCTCCTCTCCCGAATCACCGACGACACCCAGCATTGTCTCGCCCTTTTCCACCCGTTCCCCCGGCATGACAAAAGGCTTGGAGCCCATGCTGGAATACAAACTCCACCATTTCCGGTTATTCTTATCGAGATGCTCGAGGATGACCAGGTATCCCAGAACCCGCCAGTTCTTGTCGTTCGGATTATCGATCAGGTCGATCACGGTTCCATCTTCCACCGGATAGATCTTGTCCCCGGGTTTTGCCAGGATATCAATGCCGGCATGCACCATTTTGCGGGTGGAGTCATACTTCGCCTTCGAAACGCGCCCTTCGGGTTGAACGTCGACGATGCGTTGCGACACATAGTACCGCAGGACCGGCGTCCCATGCCTGCAATCGTCGGTCATTCCCTTGGGGCAGACGATCTTGAAAGGCCGGGTTTCGCTTTTATCGGCAAACGTTTTCAGGGCTCCCAGCCGGGAATCCGCATTCTTCGCCATGTCCATGATCTCGGCGAACACGATCAGCGCGTTCAGGTCCGTCAGGATCACGGACCGGGGGATGGAAATGTCGATCTTGAAATGCACGCTCCGTCCCGGGTCGGCGGTGATGAAATAGCGCGTTGTCAGCGAACCCAGCGCCGCGGGCTGATCAAAGGTCATCAGCCCGTTCCGCCTGTCAACTTCGGTTATGATGATTTCGCCCTTGGCCTCCGAATCCTTCAAATCGCCGAGCAGTACCGACCACATTGCGTCGATCGAGTTCGTGCTGATCATGCAAAAGGAGGACATGGTATTCATGAGCCGATTGCGGGTGTAATTGAGGACCGCCGGATGCGTCGCCCTTTTGCCGGTGCGGGCTTCAAAAGCCTGGCCCAGCGTCTGCTCTTCAGAAAGCCCGGCGGAACACCCAAGCAAAACGAGAACGAACCAAAGAGTTTTTTTCATACCTTTATTCTTTTCACAGGCTGACGGCCGTTTAAAAAAAGAAAAGCCAAGGATGGTGACAGTCGATTCACGTCCCCCCCTGAAGATAAAAACCGAACTATAGGCTTGATCCCGGCAAACGTCAAGAAATCAGGAACAATTCGCAACGGGAACGGACCCCGAGTTCCCGCGCGGCGCGATTAGGCAAAAAAAAGGACCCCGGCTAAATCAGCCGGGGTCCCGAGATAACGTCTGGGGTCCTGATCCTAGTAGTACATCTGCCCGTACTTGTCGGCAAAGTAGTCGGCCGTCTTGCCGTCGGCGCAATCCACGCCGTCCCAGATGGCGAACACAAGGCCGGCGTACGGAATCAACCGGCACCATTCGCGCCAGTGGATTTCCTTGCCGTCGTTATAGGCCGCGCCGGCGCGGAGACCGAAGCAGCACCCGCCGATGAAGCCCATGAACCCGCCCCGGGCCGCCGTGGCAGCCTGGGCCGAGGTGGAGGACAGCAGAACGGCGACCAGGAGAATCGAAAGCATTTTGCGCATGGTCAGTTCCCGTTTAGTAATACATTGAGCCATACTGGCTGGCCAGGTCGGACGTGGTCTTGCCGTTGGCGCAGTCGATGCCGTCCCAGATGCCCACCACGAGACCCACCACGGGGATGATCCGGACCCATTCCCGCCAGTGGATTTCCTTGCCGGCATTATACGCCGTGCCGGTGCGGAGGCCGAAGCAGCAGCCGCCGATGAAACCCATGAACCCGCCGCGCCCGGCCGCCGGAGCCGCGGACGCCATTGTCGACGTCAGCATGACGGCGACCAGCATCGCAATAATCACTTTCTTCATAGCGCCTCCTTGTTAGGGCGTGTTATAAGACCAAAAGGGGGGCAAATGCAATTTATTTCTTAATTGATTCTTCCGCTTCCAGGGGCGACAGGAAGCGCACTCCCGGAGCCTGCGCCCCGGCGTCAAAGGTCCCGGGCGCCATCGGCTCGTTCACGATCAGACTGTTAACCCGGAGGGTTTCCCGGACCTGAGTGCCATCCCGCCCCCGCGCCTCCGTTTTCTGGAGACAGGAAATCCAGATGCCCGGCTTGGCCTCGCGCCAACCTTCATACTGAGTGCATAGCAATCGATTGGTTGCAGCCGGAGAGCCAAAAAACTCGAGTCTGGCGAGGCGGCCCGTGGCATCGAGCGATAGAATTGTGTAGGGATGGGGCGGCGGCGGCTCGTAGGCCCGGCGGACGGGAAAACCGTCGGAGGGCGGCAGCGCCCGTTCCGGGTACTCCCGGATGCGGAAAAGCTGCTCGTCCGCCGTTCCCGGAACGCGCCGAACCTGGATCATTTCGCCCGGCGGGGCGTCCTCGATCGGAATCCGAACGCCCCGGTCCTGGCCCTCGATCCACTTGAATATCCCCTTCCCGTCGGCCACGATGCGCCGCTGCTCGGGCAGCGCCATCTCCACCTTCAGCCGGTCGGGCCGCTCGTACCAGACGCGGCTCAGGAACGACATCGACCCGCCCTCCGCCTCCGTCTCGCGCCGGATTTCGCACTGGATCGACTTCACCTTGCCGCTTTCAGCCAGCAACCGCTCCACCACGGCGTTGGCCTCCGGCTCCGCCGCCAGGCAGCACCGGACCAGGAGCCCGACGGTTGCCAGCCGGACCAGAAACACCTTGTAATAGTTCGTTTCCATCCGACCACTATACCAGCCCGCCCGAAGAAGAAAACCCAAAAGCGCGTCGTCTCTTTGCCTGCTTTGCCATTGACAACCGGCAGGCGTCCGGCCATTCTTTCCTTTCAGTACGGAGAGACGGCATGAACATCCAAATCGCGTGCCTGTGCGACGCGGCCACCGACTACCAGGGCAAGCTCAACCTGCTCGGGACGTTTGACACCATTTTCGTCCGCGCCCTCCCGGCGGTCCATCCCAGCTGCGCCATCGTCCTGCGCGTCGTCTTCACCCACGACGAAACCGGCGCCCACCGCATCCGCATCAATTTCGTGGACGAGGACGGCAAGGCCGTCATCCAGGCGCTCGACCTGCCCTTCGACATCCGCATCCCGCAAGGCGCCCCCAGCCTGAGCCGCAATTTCATCCTCAACCTGCAGCAGCTCAAATTCTCCCGCGCCGGAGCCCACTCCGTCGACATCGCCATCGACGGCCGCCACGAGGTCTCCATCCCCCTCGCCATCCGCCAGGTTGCGGAGACCCCCGACGGACCCCCGCCCGCGCCCCCCGCTTGATACCCGCCGCCGCACCGGGCGGCCGGCGGAAAACCAGTACGAACCACACGATCGGAAAGGACGGCATGTATGGGCAGACCAGTCACCTTGTTCACGGGCCAGTTCGCGGACATCCCCCTCGAGACCCTCTGCAAGAAGGCCAAGGCCTGGGGCTATGACGGACTCGAGCTCGCCTGCTGGGGCGATCACGTGGACGTGTCCCGCGCGGCCAAGGACCTCGCCTACGCCAAGAGCCGCAAGGAAATCCTCGCCGCCCACGGCCTGAAGCTCTTCGCCATCAGCCACCACCTCGCCGGCCAGCTGGTCTGCGACCCCAACAACGACGAGCGCTCCGACCTGTTCGCCCCCAAGGAGTGCCACGGCAACGCCGAGAAGAAGCGCGCCTGGGCCGTCCAGACCATGAAGGACGCCGCGGTCGCCGCCAAGAACATCGGCGTCAAGGTCGTCAACGGCTTCACGGGCTCGGGCATCTGGCACATGATCTACAGCTTCCCGCCCGTCAGCGACGCGATGATCCAGAAGGGGTTCGACGACTTCGCGGCTCTCTGGAACCCCATCCTGGACGTGTTCGACAAGAACGGGGTCCGCTTCGCCCTCGAAGTGCATCCCACGGAAATCGCCTTCGACATCGTCACCGCCCGCCGCGCCCTGAAAGCCCTGAAGAACCGCAAGGCCTTCGGCTTCAACTTCGACCCGAGCCATCTGCACTGGCAGATGGTGGACCCGGTCCGCTTCATCAAGGCGTTCCCGGACCGCATCTACCACGTCCACATGAAGGACGCCGCGGTGACGCTCGACGGCGAAACCGGGATCCTGGCCTCGCACCTGAACTTCGGGACGCCCGGCCGCGGCTGGGATTTCCGCAGCCTCGGCCGCGGCCAGATCAAGTTCGAGGAGATCATCCGCACCCTGAACGCGATCAACTACAACGGCCCGCTCTCGGTGGAATGGGAAGACGCCATGATGGACCGCGAGCACGGCGCGCCCGAGGCCGCCGCCTTCGTCAAGAAGCTCGACTTCCCCAAGTCGGACCGCGTGTTTGACGAGGCGTTCGGAAAATAGCCCGGCAAAAGAGGGTTCGGGGTTCAGGGTTCAGGGGGGCAGGGTTCAGGAATAGGTCCTATAGGACTTATAGGTCCTATTGCCCAGCCCTTGAAACCCTGAACCGCTGAACCCCCGAACCCCGAACCCTGAACCCTTGCCCCTCTCCCATGCCCCTCTCAAACGCCCTACTCTACCAGGCCGCCTGCTCGTGGCGGAACAAGCTCCGGATGATGGGCCGGGACTCCCGGTTCAAGCTCATCTTCATCACCCTGATTTTCGCGGGTTTCTTCCTGGGGCTGCGCGGCCTCTTCCTGATCGGCTTCCGGTTCATGGACGGCATGGGCGGGCTGAGCTCCCTGATCATCGGTCACCTGTTCGCGCTCTTCTTCCTGGGGCTGGGCGGCATGATGGTCGTCTCGGGCGTCGTCACCTCCTACTCCAGCCTCTATGAATCCCGGGAGGTGCCCTTCCTCCTCTCCCTGCCCGCCACGAACCGCCAGATCGTGATGAGCCAGATCACCGAATCCATCGCGCTTTCCTCCTGGGCCTTCTTCTTCATCATCATCCCGTTCATCAGCGCCTACCAGGCGCACAAGGACCTTTCGCCGCTCTTCCTGCTCTGGTCGTTCCTGTTCGCGATTCCCTTCCTGATCCTGACCGCCGGCCTGGGCGCCCTGGTGGTGCTGGCCGCGATCCGCTGGGTCCCCCGGGGCCGCACGCTGCTCCTCGCCGGACTGGGCCTCGGGGTCCTCGCCGGCCTCGCCGTGCTGGTTGCGCTCATGGGCCGCTACCGCAGCGCCGAGTCGGAAGAGGTGTTCATGCTGACCAACCTGGTGCCCGGCATGAAGGCCGCCTCACAGCCGTTCTGGCCGAGCTGGTGGATGGCCGAGGGGTTGATGGCCGTCTCCCGCGGCCTCTGGGGGCGGGGCCTGCTCTTTCTCCTGCTGCTCGGGTCGAACGCCCTGCTTGTGCTGACCGCCGTCGAGATGCTCGGCGCGGCCGTCTTCTACGAATCCTGGCAGCGCGCCGCGGGGGACTCCTCGCCCGGCCGCCGGGCCCCGATCCTGCTGGCGGGGCTCGAACGGATCGCCGCCCGCCTTCTTCCCCCCGATATCCGGGCCATGGCGTTCAAGGACATCCGGACCTTCCTGCGGGACCCGGCCCAGTGGGTGCAGAGCATGATCTTCTTCGGCCTGCTCGGCCTCTACTTCTCCAACCTGCGGGCCTTCCGCTACAACCTGATGCCCGAGGTCTGGCGCAGCTTCGTCTCCTTCCTCAACGTATTCAGCGTCTCCGCCGTGCTCTGCTCCCTGGGCGCCCGCTTCATCTACCCCCAGCTCAGCCTGGAGGGGCACGGCTTCTGGATCCTCAACCTCGCGCCCACCACCCCCCGCCGCATCCTGTACGCCAAGTTCACCCTCTCCGCCCTGACCATGCTGCTGATCAGCCTCGGGCTGGTTCTCGTCTCCACCGCCATGCTGGAGGCCAGCACCCCGGTCCGGCTGGTGACGCTGGGGATCGGCGTGGCCGTTCCCCTGGCCGTGGCCGGCCTCTCCACCGGCCTCGGCGCCGTCTTCATGGACCTGCGCGAGCGCAATCCGGCCGCCATCGTCTCCGGCTTCGGCGGCACGCTCAACCTCGTGCTCTCCCTGGCCTTCATGCTCACGGCCATCCTCCCCTTCGCCGTCCTGTTCCACCAGGCGCTCCTCGGCCACCTTCCCGGCTCCCTCTTCCGCTGGGGCGTCACCCTCGCCTCGGCCTGGTGCCTCCTGATCACCCTCGCCGCCGTCGTCATCCCCCTCACCCTCGCCGTCCGCAGCCTCACCCGCCGGGATTATTGAAGAATAGCGGATAGCGGATAGCGAATAGCCGTATCGCCTTGTAAGACGCCAGGGGTTTTGCCATACTGCCATTTCCTGAAACGAGTCGAAAGGGGTAGCGCTCATGGCCGGCACACGCATCCTGCTGGTGGAAGACAATCCCGCCATCGCCGCGGAGATTAAATCCTCCCTTGAAAAGCTCGGCTATGAAGTCCACCCCCCCTTCCGCACGGGCAAGGACGCCGTCAAGGCCGCCTACGCCGCCAAGGCCGACCTCGCCCTCGTCGACACCCGCCTCAAGGGCCGCCCCAACGGCGTCGAAACCGGCTCCAGCCTCCGCCACACCCGCCAGATTCCCGTCATCTTCATCGCCGAAAAGGCCGACGCCGCCATTCTCGAGGACGTCAAAACCCCGGCCCTCTTCGGTTACATCCACCCCCCGTTCGAAAAGACCGACCTCAAGATCGCCATCGAGATCGCCCTCTTCCGCCACCGCTCCGAGGCCGTGCTCGAGGAGAACCGCCGCTGGTTCGCCACCGCCCTCGACTCCATCGGCGACGGCGTCATCGCCGCCGGCCGCGACGGCGTCATCACCTACATGAACCCCACCGCCGAGGCCATCACCCTCTGGAAAAAAAAGGACGCCATCGGCCGCCGCCTCGAAGAACTGGGCGTCACCCGCCACCTCGAAACCAACGAGCCCATCGAGGTCATCGGCATGCGGACGCTGCGCGACGGCGTGAACGAGGGCGACGACTCCAAGGTCTTCGCCTTCTACGACCGCGCCGACCAGCGCAAGGACATCCTCGCCTCCTCCTCCCCCATCCTCTCCCCGGGCGGCGGCGTCGAGGGAGTCATCATCGTCATCCACGACGTCACCAGCCGCCGCATCCACGAACGCCACCACCACAGCATCGAGAAGATGGAGGCCCTCGGCAAGCTCTCCAGCACGGTCGCCCACGAGTTCAGCACCCTCTTCGGCGTCATCACCGGCTACGCCTCCTCCCTCCTCGCCAGCCTGGCCAGCAACACCCCCGCCTACGAGGACGCCCAGAAGCTGCTCGACGCCGCGCGCCACGGGCAGGACCTGACCCGCCGCATCCTCGTCATCGCCCGCGCCAGCAACGCCGAGGGCGACATCCGCCTCCAGGCCGTCTCCCTCCGCCAGACCGTCCGCCGCGCCATCGAGAACGCCCAGCCCGCCCTCGCCCGCGGCCGCGTGGAGGTCAAGTTCCTGGAAACGGAACACATGCCGTACGTCATGGCCGACCCCGCCCAGATGGTGGACGTACTCACGGACTTTTTCTACAACGCCGCCGAGGCCATGCCCGGCGGCGGCGTCATCCGGGTGAACGTCCAGGACCAGATGGTCAAGCGCCCCGACCTGAAGGCCAACCCCAAGGCGGCCAGCGGCCCCTATGCCGTCATCCGCATCACCGACACAGGCACCGGCATCCCGCCCGACGTCCTGGAGCGCATCTTCGAGCCCTTCTTCTCGACCAAGAAAAACCGCGGCGTGGGGCTGGGCCTGGCCGTGGCCAACAGCGCCATCCTCGGCTACGGCGGCTGGATCCGGGTGCGCAGCAAAGCCGGCGAAGGCACCACCTTCCACCTGTTCATCCCCATCGCCGCCCCCAAGGCCGGCGGCGCCCCCCGGCACGACCAGACGCCCCTGTTCCTCCTCATCGACCACGAGCAGGACCTGCTCAACGAGACGGCCGCCATCCTCAAGGCCGAGGGCTTCCGCGTCCAGGCCGCCGACTCGGCCGCCGCCGGCCTCGCCCTTTACCGGAAGAACCCCGACGCCTACGCGCTCTGCATCGTGGACGCCATCATGACGGATATGGAAACCGACGAGATGGTGCGCAAACTGCTGGAGATCAAGCCCGGCACCCCCCTCATCATCACCTCCGGCTTCTCGCGCGACTACATGCGGCGCTTCATGCCGCGCAGCGAATGGGCCTTCGTGCAGAAGCCGGTCGAGCGCGACCCCCTTATCACCGCCATCAACCGCCTGCTGGACGAAGAGTCCGAGACCCCGGCTTCATGAGCGCCCGCTTCCGCCCGGGCATCGAATCCCTGATCGCCGCCGGCTCGCTCGCGGGCCGCCGCGTGGGGCTGGTTTCCCACACCGCCGCGCTCACCGCGGACGGCGCCACCGCCGCCGAAGCCCTCCAGGCCGCCCCCGGCGTCACGCTGGCCGCCCTGTTCGCCCCGGAACACGGCTTCTTCGGAGCCGCCGGCGCGGGCGATCCCGTCCACACCCGCCGCCACCCCGTCTGGGGCATCCCCGTCTATTCGCTCTACGGCCGCCGCCTGGCCCCCACCCCCGCCCATTTCCGGAAACTGGACGTGCTGGTCGTCGACCTGCAGGACCTCGGCGCCCGCTGCTACACCTACGTCTCCACCCTCCGCCATGCGCTCGAAGCCGCCGCCGCCGCCGGCGTTCCCGTCGTGGTGGCCGACCGCCCCGTGCCCCTGCCCGCAACCCCCGACGGCCCCCTGCTCGAACCCGGCTTCGAAAGCTTTGTCGGCTGCATCCGCACCCCCCTCTGCTACGCCATGACCCCCGGCGAAACGGCCCTCTGGCTCAAGCGCGACCTGGGCCTCGCGCTCGACCTCTCCGTGGCGCGCCTCGCCGGCTGGCGCCGCGACCCGCTCCGCGCCCCCGGCTGGCCGCCCTGGGCCCCGCCCTCCCCCGGCATCCGCTCCTGGGAAACCGCGGCCTGCTACCTGGCCACGGTCTTCACCGAGGGCGTGGCCGCCATCAGCTGCGGGCGAACCACCACCCTGCCCTTCCAGGTCTTCGGGGCCCCCTGGCTCAAGGCCGAAGCGCTGCGCGACAGCCTGTCGGACGAGCGGCTGCCCGGCGTCGTCTTCCACCCCCACCCGTTCATCCCGCCGACCGACCCCTACGCCGGCCGGCTCATCCCCGGCCTGCGCCTGACCGTCACCGACCCCGCCCGCTTCCGCCCGGCCCTGACCTCCGTCGCGATCCTGGCCGGCCTGCAGCGGCTCCACGGCCGCCGCCGGATCTGGGGCGCCCCGGGGACCCGTCCCGAATTTTTCGACAAACTCTACGGCACAAACGCGGTCCGCCTCGCGCTGCTCGAGGGCGACACCGCCGCCGCCATCGCCGCCCGCTGGACGCCGGGCCTGGACGCCTTCGCCGCCTCCCGGGCCAGGGCCCTGCTCTATCCCCCCCGATGAGCCGCACCCTTCCCACCCAGGCCGTCATCCTCGCCGCGGGCCTCGCCACCCGGCTGCGCCCCCTCACCTGGCGGATGCCCAAGGCCTGCCTCCCGGTCTGGGGCCGCCCCGCCCTGCACCATGTGCTGAGCCTGCTGGAGTCGTGGGGCGTGCGGGAGGCGCTCATCAACCTGCACCACGAGCCGCTGACCGTCCTGGAAACGGCGCAGGCCTGGCCGGGGCGCCTCCGGCTGAACTTCTCCTTCGAGCCGCTCCAGCCCCTCGGCACCGGCGGCGCCCTCCGCAACGGCGCCTGGTTCCTGCGCGACCGCCCCTTCTGGCTGGTCAACGCCGACGTCATGGCCGACCTGGACCCCGCCCCGCTGCTCCGGGCCTTCCACGGCCCCGCCCGCCCCCTGGCGGCCCTCTGGATGGTGCCGGACGCCGGCCCGCGCACCGTGCTGCTGAAGGACGGGTTTGTTTCTGATTTCGCAACAACGACCCACGGCGCGCCGGGCACGGCCACCTTCAGCGGGCTGCACCTGGTCCGGCCCGACGTCCTGCGCCACCTGCCCGAGGAGCCCTTTTCAAGCATCATCACGGGCTACCGGCGGGCGCTGGCGGCCGGCTGCAGGATCGCCGGCGTGGTCGTGCCGGACTCCTACTGGGAGGACATCGGCACCCTGCCGGAATACCTCGGCGCGCATGCGGCCATCGAGGCGGCCTGGAAATCGGGCGCCCGGGGCGGGCGGCTGTACGACCCGGCCGCGCCGGCCAAAGCCCGCGCCCTGCGCCGCAGCGGGGTGCATGTCGAGGGCTTCGTCTCGATCGCCGCCGGCGTCGAGGCGGGGCCAGGCGCCCGGCTGCGCAACTGCGTCCTGTGGCGCGCTGCCAGGATCGCCCCGGACGCCCGGGTCGAAAATGCCGTCGTGGCGGAAGGCGTGCGGGTCCACGGGGAGGTGACCGGCATGGCGGTCCGGGCGGACGTGCTGCCGGAGGCGGGCCCCTTTCTCGCGGCCCACGGCTGGCCGCCCGCCGAAACGGCGGCCCTGCCGCTGGGGCCGCGCGGCTCGGACCGCGCCTTTTTCCGCCTGCAGCACGCGGGGAAAAGCGCCATCCTGATCGAATACGGCCGCGAACGCCATGAGAACACGCTGTACGCGGGCCACACCCGCTTCCTGCTGGAAAACGGCATCCGCGTGCCGCACCTGCTCGGGCAGGATGCGCGCCGCCGCCTGCTCATCCTTGAGGATGCAGGCCGGCGCGACCTGCTCGCGGTCCTGGAGGGGGCCGACGAAGCGCGGCGGCTGGAGCTGTACCGGCCGGTGCTGGACCTGGCCGCGCGCCTCCACACGGACGGCACCCGCGCGGCCCGCGAGGCGAAGCTGCGCCTGGTGGCGGGCTTCTCCCCGAAGCTCTACCGCTGGGAGCGGCTCTACTTCGTCCACCACTTCCTGCAGAACCGGCTCAAGCTGTCGCCGCGGCTGACCACCCCGATCGCCGCCGATCTCCGCCGGCTGGCCGCCCGGCTCGAACCCCTGCCGCGGGTGCTGATCCACCGCGACCTGCAGTCGACCAATGTCATCCTGACCCCGGCCGGCCCGCTCCTGATCGACTACCAGGGCATGCGCTACGGGGCGGCGGCCTACGACCTGGCTTCCCTGCTGGCGGATCCCTACGTGTCGCTGTCGCCCCGCGAACAGGCGCTCCTGCTGGAAGACTACCGGCAAAAGTCCGGAACCGACCTGCCCGACGAACTCTTCTGGACCGCCGCGGTCCAGCGGCTGGCCCAGGCCTTGGGAGCCTATGCGAAATTAGGGGCCAATCCAGGCACCGCGTCCTTTGCCCGCCATATCCCCCCCGCGCTCGCCATGATGAAACGGGCAGTCGGGCAGTTGAAGGGTAATCCGGTTCCCCACCTTTCCTCCCTGCTCGATTCGCTCGTCAACTGATGTAGCAACAGTCTTGTCGCCGCCCGCAGTCCGGCGCCTGCCCAGCGCGGGCTTCGCAAGCGAAGCCCCTACACAAGACGATTTTTTAGGCACGCTTAGCGGTTGTCCTGTAGGGGCGGTGCTTGTCGCCGCCCGCCATGTGTGGCCATGCAGCGCCAACTTCCATCGCAGAGCCCCTTCAACCCCGGGGGAAAAGCGAGGCCGCCAAGATCTTGTTGCGACAACAAATATGTTCGAAATCGAGTATAAATCCGCGGCTACTCCCTGCCAATATTCGGCTCGACCTGCAGGCAAACGTTGTAGACCGACGGGTTGGATCGGCTGGTCTCCCGGATTCTTTTTACGATCTCCGCTCTCCGGTGCAAAACGTCGCTGGCCTTGAGCGCGCACGATAACGCGGAACGCACGTCCACGCCGGTGATTTCAAAACCCCACCCTTCGCATATCCACCGCAGCGAAGCCAAGGCAATCTCCATCGCCGCCCCAGGATTCTCCGGCAACAGGGCTTCGGCAGCACGATTGAGCGTTCGAGGATCGCAATGGGCTGCCTGAGCCAACTGAACGGCAAGATCCACCAGTCCGAGCTGCCTTGCGGAAGCGAACCATTTGCCGGCATTATCGGAGCTGGCGGCAATCAGGTCAGACAGAATGGTTTCCGGCCGCTTCTCCGGGTACTTGTCCGCAATGGCGTGAAACGTTGCGAGGGCGGTTTGTCTCCGGTTGGCGGAATGGGCAAAACGTCGATACGCCTCTTCTCGTTTCCCTTGGGCAAGCAGCAACGCCTCGCATTCCACCTCGATGGCCGCCCAGCCGTCGTATGGATTTCGGGACTCTTCGGCGTATGCCAGCGCCTCGTCGTACCGTCCCATGGCCGCCAGCGCCTTCATGCCGAATTCACGATAATGCCAGAGTTTCGAAGGGGCTTGGTTCACCAGATCGAGCACCTCCTGGTTCCGGCGAAGGCTCAACAGGCAGGAAAAAACCGCGCTTGTGCCCCTGAAGTATCCCCCCGCACTCCCGCGAGACCAGTTTTCCATCATACACGGCCGCAACTCATCCACCCATTTCCGCCTCTCCTCGTCGGTCGAGCATAGTTCGCCCCACCGATCCGCGACCTCCACCGTGTAATCCACGCCGTCGTCCTGAAATGCCGTCCATAATCGGGCCAGCCACTTCTTCCGGATCTTCGCGTCCACCGAGGCCCGAATGGGATATTCCAGCGCCTCATGGACCGCGTGATTCACGGCCGCCCCCAGTGAACCGGAGGAGGTGTCGATGCTCTGAAACGCCGGCCAAATCTTTTCGATCAACCCGATTGCGCCTTCCGCGGCCAACGCGGGATCCTTGCGCACGACCTTCCGCATCTCCGACAGCGCTTCCTTCAGACGCTTCGCCGCAAGCCGGGACCCGCGCCAGCCGAAGGCTTTCGCCCGGAACCGGTTCGAAAACTGCCACTTATACTTTTCCGTCATAACCGCCCCGCCTTTAGCAATGGGGGCATGATAACGCGCAGAAGAGAAAATGGCAAAGCCGCAAGCAGATCCGTGTTTGGCTTAAATCATCTTGTTTAGTCGTTCCATTCGAGGTATGCTAATAACCATGAGAATGCTTTCATACATGATGGTGGCAGGCTGCCTTTTGCTGGGGGGGTGCCGCGAGGCGACCCCGCCTTCCCCGGCGGACAAGCCCATCGAAAAACCGACTGCCGCTCCCGTGAAGCCGGCCGCCTCCCTGAAGCCGGCCACCCCGGTCAAACCAGCCGCCGCGGCCGAGAAGCCGGCCACCCTGGGCAGCGCCGTGGCCGATGTCATCACCCAGCGGGACAAGATTGAAGCGGGCAAGCGGGCCAAGGCCGTGATCGAGGCGACCGCCGCCAAGGAAAACAAGGACCTGGAAGACGCTCTCCAGCAATAAGGCGGCACTGGCATGGCTGACATCACACTATCCTGCGAAGCGTGCGGCGCCACGCTCACGATCTCCGAGTATGCCCAGCCGGACAACCTGGCCTGCCCCAAGTGCGCCAAGCCCCTGATCATGCCGGGCGCGAAAACGGAATCGAGCGACCGCCTCCTGCCCGCCTCGGTGCGAAAAGCGAAGGCCGACGCGCAAGCCATCAAGGAGGCGCGGGGCGAGCAGCCCGAAGTCGTCCTCACCGACATCTCCAAGAACATCCACCGGAATGTGAAGCGGCGGTCCCGCAGCGAACTGGTCGTGCCGACCATCAAGGCCCTGCTGCTGTTTTTCGTGCTGGCAGGCGCCCTGGCCTACCTCCGGTTTTTCGACGGCTACCGGCTTTTCCTGCCGGCAGAGCAATTCGACTCGGTCCGCTTCGGCGGATTCCTCGCGATCCTCTTCTTCCACGTCGTCGTGGTCGTCGAGGCGCTGACCTACGACTTCCTCACCGGCCTGTTCTGCCTGCTGGTCCCGGGTTACTCACTCTATTACCTGTTCACGACCAGCGATTCGTTCTGGCTCCGCTCCATCATGCTGTCGCTCGTGATCGTGTTCGGCCGCGATTTCGTCTTCTACAGCCACGATTACGCCATGGGCTTCTACAACTACGTCAACGTCTGGCTCGAAGCCGGCGCCACCCCGGAACCCACTACCCGGCTGAAGTAGAATAGCGAATAGCTAATAGCTGATAGCGAATACGGTCCCCCGCCGTGAGCGCATGACGAGCGCACGTCCGCGCGAAGCAGGTGGCCCGGGCGCTCCGCGCACGGGAAGCTTTCCGTCGACAATGCGGCACGTTTCCGGCGCGGAAGAGAAGCTTACCACGGTGGAACACGGCGAACGGCCGACACGGTGGAACACGGTTCAGAGCCCTGTAGTAGACGAAGCGTCACTCCAGGGTGTTAACCGCACGCCCGGAGGAAGAAAGAATCGGGGGTGTGGGGCTTGCCCTGTAGTGACGCCGCGTCTACTACAGGGCTTCCCCACAAAGAACGAACTCTTTTATGCAGCTTTGCATCGCGATTATGCCCCCAAGGGAACAACTCGCTGATGTTGGAACCGTGTCTTCCGTTCGCCGTGTTCCACCGTGGAAAGTCTTCTCTGGAGGCCGGCAGGGGGCTGCCACGCAAAGTCGCCTACGGCCGGGGACGGCCGACTCCATGCCGAACTGGAGCCTATCGCAAAAATTGGCGAACGGCTGCCAGGCCGCTCATGAAACAGCTGGTATGAAATGCGTGTAAGGAGCAGGGGCCGCCCCTCAAAGAACACTCCGCGCCCTCGGCGTTGGATGTTGGCGGCGGTTACGGACGTAATGTCCGGCCGGCCCAGGCGCGCTCGATCCACTCGACAATCCGCCGGCCGACCTCGAGCTTGCCCATGAGGGGCAGCCGCTCCACGCCTTGTTCCGAAACAAGGGACACCACGTTCGTCTCCACGTCGAACCCCGCGCCGGGCGCCGTGACGTCGTTCACCACCACCAGGTCGCAATGCTTCTTGCGCCGCTTCCGCGCCGCCTCCGCTTCGAAATCCCCGCCCGTCTCCGCGGCGAACCCCACGAAAACCCGGCCGCCCTTATGCGCCGAGGCGCCCGCCAGGATGTCGGGCGTCTTCACCAGCCGCAGCACCGGGGTTGTCCCCATTTTCTTAAGCTTCACCGGGTTCACCGCCGCCGGCCGCCAGTCCGCCACGGCCGCGCACATCACCAGCGCCTCGCACCAGCCCAGGTGCTCCTGCACCGCGTCCCGCATCTCCGCGGCCGACACCACGGGCGCCAGCCGCACGCCCGCGGGCGCCGGGATCGCCACCGGCCCCGAGACGAGCACCACCTCGTGCCCCCGCTCCACCGCGGCCGCCGCCACCGCGTAGCCCATGCGGCCCGAGGACCGGTTGCTGATGTAGCGGACCGGATCGATCGCCTCGCGGGTCGGCCCGGCCGTGACCAGGATTTTCATGCCGCCGCCCTCCTAGTGCTTCTGGCGAAGGGTGTATTCCTCGTCGTGCGTCCGGATCTTCTCCAGCACGGCGGGCCCGGCCTCGCGGTAAATCGCCTGGATCGTCTCGTCGCGGAACTCGTACGTCCGGTCCTCGAAGGCCGTCGTCCCGATCCGGTTGAACAGCCGCTGCCGCGCCTGCTCCAGGTCCTTGCCGTAGATGTGAAAGGAGTCCGCCTGCCAGTTCAGCCGGCCCATGCGGATGTTCCGGCTGGTCCGCCGCGTGAGCTCGGGAATGATGATCTCCCGGTTGAACAGCGTGAACCCGAACATGTTCATGAAATTGGCGCCCCAGGCGTCGTTGCTGCGGAAGCGGATGTTGCAGTTCAGCCACCACTCGCCCGTCTTCTCGTCCTCCAGGATCCGGTACCAGACCGACTGCAGGCAGGGCGGGTCGTAGCAGTCCAGGTCGATGTTGGGCATCCAGGTGATCATCTGGGCCTGGCGCGTAAAGGGCTGCTTCGCCAGCTTGGCCAGCACGCCCTCGATCTGGTCGATGGAAAAGGCGCCCGTCTCGACCGAGTGGCCCTCCTTGAGCTCGCGCCACGCGCCGTAGGCCGCCAGGCGGCCGTGGTAGGTGTATTCCCAGCGCGTGTCCGCCGCGTCGTTCATGTTCTTGACCCAGTGGTCCTTGACCCCCTGCACCTCCATCACGTATTCGCGCAGGTCCTCGATGCCGCCGGGGAACGCCCGGTGGATCATGGGCTCGGACAGCGGGTCCTCGATCGTCAGGTTCATCGTGCAGTCGAGGCTCGCGGGATCGCCCGGCTTGTCGTACTGGGTCTTGATCCGGATGCCCTTCTCGTGGAGCGCGACCAGGGCGCGTTCATAGGTTTCGGCGAGGCCGCGGCCGGTGACGGAGAGCACGGGAATGTTGGGCATGGTCAGCTCCTTGCGGGTCAGGTCATGTAATGGATCCGGTGCGCATTCGCGCGGAGCTGCTCCGCGTTGTGCGCGTCGCCGCCGTCCACGTTGGCGCTGATGAACACGGGCGGGGTGAAGCCCGCCGCGGCCAGCCGCGCCACCACCTCGGCCGTCAGCGCGTTGACGATCGCGATGCCGGTCAGGGAACTCAGGGGCCCCACCTTCTGCGGGAACCCGGGGACGGCCACGGCCGCATCGCCGTACGGCGCCCCGTTGTCGATCACCACGTCGCACAGGTCGGCCAGCTTCTTGCCGGAGGCGTGCCGGCTCTCCACGCCCCGGGTGTAGGCCAGGGCCGTGATCGCGATCGTCCGCAGCCCCTTCTCCCGGGCCGCCAGCGCCATGTCGATCACCACCGCGTTGCGCCCCGAGGTCGAGGCGATGATCAGCACGTCGCCCGCCTTCGCCGGCGAGCCGGCCAGCAGCTCCGCCCCCAATCCGGGAACGCGCTCGAACTTCGAGGTCTGCGTCATGGGGCGCACCGAGAAGTTCATGCCGTGGGGGTAGATCGGGTTGACCAGCATCAGCCCGCCCGTGCGGTACACCAGCTCCTCCGTGAGGATGAACGAGTGGGTGGCCCCGAAGGAAAACAGGCTCCGGTCGCCGCGGATCGCCTCGACGAGCAGCGAAGCCGCCCGGGCCAGCGGCTCCTTCTGCGTGGCCGCCACGCGCTCCAGCGCGGCCGCCGCCTCCTTGAAATAGGCATCCGCCGACATCGCAGCCCCCTTCCCGGCTAGTAGCCGAGCTTGTTGTACCGTTCCTTGTTCCGGTCGTAGACGGCCTGGCCGTCCGGCCGGTTGACGCTCATGAAGACGGAGGCGGGCGTGCCGCGCGCCGCCATCAGCTCAAGCGCCCGCCCCCAGATCAGCCAGCCGCCGACCGTCATCGAAACGCCCGACAGCGGCATCAGCGCGAACTCGTACCCGGGGATCATCACCGCGGCGTCCCCGTAGGGCGCGCCGTTGTCCACCACCACGTCCGCCACGTCGGCCAGCTTCTTTCCCGAGGGGTGCGCCGAGGTCACCTTGGCCGTGTAGGCCAGCGAGGTAAACCCGATGACCTTGATGCCGCGCTCGCGGCAGGCCAGGGCCAGCTCGACCGGCCGGATGTTGCGGCCGGAAACGGAGCCCACGGCCAGCACGTCCCCCGCGCGCAGGTTGCCCGCCTTCACCGCCAGGCGGATGGTTTCAATCTCGCGGTCGAGCGGCTCGGGCCGGGGCCGGTTCTTCAGGCAGTCGGGAACCGGGTCCTGGACCGAGAAGGAAAACGTGAACGGCTGCAGGAAGGCCGGCCCGCCCGCCCGGTTGAGGAAGTCGTGCTCGTTGCTGTGGCCGATGGCGGCGAGATGCACGGTGCCGCCGTTCAGCACGCTGTCGGCCACCAGGGCGGCCGCCCGCTCCACCGCGCCGGATTGGTTTTTCTCGTAAAAGTCCAGGATGCCCCGGACCGCTTTCAGGTAATCCATCGATGCCGTCATGCTTTCCCCTTCGCCGGCTTGCCGTTGGCCATCACGGCCGGCAGCGTGGCCAGCAGCCGCTCCCGCACCAGTTTCAGATCCGCCCGCACCACGCCGCTCTCCATCGCCTGCCCCAGCCCGGCCAGGGCCAGGCCGACCGACTGCGGAAAATCGATCCGCATCGGACGCACGCGGGGCAGGAAGGCGGACACCTTCTCACACAACCGGTTCCAGTACAAGTCGGAGTGCTGGATCACCCCGCCCATGCCGACCAGCGGAAGCGGCTCGCCTTCCGCCTTGGCCGACAGCACCAGCGACTCCAGCGTTTCCGCCAGCTCGTCGGCCGCCCCCTGCAGGATGCGCAGGGCCACCGCATCGCCCGCGCGCGCGACCTCATCCACCAGCCCGGCATACCCCGCCACCGCTGTGCGGTCGGGAAAGATGCGGACCCCTTCGTGAATGATCAGCCCGTACAGGTCTTGACTCGTCGCCTTAAAGCCCATTTTTTTGATCACCGCCTCGTGAAGAGCCGTCCGGCGCCGCTCGTTCAGGGACGAGCGCATGGCCGCACGCAGGCCCTCGCGCCCGATCTGGTAGGCGCCGCCCCAGTCGCCCAGCAGCGGGCCGTAGCTGTCGGCATGCCGGCTGCAGTGCGTCATCGTCAGGTGCCCGAACGCGCCCGTCCCCGCCAGGGCAATAAGCGCCTGGGATTCGCCCGAGGCGGCCAGGGCCGACTCCGATTCCTTTGCATGCCACAGGACCACCTGGTGGACCTTGAATTCGCCGAGAAATTGATAGGTGGCCGCGCCATTGCCGCCGATGAAATGCAGCGTGGCCTCGGGGTGGATGTGCTTCATGACCGCCCGGATGGCCGCCAGGGCCGCCTGCGCGCTCCGGCCGCGGCCCCAGTCCCCAGCCGCCGAACGGTCGGGATAGATGGCCGCAAAAGCCAGCGCCTCCCCCTCCAGGCTCATCAGGAGCGCTTCGCATTTTGTCCCGCCGCCGTCGACGGCTAGTATCTGTTCCATACAACCTTTCAAAATCCAATCTCTCAAAATAGCCGGAAACACCCTCCCGTTCAAGACTTTCCACGGTGGAACACGGCGAACCGGGCGCATCTGCCAGCGTCACAAACAGGTGGCCCGAGCCGTCCCCGGCGCGGGAAACGGCCCGGCGCATCCCGCAACCCAGGCGCATACCGCGGTCAGCGCCCGCGGCTACAGCAGACGCCTTTCGCAGACGCCAGGCCGGCAGACGCCGGTCAGCGCCTGGCCAGTTCCGCCGAGAGGTCCAGGTAGCGCTTCACCGCCTCGCCCGGGACGTTGTAGGGGATGTGGTTGCCGATGCACATCATGTAGCCGCCGGACATCCGCCCCGTCTCCACCATGGACTCCACCATCGCCCGGATCTCGGCCGGGTTGTTGCGCATCAGGACGCGGTTGTCGCCCTCTCCGGCGATGAAACAGTTTTCGTGCTTCCGGGCGATCGCCTTGTAGTTCGTGTACGGCTCGCTGATGATGCCCCGCGCCCCGCAGGCCATGACGTCGTCCGCGAAGGCGTCCACGCAGCCGTCCACCATGAAGATCACCTCTTTCCCGGCCTTCCGCAGGATGTCCCAGTACTCCTCGTAGCGCGGGAAGATGTGGCGGCGCATCCAGGCCGGGCTGCAGACCGGCCCGCTGGTCAGCACGATGTCGTCATGGCAGACCACGAAATTCACGGGCAGCCGCGCGAAGGCCCGGAACACCCGGCGGTTGATCTCCGCGAACTCATCCATGATCCGGTCGAACTCCGGCTCGAGGCAGAGCTCGAGGAAATGCTCGTACCCGAACGTCAGCATCGGCCACATGAACATCGTGTTGTAGAACCCGGTGGAGGCGGACGAACCGGCCGGCGCCCGGTCCCCCCACTCCGCCGGATAGTGCTTGCGGTAGCGCTGGTAGATGATTTCCTCGCTGGCGTAATCGCCGTCCTCGACGACCCGCCAGCCCGTGAAGTCCGCCTGGGCCAGGGGGCTGAACCGCAGCATCGCCTCGCGCGACTGGAAGCGGTGCATCGCGTTTTCCTGCTGCCAGTGATCGCGGTGCGAATCGCCCCACCGCCCCTTGCTCTTGTCCGCCTGGTCGTCGGGCCGGACCTTGGGCTCGTCGGTGGCCGGCACGCCCAGGCGCAATTGCGGAAATAGCTCCTTCATCTTCAGCCGGCAGAGCCGGGGATGCTGGTAGTAATCGATGCCGGTCAGGACCGTCTCGGCGTCGGGATCGGACCAGTGCTCCCAGTGCACGATCTGCTTCGGCCCGCGCCCCATGTACGTGTCGAAAATCGGATCACTCATCCCGTCCCCCCCCTCGCCTCGCTGGTTTTAACCGGTTTCGCAATAGGGAAAGCCTACCACACTCCGCGGCGGGATGACGAAAAAAATTGCGAGCGGCGGGCGCAACTATGGCGCGTGCGGTCCGGGTGGCACCGGACCCTCCACCGTTTACAGTCAAAACCCCGTGACGCCTTCGCGCTTTTCCGGTAGGATTCGGCGAGTCAATCAAGGAGCCGCCATGCCTCAGGATTGGGACAACCCCCTCGTTTTCGAACGCAACCGCGAGACCATGCACGCCCCCCTGGGCGCCTGGGCCGACGCGGACACCGCCCGCACCGGCCGCCGCCTCGTCTCCCCCTACGTGCAGCTGCTCGACGGCAACTGGAAATTCAAGTGGTTCCCCACGCCCGAAGCGGCGCCCGCCGGGTGCGCGGACCCCGCCCTGCCCGACGCCGACTGGGGCACGATGCCCGTGCCCGGCAACTGGCAGCTCCACAACACCCCCGACAAGCCGATCTACACGAACGTCGTCTACCCCTTCACCCCCACCCCGCCCCATCCGCCCGCCGACAACCCCGCCGGCTTCTACCGCCGCACCTTCGTTATCCCACCCCCCTGGCGGGGCCGGCGGATCTACCTGGTGTTCGAGTCCGTGGACTCCGCCGCGAAAATCTGGGTCAACGGCCGGGAAGCCGGCTACAGCCAGGACAGCCGCCTCTGCGCCGAGTTCGACATCACGGACCTCGTCGGCGAAGGCGCCAACACCCTGGCCGTCCTCGTCCCCCGCTACTGCGACGGCACCTACCTGGAGGACCAGGACTACTGGCAGATGAGCGGCATCCAGCGCTCCGTCTACCTCTACGCCAAACCCGCGGCGCACCTGCGCGACTACGCCGTGGCCACCGCCTTCGACGCCGCCTACCGGGATGCCACGCTGACCGCCTACGCCCACATGACCCCGCTGGACGACATGTCCGGCTACCGGGCCTCCTTCATGCTCTTCGACCCCGAGGGCCAGCCGCTTCTCGCGAAGCCGGTGCTGGGCGAATTCGCCGCCCACTCCTTCCGGCATATGGATGCCGACGGCATCCTGCGGGCCGGCAGCCGGGTGACCATCCCCGTCAAGGCCCCGCGCCAGTGGTCCGCTGAAACCCCGGTTCTCTACACGCTCGTCATCACCCTGCTCGACCCCGATGGGAAGGCCGTCGACTTCGAGCGCGCGACGGTCGGCTTCCGGCAGGTCGAAATCCGGGACAGGCAGGTCCTGCTCAACGGCCGCCGGCTCGTCGTCCGCGGCGTGGACCGGCACGAGCACCACCCCGACCGCGGCCGCGCGCTGACCGAGGACGACATGGTCCGCGACATCCTCCAGATGAAGCGGCTCAACTTCAACGCCGTCCGCACCTCCCACTACCCGAACGACGTCCGCTGGTACGAGCTCTGCGACCGCTACGGGATCTACCTCGTCGACGAGGCGAACCTGGAAACGCACGGCCTGCAGGGCGACCTGTCCAACAACCCCGACTGGGCCTACGCCTACCTCGCCCGCGCCATCCGCATGGTCCTGCGCGACCGCAACCACCCGTCGATCCTCTTCTGGTCCCTCGGCAACGAATCCAACGTGGGCCCCAACCACGCCGCCATGGCCGCCTGGATCCGCTACCTCGACCCCACCCGGCCGGTCCAGTACGAAGGCTGCAACCCGGGCCCGGCCGTCTCCGACATCATGGCGCCCATGTACCCGCACCTGGACTGGGTGCGCCAGGTGATGGCCGATCCGGCCGAGAAGCGGCCCATGATCCTGTGCGAATACGCCTTCGCCAAGGGCAACTGCTCGGGGAACTTCTTCAAATTCTGGGACATGGTCCGCGACTACAAGTCGTTCCAGGGCGGCTTCATCTGGGAATGGCACGACAAGGCTCTGAATTTCGACCTGCCCGACGGCCGGCGCGTGTGGGGCTACGGCGGCGACCTCGGCTGCGGCTTCGACTACACGATCAGCCGGGAACACCCCAGCCAGGTGATCGACGGCCTGATGGCCGCGGATCTCACCCCGCACCCGGGCGCCTGGGAAGTCAAGAACGTCCAGGCGCCGATCGCGTTCGCCGCCTCGGAGGCGGACGCCCTGGCCGGCACGGTCCGCGTGCTGAACCGCCACCAGTTCATCGACCTGAGCCGCTTCACCGTGGCCTGGGAACTCCTCGAGGACGGCCGCATCCTGGCAAGCGGCCAGCTCGGCCTGCCCCCCGTGGAGCCGGGCGCCGACGTGAAGCTGGCGCTGGGGTTCGCGCGGCCAGAACCGGCGCCCGGCGCCGAATACGCCCTGAACGTCCGCGCCCTCCTCGCCGCCGACCAGCCGTGGGCCCCCCGCGGCCACGTCATCGCCTGGGCCCAATTCCCCCTGCCCCTCCGGAAGGCCGCGGTGGCGCTTGCCCCGGCCGGCTCCGTGTCGGTGGCCGCCGCAGGCGATCGCCTCACGGCGTCCGCCGCCGGCGTGACGGTGGAGTTCGACAAGGCCGCGGGCCGCTGCGTGTCGTTCAAGGTCGAGGGCCGCGAGCGCCTCGTGTCGGGCCCCCTCGAGACCGTGCGCCGGGCGCCGACGGACAACGATTTCATGCTCGGCAACCCGACCTCGTACGCGGCCGACTGGAAGCGCCAGGGCCTGGACAAGCCCCTGAACCGCCGGATCCTGGCGGTCGACTCGGCCGCCGCCGGCGGGCTGCTCTGGTTCCGGGTGGAAACGGAACTCACGGGCTCGACGCCGGAGGCGCGGATCCTGGGCTCGCTGGAATACCGGTTCCGGGCGGACGGCTCCCTGGAAGTGGCCGAGCGGCTCGACGTGGCCGCGGCCATCCCCCACGTGGCGCGGATCGGCGTGGAACTGGCCGTGGCTCCGGAGCTGGAGCGGGCGCAGTGGTTCGGCCGGGGGCCCTTCGAGAACTACCCCGACCGCCAGACGGCGGCCGTGCCCGGGCGGTACGAGTCGAACGTCGCCGACTTTTTCGAAAAAGGGTACATGTGCCCCGGCGAGTGCGGCGGCCGCGGGGAGGTGCGGTGGCTGGCGCTGCGGGACGGCGCGGGCGCGGGGCTCCTGGTCAGGGGCGCGCCGCTCTTCCGGTTCAGCGCCCTGCATGTCACGGTGGACGACCTGATGGCGGCGGACCACGTCTGGAAGGTGACGCCGCGGCCCGAGATCTGGCTCCACCTGGACCACCGCCACATGGGCGTGGGCGGGGACACGGGCTGGTCGCGCAACGTGCATCCGGAATACATGGTCGGGCCGGGAACCTACGAGTGGTCGTTCGTCCTCCGCCCCCTGCGGGCAGGCCAGGATCCGGCCGCGGTTGCGCGGTTGTAGACGCGGGCTCTTCATCAAAAGCGCACGTCCTTTGCGCCTTTGAAACGAACGGTTTCAGGCGCCCTCCGATGGCCCCGCCTCCCCTTCGAAGGTAGGATGGCGGGGTCAAAAGGAGACAACCATGCGCCAGCTCTCCCTCCGCTGCATCGAAGCCTGCAACCGCTGCGCCTCCGAATGCGATCGCTGCGCCACCTCATGCCTGCAGGAAGAGGACATCAAGATGATGGCGCGCTGCATCGCGCTGGACCAGCAGTGCGCCCTCCTCTGCCGGACAACTGCTGCGTTCATGGCGCAGGGCTCGGACTTCGCCCAGGATCTCTGCCGGGTCTGCGAAGACGTATGCCGGGCCTGCGGCGAGGAATGCCGCATGCACGAGGTTGAGGCGTGCCAGCGCTGCGCCGACGCCTGCGAACGCTGCGCCAGCGAATGCGAAAAGCTGGCCGCCGCCTCGGTCGCCTGACCGGGGGATGGCTCCCCTTTCACGCGGAGACACGGACTTCGGTTCGTTCTCCGCGTCTTTTTTTTGCCGGGAGAGCCCCTCTCACCCGACAAACCAGCGGATCTCGTTCCGCATCGGCAGGTCCTCGAACGCCAGGGTGTAGGGGTCGCAGCGCCGGTAGACGTTCCGCCCGTCCGTCCGCAGCACCAGCCAGCCGAAATCCCACCCCCGGCTCCGGTAGCGCAGGGGCGCGCCTGGCGCCACGCGGATCATCGGATGTGTCCCCGCAATGAACAGCTTCTGCTCGCGGTAGTAATAGCAGGACCCGACCTCCACGAACAAGTCATGCCTCGGGGCGCCCGCCTCGCCGCCCAGCCCGGCGCACACGCCCGCGATGCCGGCCTTGACGGAACAGCCGCCCGCGAACGCCTCGGCCAGCGCCGCCACCGAGCCGGACAGGACCCCGCCGTCCGCGTCATGGTGCAGGACCGGCTCCCAGCGGTCGCGGAGGAAATACCTGAAGAACCCGAAATCGTAGATGAAATTGTGGCTGGGCGCGTTCGTCCCCTGGTCCCAGCTGTCCAGCACATGATACTTCGGCATGTTCGCGGGCGGCTGGTCGGGCGAACGGCCGATGGCGCCGGAGGCGGGCAGCCCGTCCAGGTGGGGCCGGGCAATCGACTGCGAGCCGTCCTGGTTGTAGAGGAAGAACGACAGGGAGGGGCGCGCGCCGAAACCGGTCGGCAGCTCGACCGGCTGGCGCAGGCTCATGATGCCCGCGGACCAGCGGTCCTCGACCAGGTAGGTCACGCCGAATTCCGCCACCTCGAGAATGGGCTCCGGATTGGAGGACGCCACGTCGATATGCTCGTTGTGGATGAACTCCGTGCCGATCCTCAGGTCCGCCCCCCGGCGGATCCCGTCCGCCAGCGCGGCCGCGCTCCCTTTGGCAATGCGGCGGTCGGAGGCCAGCTCAAGAACGCAGGTCCATTGATTCATGACGCGCACCATTCACCTCTCCAGCGCTGCCTGCGCCATGGCCTCCAGGTTCCGGGGCGGCACATTGGGCAGAAGGGCCTCGTGGCTGGGGCTAACGATCAGCCGCGGTCCCAGCAGCCGCTTCAGCCGCCGGACCTCCGCCCGCACCTCCTCCGCCGTCCCGTGCACCATCAGTTCCTGGGTGTCTACGCCGCCCATGAAGGAGATCCGACCCTTGAAATCGCGGGCCAGAGTTTCGGCATCCATATCGGCCGCCCTGGCCTGGAGCGGATGGAGCCCGTCGACCCCGGCGTCGATGAGCCGGCCGATCACCTTGTGAATCGCACCGCAGGAATGAAGAATGGCCTGGTAGCCGTGCGCGTGAGCCTGTTGCGTGAAACGCTCGAACCAGGGGAGAATAAACTGGTCGAACTGCGCCGGCCCGCAGATCAGGTCGAGCTGCGTCCCGAAATCGTTTCCGAAAAAATAGCCGTCCACGAGGCTGCCGGCCTTCTTGAAAAAACGCTCGTTCGCTTCGAAGTAAAAGCCGCACACCCGGTCCGTCACGCCCTGCACCACCTCCGGATGGGTATACATTTTCACCATGTAATTCTCCATCCCGAACAGGTCCATGACATTGTGGTAAAAGCACGTCCAGAACCCGCTGGCCCGGTAAAAATCGCCCGCCCGGCCCAGCGCCTCCAGGCACTGGTCGAATTTCAGGCAATCGGGATCCGGCCAGGGAAACCCGTCCAGCTCGCGCACGTCCTCGCAATCCGCCAGCGGCCCGGACTGGCCGTGGCTTTTCTTCTCCAGCCCGGCGGTGAACATCCCCCGGCCCTGGGGGTCGCGGTAGGCGTCGGAAAAAAATTGGGGACAGATCCAGCGGACGTCGTCCTTCAGCTTCAGCCTCAGTTCCTCCTCGGATTTTGTCCCGAAATACGAATGAAGCCCCGGCCAGCTGTCAGGGTGGGGATTGCCCAGCCACAACCCGCAGCGGTCCGCGGGTTTCCCGGCGATAATGGAACGGATCCGTTCGCGACTGTTCATGCCCTGCATCATACAGGAAGACTGGAACGATGGGAATGGAAGAAAAATGTCCCGTAATCGCAGTCGTGATCGTGATCATGATCGACCACGCACGCGCGTTGACGCTTCGATCGCGATCCCGATTACGACCACGACAACGATTGACTCGGTTTGTCCCCAACCTCGATGGACGCTTACTTCTCGGCGGACGGGGCAAGCAGATAAATGGGAACATCCCCCGGCTTGATGCTGTTCGAGCCCCCGCCGGGCGAGGTCCGGATATACGTGGGCGGCTGGCCGGGGGCAATGACGGTGGCGCCGCCCCCCGGGGAGGGCCGCACATAAATCGGCAGCTCGCCCGGCCGGGTGATCGTGGAGCCGCCTCCGGGGCTGGGCCGCACATAGGTCGGCAGCTCGCCCGGCCGGGTGATCGTGGAGCCGCCCCCGGGGCTGGGCCGCACATAGGTCGGCAGCTCGCCGGGCTTGCTGATCGTGGCGCCGCCGCCGGGCGAGGGCCGGACATACGTGGGGGGCTGACCGGGGGTTGTGATGGTGAGCCCGCCGCCCGGGGAAGGCCGGACATAGGTCGGAAGCTCGCCCGGCTTTTGAACGGTGTACGTTTGGGCCAGCCCCGGCAGCGCCAGGGCGAGGCCCATGATCAGCATGATGGCGAACCTCATCCCACCATCCCGCCTTTCCGCTTTACGCTAACCCCGGGGCGGAGGCTTCATTCCGCCCCGTCTTCCGCCTCTTCGATTTCCGTTTCGATCGACGGATCCATCCGCATCGTGGCCTTCGCCTGGAGGCTGTTGATGAATTCCATGAAGGCCGCCTGCTTCTTGCGCTGGCCGAGATGCTCCCGGATCTGGTCCTTCACTTCCTCATACGTCTTGATGGAGCCGTCCTCCCGCTCGGTCACCTCGATCAGGTGGAAGCCGAACGGCGTCTCCACCACCGGTCCCACGACGTTCAGCGGCTGGGAAAAGGCGGCGTCCTCGAACGGCTTGACCATCTGGCCGCGGCGGAACGACCCCAAAGCCCCGCCCTCCTGGCCCGACGGGCACTCGGAATGCTTCTTGGCAAGGGTCGCGAAGTCGGCGCCCGCCCGCAGTTCACCGCTCAGGCTCTCGATCTTGGCGCGCTTCTCCGCCTTGACCTGGGCGCTGTCCTTCTCGTCGCTCATCACCAGGATGTGCCGGGCCGAGACGGTTTCCGGGGCGCTCAGGTCCGCGCTTTCCTTATTGTAGAACGCTTCGGTTTCTGCTTCGGTGACGGGCGGCACCTTCGCCAGTTCCCCGTTGACCATATTGCGGACCCGGAGCTCCTTTTCAAGGCGCGCGTTGAAATCCTTGACCGACATCCCCGCCGAGGCGAGCGCCTCCTCCAGGGACGCCCCGGGCGGAAGATGGCGGGCCATGTCGGCCTTGGCCTTCTCCACCTCTCCGGCGGGAACCTCGAGCTTGCGGGCGGCCGCTTCGTCTTCCAGCAGCACCTGGGTGATGAAATCGCGGATCGCATGGGCGCGGAAATGGCGGATGGCGTCCGCCACCTGGTCGGGCTTGAGGGAGGCGCCCTGCTGGGCCATTTGCGCTTCGACCAAGTCGTCCAGCTGGCTGGAGCTCAAGGTCTGCCCGTTGACCTCCACGAGGACAAGGTTGGCGTCGGGCGATTCATCGGTCTTTTTTGAGGGCATAGGTATTCCTTAATTGTCCGGCACCGTAACAGGAATCCGCGGCCCTGTCCATCAGCAAGGAAGGCGTCCGATTTAAGTGTTCCCCCCTCCATTCATCAGCCTTGGCGCGGAGGCTCGGGCGGAGTATGCTTGGCCCCTGTCGAACGCGAGGGGGTTGGAATGACAACACAGATGATGACAGGCGCGGCATCGATCGCGGGGCTCCTGCTGCTGGCCGGCGCGGGGGGAATGTCCCTCGCCGCCTGCCTCTCCCCCCGCCGTCTCGCCCCGTTCGAAAAAGCCGTTCTGACACTTGTCTGGGGACCGCTATTCCTCGCCGTGCTGGCCCTGGCCCTGGCGGATGCGGGCCGTTTCAACCTCCGGTTCCTGGCCCTCGGAACCGGCGCCTGGGCCGCGGCGGGCCTGCTGGCGCTCGGCTGGACGAGCCGGATGCGACGGCCCCCGCCCCCGCCGGCCGAAACGGAATCCGGGCAAGGCCTGTTCCTGGCCGGCCTGGCCTTGCTGCTGGCCGCCGCCGGCTTCCTGTGCACCCCCGCCCACGCCTATCTCTTCGGCGGGTGGGATCCGGGCGAATACGTCGGCACGGCGGCGAACGTGGCCCGCACGGGCGCCCTGGAAATCCGCGATCCGTTCCTTCCCTCGCTGACCCCGAGGGAGCGGCGGGCGCTGATGCACCAGCCCAATCCCCCGCGGCGCACGCTCCAGGCGGGATTCCTGGTGACGGACTCCGAGGCGGGCCGGCTGATGCCGGACTACTACCACCTCTACCCCGCCTGGCTGGCGGTCTGGGTGGGGCTGTTCGGGCTGGGCGGCGCCTGGGCGGGCCATACGGCGATCGCCCTGTTCGCGCTCGGCATGGTGGTCGCGGCGGCGGCAAGCCTGTTCGGGAAGCGCACCGCCCTGGCGGCGGGGGCCCTCCTGGCGCTCTGCCCGGCCCAGCTGTACCTGATGCGATTCACCACGGCGGAGATGCTGACCCAGTTCTGCCTGTTTTCGGGTTTCTGGGCGCTCGCCCGGTCCTGGCGGGAACCCGCTTCGGCAGGCCTCACGCTGACGGCCGGCGCGGCGTTCGGAACCGCGATCCTCGCGCACGGAACCTCGGTGCTGCCAGTGGCGGGCGTGCTGCTGGCCGCCCTCATGCGGGCGCGGCTGTCCGGCCGGACCTGCGCCTGGGGCGCGTTTTTGGTCATCGCGGCCGCCGCGGCGCTGGCCATGGCCTGGAACATGCAGCGGGCGGATGTGGTGACCCGCTTCCTGTGGCAACACGTGACCTCCCATCCGGCCTGGTGGCTGCCGGCCGCCGGACTGGGCGCGGCCGCGGTGCTGGGAGGTCCGTTCCTCGCCGGGCGTTTCACCGGCCGGCTGGCGGGCCGGGGCTGGGACCGGGTATGGCGGTGGACTCCGCTGGCGCTGGCCCTCGTGCTGGCGGCGCTGGGCTATGCGGTCCGGCCGCACCTGGGCACGGGCCCCGAGCGCCTGAACGCCGTTTACTTCGCGGCCCTCTTCGGCCCGGCCGGCGCCCTGCTGGCCATCGCCTTTTTCGGGCTGCGCCGCTGGTCGGCCTGGAGCGACAGCCAGCGCGCGTTCCTCGTGGCCGGGCTGGTGACGGCCGGCGTGCTGCTGGTCAACAAGATGGTGCAGCCGGTCTTCCTCTGGGCCGCGCGGCGCTGGGTGCCGATCGTCTTTCCCTTCGCCGCCATCCTGGCCGCGGCCACGGTGGCGGCGCTCGCGAAACGGGCCGGCGAAAGGCTCGACGGGCGGGTCGCCCCGGACGCGGCCAGCCCCTTCTGGAAACGGCGCCTCGCGCAGGGGGCCGCCCTGCTGCTGGCCGCCGCGCTCCTGGGCGCCTGGCATGCCGGCATGCGGCCCCGCACCGCCCTCCTCGCCGGCAGCCGCGAATACGACGGACTGCCGGCCTTCCTGGAGGAGGTGCGGTCCGCCGTCGGGGAGGCCGACGTCGTCCTGTGCTGGCATCCGGAGGCGGCCACCCCGCTGCGCTATCTCTACAACATCCCCTCCTACACCCTCTCGCACCTGCCCGGGCCAAGGGGCGTGCGCTCCGCCAAGACGGCGACGGCCCTCATGCGCCGCTGGGTGGCGGAAGGCAAGCGGGTCTGCTGGATCGGCGATCCGTTTTTCGATCCGGCCCTGAGCGTTGTCGAAATCGCCCGGCCGGCGGCCGCCTTCACCATCCTCGAGCGGCGCACCGACCGGCTGCCGCGCACCCTGATCCCCGAAACCCGGGCCTACCGCATCTGCCGCGTCGGGCCGCCCTCCGCGCCGCCCGCCGCCGCGCCGCTCACGCTGGACCTCGGCTATTCCGCCATGGGCCTGGCGGGCGGCTTCTCGGAGCTGAAGCGGGACCTCGCCGGAAAAACCCGAACGGGGTACAGGCAGACGGCAGGAAAGGGCCGGCTTTACATTCCCGCGCTCGCCGGGGTTTGGACGGTCCGGCTCAAGGGAGCCGATCCGAAGGAAAAGGAGCTGGCCGTCGGCTTGCGGGCCGAGGGGCGGGAGCTGGCCCTGCTGCGGGTGACGCGGGAATGGGCGGATTATCCGTTCACGGTCCCGCCCGGCCTGGGCACGAACGGGGTGATGCTGCTTGAAATCGTGTCGCTGTCCGCCGATGGCGCCAGAACCCGCTCAGGCGTGGGCGTCGACAAGCTTGCCTTCCCGGGCAACTGAGTTGCGGTCTCAATATTTCCGCCAGCCCATGGAGCCGGGGGAAAAGGGACGCGCCCCGCCTTCCGCCGCCGGGCTCGCCGCCAGCCGGCCCTCCCGCACCATGGCTGTGTCCCCATTTTCGATACACCAGGCGAGCAGCGTGCCGCGCAGCCCCTCCAGGACCGGGAAAAAGGCGGGCTCGCCCGCCAGGTTGGCCAGTTCGTAGGACGGCCGGCCGACCTCGTACAGCTCCTCCACCCCGCCCGCCTCGGAATACAGGTATTTCCAGCCCGGCGTCCGGACCATGTATTTCTGGCCCGGCGCCTCGCCCGTCTGCGCCACGTAATACGGGCGGCCGGGGGCGGCCGGGTCGCGCAAGGCCGGCGAGAGGTCCAGGCCGTCCACCGGCGCGTCCAGCGGGCAGCCGGTCAGCGCGCACAGCGTGGGCAGGATGTCCTGGAGCCCCGCGAGCTGGTCGCGCCCGGACCCGCCCGGGGGAACGACGCCCGGCGCGCGGACCAGGAGGGGGATCTTGACGGCCCCGTCATAGAAACAAGTCTTGAAGAAGCGCCCGAAATCGCCCAGCAGGTCGCCGTGATCGGCGGTGTAGACGACGAGGGTGTCGTCCGCCAGGCCCGCCTCGTCGAGATAGTCCAGGATGCGCCCGATCATGGCGTCCTGGAACGTCACCATGGCGCCGTAGTAGGCGCGGCAGACCTGGACCGCCTCGCGGGAGAGGTGCTGCCAGCCGTAGGCCGTGCGGCGGGACGCCAGCTCGGGGTCGCGCCCCGCGAGCAGGCTGTCGTCCTCCCAGTCCCCGAGAGGCGGCGGAAGGGCGCGCGGATCGTAGAGCGTGTCCCAGGGCCGGGGCGGATCGTAGGGCGGATGCGGCTTGCTGAACGAAGCCCAGAGGAGAAAGGGCTGGGCGGGCCGGTCCCGGCGGTGCGCCCGCAGGTTCGCCAGGGTGCGGTCCGCCACCCAGGCTTCCTCGTGCAGCGCTTCAGGCAGGGGCGAGGGCGCGGAGCGGACGTCGTTGTTGCCGATGCCATGGGCGCGCGCGTAACCTTTCCATCCGCTGTCGGAGACAAAGTCGTGATACGCCTCCACGCCGCGCCGCTCGCCCAGCGGGTCGAATTGGTGGATCATCCGGCCCTCTTCGCACAGCTCGGCGGTCTGGAAGCCATGCAGGAGCGGCGGCTGGCCGGGCGGGGAATACGGGACGTAGTGGAGCTTGCCCACGGCGAACGTGGCGTAGCCGGCGGCGGCGAAATGGGCGGCCAGGCGGGGCTGGTCCGGGCGGATGGCGCCGCTGTTGCTCTTGCGCCCCGTGCAGCGGTGCGGGTAGTTGCCGGTCGTGATCGAGGCGCGCGCGGGAACGCAGATGGGGTTCGGCGTGAAGCTGTTGCGGAAGGTGACCCCGCCCGCGGCCAGCCAGTCCAGGTTGGGCGTGCGGATGGCGTGGCCCAGGCCGTGGGGGGTTTTCGGGTCGGCGTTGCAGGCCAGGGCGTCGTGGCGCATGTGATCGCCGGTGATCAACAGGATGTTCGGCCGTGACATGGACCCTCCAAAATAGAGTGGAACAGCGCCATCCATTATTATAGGTTACCGTTTTGCGTCACAAGCTTAAAGACCGGGGGGGATGGAAATGGAGAACGCGCTAAACGTCATTTCGGGCTGCGTCTGGGGCTGGCCCCTGATCATCCTCCTGGTCGGAACCCATCTGTTCCTGACCTTCCGGCTGGGCTTCATCCAGCGGCACATTTTCACGGCCATCAAGATCTCGTTCACCCGCAGCAAGGAGGGAGACGGCGAAATCAGCCATTTCGGCGCCCTCACCACGGCGCTGGCAGCCACCATCGGCACGGGCAACATCGTGGGCGTGGCCACGGCCATCTGCGCGGGCGGGCCCGGGGCCGTGCTCTGGATGTGGCTGACGGGCGTGTTCGGCATCGCCACCAAGTACGGCGAGGCGGTGCTGGCCGTGAAATACCGGATCAAGCGGCCGGATGGCTCCATGGCCGGCGGGCCGATGTATGCCCTGGAATTCGGCTTGAAAGCCCGCTGGCTGGGGATCGTGTTCGCCATTTTCACGGCCATCGCCGCGTTCGGCATCGGCAACATGGTGCAGGCCAACTCCATCGCCACCATGCTGGAGAACTCCTATCACGTGCCGGTCTGGGCGTCGGGCGTGGTCATGACCCTGTTCACCGGCCTGGTCATCCTGGGCGGCATCCGCTCCATCGCGCGGGTGTGTGAATTCCTGGTTCCCTTCATGGCCGTCTTCTACGTGCTGGGCTGCGTGGCCCTGCTGGTCCTCGGCTGGCACACGATTCCCGCCACGATCAAGCTGATCCTGTCCTCCGCCTTCACCGGCCATGCTGCGGTCGGTGGATTCCTCGGCGCGGGCGTCAAGCAGGCCGTCCAGTACGGCATCGCCCGCGGCCTGTTCTCGAACGAGTCCGGGCTCGGCAGCGCGCCCATCGTGGCGGCGGCGGCCCAGACGCGCAACCCGGTCCGCCAGGCACTCGTCTCCTCCACCGGCACGTTCTGGGACACGGTGGTCGTCTGCCTCGCCACCGGGATCGTGCTGGTCAACTCGGGACTCTGGACGCAAGGCCTGGACGGGACGAAGCTCACCCACGCCGCCTTCGGCGCCTTTCCCGGCGTGGGCCCGGCCATCCTCACCGTGGGCCTGCTGACGTTCGTCTTTTCCACCATCCTGGGCTGGTCCTACTACGGCGAGAAAGCCATCGAGTACCTGCTGGGATCCCGGATGATCCGCCCGTACCGGTGGCTCTGGGTGGCGGCCGTCATGGCGGGCTCGGTATTGTCCCTGAAATCGGTCTGGGCGTTCGCCGACATCGCCAACGGCCTGATGGCGGTTCCCAACCTCATCGCGCTGATCCTGCTGTCGCCCGTGATCGCGGCGGAAACGAAACTGCATTTGCCCGGAGAACTGTCATGCCGAAAGGATCCCTCATGAGCCGCCTGGCCTGCTGCCTGACTTTGTCCGCGCCCTGCCTGGCCGCCGGCGACCTCAAGCCGTCCGAAGCCGAAACGGCCGCTCCGGCCCGCTCGCCCGCGCAGCTCGCCTGGGAGGCGCAGCTGGGGCCGTCGGAAAAAAAGGATCCGGCCTACGCCTTCGTGAAGGACGATCCCGCCCTGCCCCGGGTGCTGCTGATCGGCGACTCGATCTCGGTCGGCTACACCCCCGTCGTGCGCGAGGCGCTCAAGGGCAAGGCGAACGTGCACCGCATCCCGGAGAACGGGGGCGACACCTGGCGCGGCCTGGCCAAGCTGAACGCGTGGCTCTCCACCGGGACATGGGACGTCATCCATTTCAACTTCGGACTCCACGACCTCAAGCACATGAAGGACAACAAGCTGGACCTGGCAGGCGAACAGATTTCAACGCTGGAAGCGTACTCGGTCAACCTGGACAAGCTGGTGGTCGAGCTGAAGAAAACCGGCGCCGCGCTCGTCTGGGCGACCACCACGCCGGTGCCGGAAGGCGCGAACGGGCGGCTGAAGGGCGACGAGGTGCTCTACAACGCCGCCGCCCTCAGGGTCATGGCCGCGCACGGCGTGACGGTGAACGACCTGTATGCCGAGGTGTTCCCGGTGCTGGAGCAGAACCAGCGCCCCCGCGACGTCCACTACACGCCCGATGGCTATCGGTTCCTCGGCCGGAAAGTGGCCGCCGAAATCCTCAAGGCGCTGTGAGCATCCTCCTCGAACTCGGGGAGCCGTTCGGCGCGGGCTTCCTCGAATGCCCCGGGGCTCCGCCCCTCCGGCGCTTCGCCCGCGCCTGGCGGCGCTGGCTCGAGGCGGGGCCGCTGCCGGCCTGCGGGGGCGGCCCGCTTTACCCCGCCGGCCCCCGCCCCGCGGCCGGCGCCGCGGTCATGACCCCCTCCTACTCCTTCACGTTCGCCTGGGACGGCGCCCTCTTCGAGCGAAGAGCCCCCGCCTGGACCCCGGGCCAGCGCGCCGCCATGGAGGCGCTGCGGGCGGCGGCGGACGAGGAGAACCGGAAAGTGGAAGCACTCCAGTCGCCCCACACCGTGGGAGGCAACGGCTACACGCACGGCATCGTCAACTTCGGCCGGGTGCTGGCGGAGGGCCTCGACGGCTACGAAACGCGGATCCGGGTTTGTTTCGCTAATAGGGACGAAGCCGGGCGCGATTTCGACGCGGCCATGCTCGACCTGCTGGCGGGCATCCGGACCTGGGTGGACCGGCTCCTGGCCGAGCTGCGGGACAGCCCGCCCGCGCCGGGGCGCGACCGCCTGATCGCCGCGTTCGAGCGCGTTCCCTTCAAGCCCGCCCGGACATTTTACGAGGCCATGGTCGCCTACAATGCGATCTACTATCTGGACGAGTGCGACAACCCGGGCCGGCTCGACCAGGTGCTCTGGCCCTATTACCGCGCCGCACCCGACCGGGCGGAGGCGGTCGCGCTGCTCCGCGCATTCGCGGACAATGTCAGCGCCGTCGGGGGCTGGAGCGCGGCCCTGGGCGGGACGCGGGAGGATGGCTCGCCGGCTTACCAGGAGCTGACCGAGATCGTGCTCGAGGCGACCCGGGGCCGCTTCAGGCCGTCGCTGGAGCTGCGCGTGCGGCCCGACATGCCCGACCGGCTCTGGGAGGCGGCCCTCGATTCGCTTGCCTCGGGGAACGGGCAGCCCGCCTTCTATAACGAGACGGAATATCTGGCCGGCCTGGACGATCCCGCCCTGGGCCTGAGCGTCCGGGACCGGATGGAATGGAATGGCGGCGGGTGCACCGAGACCATGATCCACGGCTGCTCGAACGTGGGCTCGCTCGACGCCGGGTTCAATCTGCCGCTGGTGCTGACCGGATCGCTCAACCGCTCGCTGGCGGATGCGAACGCGACATTCGATGGGGTGCTGGACGCGTTCCTGGCGGACATGCGCGAAGCGGTCCGGGATGTGCTGGGCCAGCTCAACCGGCATTTCGCCGCCCGCGCGATTTACCGTCCGCAGCCGATGCGCTCGCTGCTGGTGGACGATTGCGTGGGGCGCGGACGGGATTTCAACGACGGCGGCGCGCGGTACAACTGGTCGGTGGTCAACGTGGCGGGCGTGGCCAACGCGGCGGACTCGCTGGCCGCGCTGCGGCGGGTGGTGTTCGAGGAGCGGCGGGTCACGCCCCCGCACATGCGGGAAATCCTGGCCGCGAACTTCGAAGGCCAGGAAACGCTGCGGCTCCAGCTTGCGGCGGCTCCCAAGTTCGGCAACGACGAGCCGGAGGTGGACGCCCTGGCGGTCAAGGTGGCGGCGTTCGTGTATGGCGAAATCAGGGCCTTCCCCTGCGCCCGCGGCGGGCGGTTCCTGCCGTCGCACATCATGTTCGAGCGGTATGCGGCGGCGGGCCGGGCGGTGGGCGCCACGCCGGACGGCCGGCGGGCGGGCGAGGCGCTGGCGGATTCGGCGGGGCCGGTGCAGGGCTGCGACCGCAACGGGCCCACGGCGATGCTGAGGAGCGTGGCGCGGCTGCCGCAGCGGCTGGCCGTGGGAACGCCGGTGCTAAATTTGCGGATTCAGAAGGCCAGCCTGGCCGGCGCCGTGTCGCGCCGGGCGTTGCGCTCCCTGATCGAGACGTATTTCAAAATGGGCGGCCTGCAGGTGCAGATCACGGCGCTGGACCGGGCCGAGCTCGAGGACGCCCTGCTCCACCCCGAAAAACATGCGGGGCTCATCGTCCGCATCGGCGGCTACTCGGCCTACTTCAACACGCTGTCCCTGGACTTGAAAAAGGAAGTCCTCAAGCGGACCGAATACGCGGTGTGAGTGCGCGTCAGCGGCGGCAGACCGGGCGTGTGAGTCGCTTTACAGCGGCGGCATATAATGCGTTAGAACGAAGTTGTCGAAATACATGTCGTCGTCGAACTGAAGCCAGAATCCTTCCGATTCGGCCAGTAGGGCGGACTTGATCGAGACTGAGTTGAACGGGACGCTCCAGAGCGTGTTCAGCCTGATGTTGAAAGGCAGCCGGGTCCAGACGGTATCCCGCGGCCGCCGCCAAAAGAAAGTCGTTTTGTCTGTCAGGCAACTATACCGGAGCTTCAGGTAGAGGTTGCGAGTGCCCGCCGGAAAGGTGAATCGCCGAACGCCGCCGCTGCCGCCCGACCCGCCATAGCTGACGAACAGGGTCCTGAGAAGGGGCGTCATTTCGACGGCAAAGTTGACGGAGTTCACCGCATTCGCGGGGTCGGTCCATAACAAGCCAAGGCGGATCACGGCGCCCGGCTCGGAAGACGGGTAAACCGGCAGGCTGATCAAGGCGGTGGTTTCCAATACATCGGCATCGACCAGGACACGGGCGGCTTTCAAGCGCCACAGGGCAAATGTGCTGTCAAGCAGATCCTCATCGCCGGTCGAGAAATAGAGACGCTGATTGACCTCCAGGAGCTGGGTCGATGGGTCGAAGGCGCTTTTCTGCCAAAGCAATCTGTTCCGGATTCCATCGTTGAAGTCATCGGACACCACCGTGGCGGGAGCCCCGCCTTTTTCCTGGGCGAATCCGGAAAACGCTACAAGTACCGCCAGACAGGCAATCCACCATTTCATTGAAACACCTTTCTTTAAAAAACATATTATAATACAGTCATAATCTTGTGGCAATCAGGAAGAAAGCGAACCTGCGATTTTAATAGCCAACGCGTGTGGCCCGTGTCACTTATTGACGATTGCGTCGCCGGCGGCCTGCCTGCTATAATGATGACACTTTTCAGCGTGCCCCCGTAGCTCAGCTGGACAGAGCATCGGATTTCTAATCCGACGGTCGCGTGTTCGAGCCACGCCGGGGGTGCCATGCAGCAGAGTTTCGCCTCAGACGCCCTTCACCCGCAAATCATGATCCTTGCTGTCGAGGCGAAACACGCTGCATGGCTACCGGGCACCGTGGTTTGACGAGTCTTCGAGGCAAAGCTCTGGTGCCCGGTGCCAGCTGCAACTGCGGAGAAAATGCTCATGCACATTTCCCCCTTGCTTCTCATCACCACTCCATCACGACCACAACACCGTGATCCGGACAACAAAGGAGGACGGCTCTCTAGTGCCCCGGCCGAAACACCTCCACTGCCCCGCGCCGTCCTTTTGTTCTCTTGCACTGCGAATTTTATCTCGCCCAGGAGGATGCCGAACGGCGGGAAACCTACCTCAAAACGGCCAAAGGCCGGCGCACATTGCGGCTGATGTTGGAAGAATCCCTGATGGCTTGCCGGTCACCGGGCACCCGTGCGTAGCACGGTGCCCGGCGCAGCCGTGATCCGAGCTTCGAGGATCTCGGGTACCCGGTGCCAGTCACCGTGATTGGCCCGAGTCTTCAAGGGACAGTCTCCGCTACAGAAGTATCCGTCACGCAGGCGTGCGGGGCCCGTTAAAGAATGGACCAAGGCGTCGGTTCCTCGAAAAAGCGAACCGGCAGTTCCGGAAACTGCGCACGGATCCGGTCTGCCAGCCGGCGCAAGCCGGGCTGCTCGGTCGAGTGGTGAAAAGCGTCGAGCACAGCCATTCCGCACTCGGTCGCCATCTTGGCGCATGCGTGGATCATGTCGCCCACAAGGACGGTGTCGCAGCCGAGGTTCCCGTACTGCGCAACCTTCCCCCACCCTTGGCCGCTGCCGCCGGGCGCGATCCCAATGCGGCGCGCCAGGTGGTCGGGTCCCGGCGATGCGACACGCACGAACGGGATCTCCAGCCGAGCCTTCAGGCGCCCGGCCAGGGCCTCCACCGGCACAGGATCGATCTCGACGATCCGCAGGCAGCGTTCCGCCAACACCACCCGATCCGCCCACCCCATCTCCTCGATGAAAGCCGCCGGAATCCCCCACGGGGCCAGATCGATGTTCCAGTGATGCCGGTGAATGACCAGGTTATGCATGACCGCCAGGCGCATCCGCTCGCGGTTGGCCGGCACGAGCATCGTTTCTGGAAACGGCGACCGGTGCGGAAGCAGGGGAAGTTTGGTTATCTCCAGGATCGGGTCCTCATGGCTGACAATAAAATTCAATCCCTCGCCGGCCGCGCGCCTGAAAATGTCGGGGCCGGGCCACCAGGCGACGGCCACGCCGGTACAGGGCGTTTGGGGATCGCCCCAGGCATACACGTTTTCCGTGTCATGGTAGGCCTTGGGATCCGGCGCGATGGAGAAAATGAACCGGTTGACATCATCGCAGGTGATCGTGGAATACATGAAGGGCTTTTCCTTTAATCGGCCGGCAGAGCAGGCGGATTCGTGGGCGCCAGCCCCGCCGCATCCGCCGCCGCCCCCGCGTAGCACCAGGCGCGAAGGCCCGCCAAGGCGGACTGTGTCAATCCGACCGCCGCTGGCCGGGCACCCGGGACGGCTTTTTCCACGGCCTCGGCATATTTCGTCTCGCCCGTTTCCAGGTAAAGCGCCGCGAGCGCATCCACCCCGCCCAAACGGGGATGGTTTGAATACACATCCTTCTTCTGCGGGTTGAGCGACCAGGCTTTCCACAACTCCTTGCATTGCGGATTAAGCTGGGAATACCACAGCACCATACGGTCCCCATGGTTTCCGAGCCACCAGTCATTTTTCTCCGGGAAACAAAGCGTGTTCCATATCCGGTCGGCCTGCTCCTTGTAGAAGGGGTTCTGCGTCTCCAGATACATGCGCGAGAGGCCCGCGCACGGATTGGAAATGTAGCGCCACTGGCCGCTGGTCACCTTCGCCATGGCACCGGCCATGCGTTCGGCGGCCTCCCAGGCGGGCCGGTAGCCGGTGGCGTGATAGAAATCCACGAACGGATCGAGCATGGAGTGGCCGTAATCCCCGCCGCTGAGCCAGATGCATTCATGGTGCCGGCGGCTGAGCCCCACGTAGCGCGGCCAGACGGGGTTCCATCGGATCGTTCCAACCTCCATCAGGTGGCGCGTGTTGCTCTCGGCGAATTTCAGGTACTTGCGGTCGCCGCTGCGCAGGAAGCAGAGCCAGGGGGCGTCCGCGATGTCTTCCTCGTTGAGAATCCAGCCATAACGCCCGAATTCCGCCCAGCGGTATTCCGCCGCGCGCCAAAGGTTCGGGATTCCGCCATATTCCCATTCGCCATACCAGCCGAAGAGTTCGCGTTGCGCCTGAAAGAAATCGACCGTGTCAGAGATGACCCGCTCGAGTTTCGGCCGGCTGCCCGGATCATACGGCGCCAGGTGAAGCATGGCCCGCGTGGAGGTCAGGTAGCGGGGTGGCGTGACCGCCACCACCGGCTCCCCGTGCAGCCGCTCGAAGTCGGTGACGGCCGAGGTGGCGGACAGGTCGACCACGATCTCATGCGCACGGCTCAGGCCCACGGCAATCGCCTCGGCCGAGGAACTGGAGGGGATCCAGCCGTCTTCGCGGGGCAGGAAACTCATCGCGCCCGCCTCGTCCGGCCAATAGGAGAACGTCACCGTTCCGGCGGCGGCGTCCGCCTCCAACTTCTTCGGCGCCATCCTCCAGAAATCGCGGAGATAGACCGCCTGGGCCGGCCGGCCCTTGCCGGCCAACGCCACAGCGCCGATGGCCCGGCCGCCTGTCGAAGCGGCACCGTCAACCGTCAATGAGACGCCATCCGAGTTGCGCTGGAACAGGCTGATCTGCCTGCCCGAAATCGGGCGGCCGTCCAGTTCCACAGAGGCCGTTTCGAACCTGTTCGTCGGCAGCCGCACGCGCAGCCCGTAGCTGCCCAGCGATTCCTTCCACGGATCGCCGGCATAGGTGACGGTGTGCAGGATCTTGACGAAGGACTGGCCTCGGTAGCACTCCAGCCGCAACTCGCCCATACAAACCGGCCTGCCCGCCGCATTCACGTACCAGCCCGTGGCCTTGAGAGCCGCGCGCAGCGGCCCGTTTTCCGCCAGTTCATACCCGGCCCCTTCCCCCGACAGGCGGAAGTGGTAGCGGACTCCCGCACTGTCCGCCCACCACAGGTCCTCCGGCCCGAACAGGCCGAACAGCTTCGCGTCGTCCGCCCCGTAGGAAACGCCGTTTATCAGGAACGCGCCGTCCTTGGGCGTGGCCAGCGGGGGCTCCACAATCACGGAGCCCGCGTCGGCTCCGCCCCTGAGCGTGAAAAAGCTGAAGCCGTTGGAAGGCGCCGTCGCCGGAAAATCCACGAGGAGCCACTTCAGGCTGCCGTCGAGCCAGGTGGCCATGGGCGCCGTCTGGATCGGCACGCCCTTGCCGTCCGGTCCGGCCAGCCTGAACACGGCGTTCGTCCGGACCGCGCCCGGCGCAAACGGCACGCCGCACCGAGCCGGCCAGCCCGCGCGGGCCAGACCGCCGCCCTCCTCCACGCCGATCAGCGCGGCCACGCCTCCCTTCTCCGCAACCGGCAGTTCCACCGTTCGCAGGGCGGTCACGAACGGACGTTCCACCAGAGGCGCGGCCGCCTTGTCGGCCGCCTGCTTCTCGAATGCCGGCCGGGCTTTCCCGACCAGTCGGCGGCTTTCGGAGTAGACGTGGATCGGATCCCGCTCCCCGTCCACGTATCCCTCCAGGACGAACCGGTGCCAGCCATCCGCGAGATCGCCGATCGCCACATCGTCCCGCACGTCCACTTCGCGGGCCCTGGCGGGATCGAGCGTATAGCGTTGTTCCCACTCGCGCACGGGCCGGTCAAGGGCATCAAAGATCCGCAGCCTGAAGACGACCTTCATCGGTTTCTTCATGCCGTCGAACAGCCGGGCGTAATAGCGGCAACGGATCGCCTGGGCCTGGTCGCCCGCGACGGCCATCATGGCGTCCAGAAACCCCCAGTCGCGCAGCGCGAACCGGTCGCGCCGGCGATGGCTGAAGTCGAACCGGTTCTCGCCGGGCTTCTTATTGAGGCCGCTCGGGGGATCGCCCGGGGTCATCGTATAGGGCCCGATCGACTCCAGGTTCGGCTTGACCGCCGCCAGGAACCGCCGCGCGCGATCCTTCTCGGCGGCGTCGCTCAGGACGCCTAGCGGCAGGGATTCAGGCGCGTCCGCGGCCGTGAAGGGGGTGACGGTGGACTCATATTCCACCGACGCTCCCGGCTGGGCCAGGATCGGCTGGGGATACGGTTCCGCCACGAAGGCGCCGCGCGCCGCCGTTTTGCCGTTTGGCTTATAATCGGTCCAGGTCATGTGCAGGCTGGACTGTTCCTTCTTGAAGGTCATCCACAGCCCCACGCCGCTCTTGTAATTGGCTGCCATCCAGTAGCCGTCGGCGGTGATCATCTGGTGATCCCAGCCGGACCCGATGAATACCTTCCTCGCCTCCCCGCCGGGGCCGGCCGAAACGACACAGGAATTCGAGGCCAGCCTATCGTCGAGGGTCGAGTAGGTGTGCCAACGGATCTGCAGCCGCCGTGGCGTGTCGCCGATATTGGTGATTTTCACCCGGGTCGCCAGTTCGGGGCTTCCGTCCGCCAGGCGCATCTCCCGTTCGAACCGCTGGCCTTCCGCCTCGCAACTGACGACGATGGACTTCCCTTCAGGACGGTCCCGGAACTCGCCCTTATACGGCAGGCCGTAGACCCCTTTCCCGAACTGGTCCAGAGCCTCCAGCGCGTAATAGTCCTTCCACCCCCCGCCCAGTTTCCCGGCCAGCACATTGCTGCCCCCGTAGACGAACTCCGTGCCGCTCGCCTTGTGGACGAACGACACCACCGTACCGCCGGGATCGGGCGCGACTGCCAGGCGGACCTGGTCGTTTTCAAGAACCATGAGTCGTCGGACGCCGGCGGTTTCTTCGCGGGCCGTGACGGCCGCCCTGGAGGCCGGCGCCAGCAGGCAGACGGCGGTCAGGCTCATCATGGACAGGATGGTGCGGACAGTCATACCGGTCTTCCTACCACGGCAGGGTCCGCGCGTTTATCGCACCATGAGGAGGGTGCCCCTGGATCGAACCTCGGACGAGACGCGAAACGCCGTTCGCCCCCCGGCTAGTGTCACCACGGCCGCGGACCACTTGACTCCGTCCGCGGCCGGGGGCAGCGTGATTGTGGCGCCGTTGGTGGAGATGCTGCTGCCCGTCACCACGTCGTAGGTGCTGACACCCGACGAGGGCTTGAACCCGGAGAGCGCGGCGATCTTGATCGCGCCGCCCGAAATCACCACTCTGTTCGTCACCGACAACACGTCATAACCGCTGCCGGGCGTGGTCCCGCCAATGTCGAGTTCAAGAACCCCCAGGCTTTGCGTATAGCTGCCGCCGATGCCAAGAACCCCCGCCGCCAAGGCATTGCCCGGACGATTTGTGGCAGTCGCATAGTTCATATCCACGCTGTTGACGATCGTGCCCGAACCCAGAAGCAAGCCTTGAACGACAACCGTCGCCCCGTTACTAACCGTGCCCAAATCCAGAATTAGAGTGCCCGTAGTCAGCACCGCCAGATCGTTTGCGGAATTTCCCCTTTGAACCAGCAGGCCCCCGTCGGCCACTCTCATCACCGCCGATTTTTTTCCTGTCATACTCGAAAAACCGCCGCCCACGCGAATCCGCGCAATCGACAGTCTGGAATTGGGGCCGGTAATCTCGATCCGGGCCTTTGCCGTCTGATTATTGGGAAATGAAACTGTGGGGGTCGTTTTCGTCAACGAAAGAACCCCTCCGTTGGTAATGATCAGCGTGGCCGTGCCGGCATCGCCCACGGTGAAGTTGCCGGAGGCTGTAACCACCGACGCGTCCACGGTGCAGGAACAGGGGGACGCTCCATATAAATCGATGATCAAGTCCCCGGTGCAGGTTATCGTGCTGTTCTTGAACTGGGCTGCAACTGTTTTGAGCGACAACGCTTTCACGCTAAACGATGCATCGTCCACCCTGAGTTGGGTTCCGGCCCCCCCTTCGCAATAAAGCGAGTCGAACGTCGCCGTCGCCTTATCAAGCACGTAAAACCGGGCATTCCGCCCCCTGAAATAGGTTGTTGCATTCGTCAGCGTCACGGAAGAATTGGTCCCCGTGACGACCAGCACGCCGCCGATTTGCGTATCGGAGGAGTCGCCCATGCTGATCGCGTGACAGTCGTAGGGGGTGCTGGGATACCGCAGGTTATACCCGCCGTTGCTGGCGCTGGCGGTCAGTCTGGCGCCATTAGACACGGTCAGGTAACACTCGCCGCGATTTCCATTCAGCATAAAATAATCCTTCACGGTCCATGTCGTGTTTGTGCCCGTCAGCGCGATTCGAGCCAGGGTGCCGTAGCCGTCTCCTCCATAAACCTGGCCGCAAACGAACGCGCCGCGGGAGATCAGCAGATCGCCGTAATCGTCGTTATCATTGGTTGCGTAAAGGAAATTACCGGCGTCGTAACTGGCGACGCCACCGGAATCGCCGATATCGAACTCGACTTTATCGTTCCTGAATTGCAGCCTTTTTGTCTTGTTCGTGACCGAACTGTCGCCGCTGAATGTGACCGTGTAACGCGCCGGTCGATTGTTCAGGAACAGCGCAAAATCATTGGTCCCCGGCGGTCCGGCAGGATTCCAGTTGCCGGCCCCGTCGAACCGTCCGCCGGCGATATTGGTCCAACTATACGTGGATGCGTCCAAAGCCGCAGGCGCGAAAAGCACCGCCAGCAAGCCGATCCCGAAAAGAAGGCGCCACTTGCTTCCCGTTTTCATTCTCCCCTCCGCCATGCGTATCGTGATGGACAAAAAGGCGATAGTCGTGTATTTTGTTAATCGTTTAAGTGCTTTTTATCAATTTTCCGGAGAATTGTCAAGAGAGACGGAACATGGCCATTACACTAGCCGATGTGGCCCGCAAGGCCTGTGTTTCCACGGCGGCGGTTTCCAACGCACTCCGCAAAAATGCCCGGGACGCCTGCGTGCGCGAGTCCACCCACGCCCGCATTCTTGCCGCCGCGAAAGAGCTTCGCTACCAGCCCAACCCTTTCGCCGCCTCCCTCCGCACCCGCCGCACTCGCACCCTCGCCCTCTTCCTGCCGGGCGATATCCGCGCCTTTTTCTACCACCCAAACAACGCCCTTCGCTTCGGCAGCCTCGTGGCCCACATCGCCTCCCTCGGCTACCGGATCACCCTGCTCGACCAGAAGTGGGCCTTCCCGCCCGACCCCCGTTTGGTGGACGGGTGCCTCTTCCTGGGGTGGATTGCCGAAAACCACCTGGCCGAAGTGGAGCGGCTCGCGGCGCAGATACCCGTTCTCTGCGCCTTGCAACCCGTCTCCCGCGCCATCCGGTTGAACCAGGACGAAAGCAATTCGCGCCGCGTAGGCGCCCGGTTGGCCGCCGTTTACCTCTACGGCCTCGGCCACCGCCGAATCGCCATCGTCGACATCCGCCAGCACGACGGGTCGGTCAGCCGTACCCGCCTCTCCGTCTTTGAGTCCCTTGCCCGCCAGCGCCGCCTCGTCGTTCGCCTTTCCCACTTCGGCGAGCGCTGGGAGGAACGGCTCTACCCGTCTTGCGAGGCCATCCTGGCTCTCAAACCCCTCCCCACCGCCGTCGTGGCTCTCGACGACGACCATGCGCGCGTCCTCATCGATCACCTGACCCTCACCGGACAGCGTGTCCCGCGCCACGTGTCCGTGTTCAGCGGCGACAGCACGCCGGGCGGCTTCCAGAGTGTCCCGCCCCTGACGGGGATCCAATATGGCCGCGACGCCGCCCATCGCCTGCTGGTCGAGCAATTCATCGAGATCGTGGAAGCGCGCTCGTCCGCCGACAAAATCGTGTTGCCTCCTCCCGCCGTGCAGTTGGTGGAGGGCCAGTCCTGCCGCGCATGGAAAGGAAAACTGCCGTGAAAATCCCGCTCTTTTTCGCCGCCGTCCTGCTGGCCGCAGCCTCCTCGGCCGGGCAGGCCGTTCCGCCCGCGCCGCGCAACCCGCCCAAGCCTGTGGCCTTCGATCTCTACGTCCGCGAACCGGCCGACCAGGCCTGGCATCTCTACTTTGTCGGCAAGGTGCCGGTCCACGCCTGGGCCGGCGCCGCCATGATCGTCCACGACGCCTCCGGCCGCATCCTCCGCCGCGAAGTCATTCCCCGCGGTGAATACGCGGAGGACAACCCGCGGGTCATCACGATTCCCGCCGACTCCCGCACCGGCGACTACCGGATTGTCATGGTCGGCCACCAGATCCAGTTCATCGGCGTCTGCGGCCGGGTCTGGTCAGACCTCCCCTTCGAAACCGTCCGCGTCTCCACCAACGACGCCGACCACGCCTACGTCTCCGATCACCCGGAACGGTGGTTCCGGCCGGACCCCAAGCTGCCCGCCGCACCGTTCTGGAAGGAGGCGCCATGAAAGGGGTATTCCTGCCGCTCCTCCTCCTGGCCGCCCTGCCGGGGTTCGCTTTCGAGGTGACGGTGAGCAATGTCCCGTGGCAGCAGGTGTCGGCGTCGAACGCCTTCACCGTCTGCATGGAACGCGAGGAACTGACTTCCCTCGATCCCGTCAGCCGCATGGTCTTCGCCGTCCAGACCGGCCGGGCCGGGGTTCCGCTCGAGGCGCTTTCCGTCGGCTGGCATATCCGGCGCGATCAGACGATCATCCATGATGGCCAAGCTCCTATTCCTTCCGGCATGCTGGACGCGGTATTCCTCACCAAGGGCCTGGAGCCCGGCCGCTATGACGTGTCGGCCGAATTGCAGCAGGGCGGAAAAACGCTGGCGCGGGCTTCAGCCTTCTTCCGCCTGGTGGAAGCCGCCAGGCCGCCGCAAGCCGGCCAAATCCCCCTGAACCTGCCGCGTGGCGTACCTTTGAAAGCTGGCACCTTCCCCGTTTCCGCCGGCGTGCCCTTCCCGAAGGGCGCACTCTGGACGACGGACCGTCTCCGCGTGGTCGACTCCGAAGGCACGCCTGTCCCCGCCCAGTTCGCCGTCCGCTCCCGTTGGGGGCTGGACGACTCCGCCAGCATCCGCTGGCTGGGTGTGGATTTCCAGGCTGGCCCGGCCCCGGCCTGGTGGCCGGCCCGTTCGGATACGCGCTACAGGCTCGAGTTCGGACCGAACGTCCAGCCGGTCTCGGCCCAGGCTGGCGTGTCCGTCACGGAAACGCCCGACGGCCTCCGGGTCGACACGGGGCCGCTCCAGTTCCGGGTGCGGCGCGCAGGCTTCAACCTGCTCGACCAGGTCCGCCTCCAGGGGGAGCAAGCGCTCCCCGACCGGCCGGGCTCGGGCCTCTACCTGGTCGATCACGAGGGCGCGATCTACCGCGCCGCCAACGATACGAACGTCCGGCTTTCGGTGGAGGAGCGGGGCCCGCTGCGGACGGTCATCCGGGCCGAGGGTTGGTATGTGAAGGACGGAACAGCCGGCCGGACCCTTGATTGGAAACTGCCGACCGACCGGCTTTGCCGGCACGTAACCCGGATCGAGGCGTATGCCGGAAAGCCTTATGTCCGCGTCCTGACCACCTGGATCCTGACGTTCGACTCGTTGTCGGTGCGGCTGAAGGATGTGGGGCTCAGCCTGCCGGTCACATCCTGCACCGGGGCGACGTTCGGTGTGGAGTCAACCGGGCCCGTGAGCACACCTGTGCCGCCGGGGGGAGTCCGCCTCGTCCAGCACCTGCCTCATGCCTTTGCGGTCGAAGATGACGCCGGCCGAACCGTGGCAACCGGCAAACACAGCGCGGGCTGGGTGTTCGCCGAAACGGAAGGCGGGCTGGTGGGGATCGGGCACCGGGACACGTGGCAGCGCTTCCCGAAGGAGTTCGAGGTCCGGCCGGACACGCTAACAATCCACGTTTGGCCGGCGCATGGACGCCTGCACCCGGAGATCGACGAACTGGCAGAGGACCAGATCCACAAGCTCTGGTTCGCGCACCAGGGGCCGGAACTGAACATGGCCGAACCGTGGAAATACTACTGGGCGGTCTGCGACATCCGCAACGAGTTCCGTGCGGGCATCTACAGCGGCGCGGGGCAGACGCTCGCAGGCGTGCATGCCAGCGCCATGGGCGCGGCCCAGACCAGTGACCTGCTGATCCAGTTCGCGCCCCGGCAGGAGGCCGCCGGGGCGCGGGACACCGCGGCCTGTTTCCAGGCCGCCCCGCACATGCTGCCCGACACGCGCTGGCTCTGCGACAGCCTGGCGCTGGGCTGGATCCAGCCGTATGATCCGGAGCGGATGCCGGGCGCGGAGGAGGTGATCGAGAACCTCGGCAAGGCCGCGTGGGAGACGCAAAACGGCACGGGCGATTACGGGATGTGGATCTACCGCGCCTGGCACAACGGCCCGCTCAAGGCGCCGGGAAAGTGGGATTTATACCGGCTCTACAACGGCACCCATCATTACGAGGCCTACGTGCCATGGATGCTCTACGCGCGCTCCGGCGACCCGGGCTACCTGACCATCGGCCAGGCCAACATCCGCATGCTCACCGATGCGCAGACGATCCATTACGACAATCCCGCGTATCCGCATCGCGAAATGTGGGCCCAGGGGCGGCTCGTGGGCTCCACCCGCCACACTAACGGCTTCGTCCCGTGGGGCGGCGACCATGCCGTCCTCGGGCATCTCACGTGCTACAACGGCATGCTGCTGGCCTATTACCTGACCGGTGATCTCCGCCTGCGCGAGGTGGTGGTGGACGAGTGGCAGCATACGCTCCTGACCGACCGCGCCAATCCACAGTTTGCGCTGGCCAATCGCTCCGCAGGCGCAGGCCGCGACGCCAACAACAGCCTTGGCGAACTCCTCGACCTTTACCAACTCACCCACGCCCCCGCCATCCTGGGGTACCTGCCGAATATGATCGGCCTCTACCTGGGCCGGATGAATACGTGGGGACTCCCCAGCCAGAACATGGTGCTGCACTACGGAAGCGAACAGGCGAAAAAACAGATTCTGGAGGGGGTGGCCGACTTCCGCCAAACAAACGGAAAACCGCTCGATCCCCGCGGCCTCTGGTACGGCCCCAGGCCAGGCATTTTCGCCCTCGCGTGGATCATCGACCCGAGCACAAGAGCCTATGTGGATGCCTGGTCAACGGCCGGACTAAGCACAAGGCGTCCCGCCGCCCGCCGGTTCCGGGCCCAGGATCCCGGCCCCAGCATGTTTAGCGCCGCCGATGCCCTCGTCTACCTCCCCCGTGTCCTGTATGCGGTGGTCCGGTCTGGCGGGGACCTTTCGCCCGGCGCGCTCAAATTGCCGCAACCCCTGGTCTCCCGGCAGGCCATCGTGAAGAAAGAGCGCGACCAGGAGTTCGAAATCAACCTGGACGGCACGGTCGGCGAAGGCGGCCTCGTCGTCACCGTGACCCGGCCGGACGGCCGGACGGCGCTGTCAGCCGTCGTTCCCGCCGGCGTCCACAAGCCGTGGACCATCCGCGTTCCCCCGGACGGACTGACCGGCGACTATACGATCACCGTGCCCCGGCGAGAACCGAAAGACCGGCTCACGGCGCCGCTGACCGCGCTACCCGAAGTGTACCTGCCCAACAACGAGAAAGGCAAGCCCGGCTGGTGGTGGCAACACGCCGCCACGACCTACTTCGTCCGCTCACGAGGCGAGCAGCGGGAGCCCCTGGCCATCGGGTCGCACGGCGCCAACTTGTCTGTCATCATCAGCCGCGACGGCATGGAGACGCTCACCGCCTCGAAAAGCGGCTCGCTCCTGCACGCGGAGATCGGCCCCGAAGGGGTTTGGGTGGTGTTGCATTCCACTTACGCGGCGGCGAGCAACTGCCCCATCATGTCCGTGTCCCCCGAAAAATGGTTCGTTCCGGACCGCCTTAAACCTTGAACGATCCCGCCAGGAAAAGGAACTCATTGCCATGCCTACCGAGCCCCATCCGCCGAACACGCCCGTCAGCGATATCTACCACTACCCCCACGTCGCGCCCCAGAAAAAGACCCGCCTGCTGACGGAAACCTACGACTACGAAATGCCGTTTAAATACGCGAACATCCGCGTGGTCCGCTGGTTCACGCCCGGCCGCGAGGGGCATGGCGTGGAACTGGGCGTCATCAACGCCGTCCCGCAGCCCGGCCTGCGAGACCCGGTCGCCCATGAGGCGGACCACCTCGTCATCGAGGAGCCCGATCCCGTTATCCGGGTCGCCGTCATCGGCAGCGCCTGCACGCCGCCGGGCTATGTCCAGTTGGAATGCGAGCCCGTCCCCGAATGGCGGAACGACTGGGAATCCCCCTCTGCCCTGCCGGTGCGCTTCCGCGCGGAGAACTTGTGGGGCATGCACCTGCGCGTGGATGCGCTGATGGCGAAATCGGCCGTTGACCCCAAAATCGGCCCGCCCCCCGGCCTGGGCTACGAGGCGATGCCCGAGGCGATCAAGGAGCTCTACCCCAGCACGCGCGAGAATCCCTGGCATGCCAAATCGCACTACAGCGAGAACCCCCTCGCCGGCATGAGCTGCGCGGTGTTTGAAATCCCCCCCTCGCGGCGCGTCCGCGTTTCCGGGGGTAGCGTTTCCACCGGCTGGACCAGCGACAACTTTCCCACCGACAACCACTACTCCTTCCGCACAATCCGCACGACCGTGCTGGTTCGGCGCGAGGACGTTTAAGACCGGATGGCCCGGAAGTCCTTCTCAAGGGCCACCCGGTAGGCCTTGATTTTGCCGGCCAGATTCGCCCAGTCCGGCGCGCTTCGTTCGAAGTCGGCCACCCACTCGTTGAAAAGGCCAAGTGCGCGATCGTGCAACTCAAGCGCGCGCGCTTCCAGCGCGGCCTTTTCCCCTGCAGCCGCTGAAACCGCCAAATCGCGGCAGCCGAAGGCCGCCAGGACATGGCAGCCAAACAGGGCGAAAGCCTTCTGCATGACCAGATTGACCCGGATCCCCGCCACGCGCTCCCGCATTTCCTGGCAATCCGCCGCCGCCAGGGCGGAGTCGAGCAGCGCCAGCACGCCGCCCATCCGCTCAGCCACCTGCCGCAGCACCGCCTCATGCAGATCGGGATTGTACCCCGAAAGCTGGTAGGTTGACGGAATTCCCCTTATAAGATCCGCCAGCCTGAATCCGTTGAAAAGCGGTTGATTGTGCAGAGCATCCAAGCTCGTATAAAATGTCCGCATGGCGGGTCCGGCGGACCCGAACAGCGCCGTCAGTAAAGAGGCATCCCGCCCTGCCCAATCGACCTCGGGATCCCACAGGCAGGCGGCCAGAGCGTGCAGGTCGCGGAAGAACCAGGGGAATTGCGGATCCATGCAATAGCAGGTCACGCTGCCCTGCAAGCCCAGCGCCTTGTAATAACGCAGATCGGCCTGTATGACGCGAGGCGTGTCGAACACATTCTGCCCGCTGAGATTGTGGTCCACGTAATAGGTGAACACCACCGCCGGCCCGAGCCGCACCCACCCCGCAAGATCCCGGCAGCACTCGGCATGCGTGCGCATGGGATGGAAACCGCGCCGGGCCTTTTCCTTTGCCTCTTCGGAAGCCCAGCGGCCGCGACCATACCAGGCATCGCAGATCGGCTGCGTGAAAGACTGATCCCAGTAGTGGCACACGCTGGTCATGACCTGCGGATGGGGCCGCGTCTCTTTCGGGGGGGCCGCATAGCCGATGTAGGCCAGATGATCGATGACCAGGTCCGCCCGAGCAGCCGCAATCTTCTCCGTCACGGCGTTGACGTAGCGGAGCACCAGGCCGCCCATGTCGCCGGCGGCGATCTCGTCGGGGTCGAAGCCGGTCCCGTCCAGCGGCCACAGGCCGAGGCATTTCACGGACGGGAACCGCTCCAGCAGCCGCTTCACGTTTTCCACCACCACCGGCACGCTCGCCAGGTTGGAGAAGCGGAGCTGCCGGCCGAACCGGTTGGCGACGGAGGCATACCAGTCCGGATGCTGTTCCGCATGCGCTTCGGCAGGCACGAAATAGTTCAGGCTGTGGATGCCCAGGTCCAGATCCAGGTCGCGCTCCTCCATGAGCGGGCCCAGCTCCTTGCCCGCGAGCTCCCACGCCCGGACATCGATCTGAATGCGGTTGAACTTGAGCTTGGCCGCCCAATCGATCAGCCGGGCCAGCCCCTTGGGGTCATCCCCGGTCGCGCCATGAAGGCCGAAGCCCCGGACCGGAAAGGCCGGCTGCGACAGTCTCCGCAAGCCGGGCAGGTCGCGTTCCGGGTTGACCGGAAAGGACTCGATCCCCGCGGCGGAAATGGCGAATTCGATGCCGCACGCGTCCCGCAGAAAGTCGTAGACCGCGTATAGGACCGCGCGCGGTCGGGCGCCATACAGGCCCACGCGCCCGTCCCCGATCAGGGTCACGCCCGCTTCCGGCCCCGCGCGCCTGATCGCCTCACGGTCAAAGCCGTTCTTGAGAAGATCGGCCTGTACGTCCGCCTCATCGAAGAGGCCCAGGTGGAAAGCGATCGATCCTCCCGGCCGGCCTTGGCTGCTGGAGTCCGCAGGGAAGAGCCGGGCCCGATAACGTTGGAGTTCGGTCGCCGCGAACTGCAAAGCCGGATGATCGCCGTTGAGGCGAATCGAATCGGCTGTCAGGACGTTATGATGACGTTGCATGTACGTGCCCCTTCATTCCGTGAACCTGCTTCCGGAAGGTAGAGAAGAAGCGGGCCAAGGTCAAGCCGGACCCGCCACAACGGGCAACAGCGGGCGCATCTGCGAGTTATAACAGGCGCGGGGAAGGTGCGGGTTGGCAAGAAAGCAATCCTTGCGATAGAGGCGCGATTCTGCGCGACGCTGCCTTCTCTTCCGGAGGGCGGAGCTCCGCGACGCCGCATGCGCATGACTGGTGGACGGCATAGCCCTTGTGGACAGGACGGGCGGAGATCAGGAAGACGGCGTCGCGGGAGCTCGGCCCTTCTAAGAGGAACCGCTGTCAACCACGGAAACGCCTCTTTCCTCTTCTCCTTCTTCGAAGTCCGCTCAAGGATGGACCGGCTTTGTCGATCACCGCCCCGTGTTCGGAGCGGGCAACCTTCTATCCGTATCGGCCAGGCCGAGAACAAGATGCTGCATGCGACAGACGCCGACAGCCGGAATAAACAGGAAGAACCATCTCCGAAAACGGTGTGATTAGCACCCGGGGCCAAGCCGTTCTCCTGAACACCCTTCGCAGCACTTCAAAGTTTCTTTCCGTTTAGTTGTATGTTGTCCGGGCTTGGTTAAGCCTTCAAGATGGCGCCTTCAGGCACCAGGTCCTGCTCCACGAACTTCCATAGCGCGATGAGCAGCTTCCTGGCCAACGCGACGATTCCCTTGCGTTTGGATCGGCTGGTGCCGTCCCGGACGAAACGATCCAAGAACCAGTTCGTTAACGCGCTTTTCGGTTGCCACCGGACCCAGCCCCAGGCCAACTCGATCATGGTGGCACGTACACGCACGCTGCCGGCCTTGCTGATCCCCTGCTCGCGAAGCGTATCGCCGCTATCGTAGGGCGTCCCCGTCAGACCGGCAAACGACCCGAGTTGCTTGCGATTGCCGAACACGCGCCAGCCAAAACATTCATGGCTCAGGATCCATCCGCTTTGGACGCCAACCGCCTTTAACCGGCACAACTTTGCCGCCTTCGCGGCGGCCGCGGTCACCGGTTTTCCCAGGGCTGCGGCCTGTTGCGTCTCCACCTCCTTCATTTGCTCTTCCACAAGAACCAAGCGCTCTTGCTCCCGATTCAACTCGTTGACCAAGAGCGCCGGCAAGGGCTTGCCTTCCCAGTCGCGCACCTGGTCCATTCTTGTTCTGGCGGGATTTCCGATCACCACGCCATGAAGAATGCAGAGCGATTTGATCCGGGCGTAGTGCCCCGTGCGCTCCTTCACCAGCCGTTGCCGTACACGATGCCGACGCGTCTCGGCCTCCTGCGTTTCGCTGGGCACGCGCACGACCGCATAGGCATCCGCTTGCCCCCACAGCACCTTGCGCAACAACAGCTGTAATAACTTCCGCGCATCCAACCGATCGGTTTTCCGCTGTCGGGCCCGACGGGGCACTTCAATGCTGGCCGGGTCCATCACGTGACAATCGCAGCCGTGATTCTGGAGCATCCGCGAGATCCAGAACCCATCCCGCCCCGCCTCATACCCAAACAGCGCCTTCGCATTGGGGGGCAGTCCCAGCTTCTCTTTCGCAACGGCCAACTCATGAATCAATTGCGCCTCATTGCGGGCGAGGATCGTCCGCTCCCGCTCCCGGCTCCCGTCGCCAAACACCAGCTTCCATTTCTTGTTGCTCAGTTCCATCGCACGAATACAGTCTTCTCTTGCAGGGTCATGGCTCAGCCTCCAGGTTGGTGTTTCAGTCACAACAACTATAGTGGCTGATCATGGCCCTGCATAGTATCTCCGTAGAAAAGGCGAAATGCATCCGGAGGGACGATCTCCCGCGAGTCCTCATGCGCAAGCCTGGCGCATGCGGCTCACCCGGAGGGTTCGCCGGCTTTTGAACTTATTTCACCTGGAAATTCAAGTTCGCCTTGCCCCACTTGATCCGGGCTATGTAAATCCGGTTGTTGCCGCCGCGCCGCTCGGTCAGCTCCAGATTGAGGGTATTCTTGGCATCCCCCTGCATGCACTCGGACGTGACGATCCAGCTCTCGTCCACCGAGGCGTTGACCGTCCCGAAATTGCCCAGCTGGGCGCCTAGCTTCGGCACCACCACCCGCTCCGTCGACCGGACCACGCACAGCCGCTCCGGATCCACCTGCGCCAGGAACAGCGGGGCCCGGTGCCGCACGATCTCGTCGTTGTCCGCCCCCCGCCGCGTATAGCTCAGGAACAGCCCGTCGCTGTGCGTCACCCAGTGCTGCTGGGTGTTGTAGCTGCCCAGCTCCGCCCCGTCGTCAAACGCCCACGCCACCGGCTTGCCGAAGTGCAGCCCGTCATCCCCCACCGCCACATAACCCCGCTGGTCGTTGCGCATGGTCAGGTAATAGCGGCCCTTGAACAGGGTCAGGGACGACTCGTACAGCCCCCGCGGCTCCGGCACGGACAGGAAGTCCCCGTGGCCAAGATAGCGCATCGTCTCGCCGTCGAACGACACCCGCAGCACCGTGGTCGCGAAGCAGGCCTTCCAGAAATTCGACCCCACCGCCGCCTTCGACATCACCGACACCGGGATCAGGCTCTCGCCGTTCGGCAGGTCCACGCGCTGCGTGCACCCCGCGCCGGCCCAGAAAAAGGCGTCCGGATCGGGATACTCCAGGATCTTCCACTCCGACCATGTCCCCTTTTTGGGATCATAGGCGGCGTAGCACAGCTCCCGCCGGTGCAGGTTGTCCACCGCCACATGCCCCTTGGGGCCGGGCGAATAGATGGCGGTGTGGCCCGTGGCCAGCAGGCGGCCGGAGGCGGCGTGCCAGGCCGGCGTCATGTCGCACGGGCAGATGTCGAACCCGTCGGGCAGCGTGTGCCGGTCCAGCCGCGGCTGCGGCTCCGGGTCGCTCCACGTCCGCCCCAGGTCGCCCGAATACATGACGTTGACCGCCGAAAAAATGTCACTCCCCCACAGCTGGTTCCGCGTCAGCGTCAGGACCGCCCGCCCCCCCGGCATGATGCCGATGCGCGGCTGGAACCAGCCCGTCTTTCGGTCATACCCCTCCCGCACCGTCTGAAGCTCGAGATCCCATTTCAAAGTTTCCGTGAACAATCCTTTGTTATTCACTCTTTCAGCATTGAACTTGTCGCCGTACACGACGGCGCCATCCCCGACCGTGAAGAACCCCACGCCTTTGGAGTAAAGAGCGTATTCGCTTACCGCTACCCGGCCGCTGTACGAAGACCCGGAACCCGCCACATAAACCCGGCCCGTGCCGTTGACGATATCGCCCCCGATGTACATGCCGCCTCCCACGATCTTATAGGAGCTTCCGTTCGTGATCACCAGGCTCGCATCGTGACCGCCCTGGGAGCCCATGTATGAATTGTTGGCGATCTGACTCCACGTCGAAGCGCCCTCTAGCAGGATCAGTCCCTCATGACGAATATCGGCGGCCTGGCTCACGAGCGTGGACTTGTTGATCACACGGAGATGTCCATAGGCACCCGCTGACGATACGGTTAAACTCTGGAAAAATCCAATGCCTCCGTCCAGAACCAGCGTGCCGTACTTGGATGCGGCGTCCCCAATGAGAGCCCCCCCGCTGTTGGTGAAGGTCCCCCCCACCACATGCAGCACCGAACCGGGCTTGCCCGGTACCGGGTTGGCGGGATGGTACAACGCCGAGCCCCTCAGGTACACGCCCCCTGAGCCCAGCGTGTAGGTCTGCCCTGCCGCAATGGTCAGGGTGACATAGGCGCCATCGTCCACCCGAATGCCCCCGGCGTTCGTGCTGACGTCCAGGGTGACGTTGTAGGAATTCGTCCCGGTGCCGAAGTAGGCTGTTGCAGAAGGACTCGGCACCACCCCGCCGGTCCAGTTGTTCGTGTCGGAATAGGAACCCGACTTGACGGTTGTTTTCCAGAAGACGTTTTGCGCTGTCCCCGCCAGGGGCAACAGGGTCGTTAGAACAAAAAGCGACATGGCCCACACAAAACTTGCTCGAAACCGGGGCATACAGCCCTCCCGCTTTGTTTCAACAGCCCATCACTCAACCTGTTTTATCTTACCCCATCGCACGGCATCGGAGAAACAGGAAATGAAGTTTGTTTTATAATAAACTCCGATTCCGGTCAAACCGCCGCGCGATCTCATTTCGTCTCCGCCTCGCCGAACGGGGGGCGAAGCCCCCCTTTCCAATGCGGCTCGAAGAATTCCTCCGCTGCGGCCGCGCGCAACGGCCCCGTCCCGCCCGTTCGCCGGATTCTATTAAACGGACCAGATCGTGAATGCGATGTGGCGCACGCCGCCATCCTGCTGGATGGAATCGGACTTGCCGTTGAAGTAATAGACCGTGACCAGCTTCCCGTCCGGCCGCAGCATGGTGCGGGGGTAGCCCAGGTCCCAGCTTCCGCCGTCGTCGCGCAGCACGATCTCATCGCCCCACGTGCGGCCGCCGTCCCGGCTCACGGTCGCGCGCACGCCGTAGGGCGGCTGGCGGTACCCGTACACGCACACGAGCCGGCCATCCGGCAATTCCACCAGGTTGGCCGGCGCGCCCCAGTCGTTCGGCCGTGAGAGGAACCGCCACGACCGGCCGCCGTCGTCCGACTCGTAGACCTGCGTATGCGCGTTGTAGGCCGCGCCGTATTGCCGGCGCACGGCGGCCAGGATGCGGCCGTCCCGCAGCAGGATCGGATACGGCATGATGGCCATGGGCTGGGTCGGGCTCGGCGTGATCTCGCCGATCAGGCCCCACGTATAACCGCCGTTGCGACTGCCGAACACCAGCGGAATGGCCTCCTTCTCGGCGGGCGTGAAGCCGGCGGTCTCGCCGGCGGGCACGTTCAGCCGGCTGCCGTGCGCGAACAGGAGCAGCATGCCGTCGGGCCGCACGATCGCGCTTGGCCGGCCATACAGCGCGAAGAAGCCGCACGGCGGCACCCGGACCATCGGCGCCCACGTGTGACCGCGGTCCGTGGAGACCAGCACGTAAAGCCGGTCGCGCAGGCTCTCGGGCGGGATGCCGTAGCCGGCGACGAGGCAGAAGCCGTCGGCGGACGGATTGCGGTTATTCAGCGCGGGAAGCCCCGGAACCCAAGAGGTGGCGGCCACCTGGTCATCCAACACGGCCCTTTGGAAAACCGTTTCGACTGTTTCGACCGGCCAAGTCGCCCCGCCATCGAAGGAGCGGATGATGATCTGCTGGCACATATTCTGGTCTATGGCATTATGCCCCACACTCCCGGGCGTGGCATACGTGCAGGGGGCGCGCATGAAACTGACGGCCAGTTCCCCGTCCGCAAACTGCCAGAAACCCCCGTTGAACGGCCAGGCGCAGAACTCCCCGTCATTCCGATACACGACCCCGTGTTCCATTCCATGCGCATTCATCGGCTGCTGCTCCCCGGGGTCAAAGTTGTAAATCGATTTATTAATATCGTAAGAATGGTCCGCCTCTGCAAGATCATATTTTACCCCATATTTACCCCGAACTCAACCGGACGAGAAGAATGATATGGTTGATCCCTCGGCCCGCCACAATGGTGCCGTCCCGAATCATGGAGGCCCGCGGGAAGAAGTGGGCATCGCCGCCGGCTCCCGGGGGCAGCACCCGCAGGTGCGGAAACGGGCCGTACGACGCCAGGCTTCCGGCGGCCTCGTCCACGGGCCACAGGCCCAGCCCGGGTTCGTCAAGCAGGCCTTCTCGCACGACGGCCGGGTTGATCGTGATCATATACCTGTATTGCCATTGTGTCCTCGGTCAGGCTGCCTGGATGATCTCCTTGAGCCTGGCGGCGGACACCAGCCACTCCCGGATTTCGTTCCACTTGGGTCCCGGTGGGCGTGCCAGTCACCAACTCGTTTTGCCTGTTGGGAAATGCATGTCATTGGCTGCCGCCCTTCGGCAGTTCCGAAGCTTGGCTCTGGTCGTGCCGGGTATCGCGAGCCGGCTGAGCTTGACGAACAAGTTGAGCCGAGCTTCGCTTCGGCAGCACGGTGACTGACTTCACCCCTACAAAATTGGTTCATAATAAGATTGCATGTATTAAATCAGTTCGGGAAAATGCCATTACATTTTGGGACAATTGCCCCAACGAGAAGACAAGGGGGTGAGGCCATGAATAGACCAAAAGCTATCGGTCTCGTTGTTGTTGCCTCAGTCTTGTTGTCAAATCTGGCCCAAGCGGTGGCTGAACCCAGTCAAAAACCTGGCATTCCGATAACGGACATAGGAGCCGTGGCGGGCATGCAATACACAGGCGACGGGCTTTCCGTGTCTGCCAAAGGCGATGGCGCTTTGCTAAGCTGCCTTTCCCAGCGGTTGGAAGGAGAAGCGACACCGGAAGGACTCTGGCTAAATTCAACCGTGGAGAGTCAGCAGGTGGCGCGCTTTTCGGTGAAGGCAGTCGGACTGGGGCGACAGGATCCACTCGCCTATTTGCCAGATCGCGGACCCGTTTCCATTGCGGATCCCGTGGTCCGTTGGACGCGGCCGGGCTTGATCGAGGAATACTCGGCCAGCCTGGATGGCTTGCGGCAGGATTTCGTTGTCCTCGAAAAGCCGGCCGGCGTGGGGCCGTTGCGGGTGGACTTGTTGATCGCAGGAGCCAAGGTTGAAGCCGCAGGCGAAGGGGTTACGCTTGTGCTGAAGGAAACGGGCCGTCGGCTTACTTATGGAAAATTGAAGGCGGCGGATTCGGCGGGCAAGGAACTGACGGCTCGGATTTTCAAGAACGATGAAACTCGATTGTTGATTATGGTTGAAGATACGGATGCTCTTTATCCGATCCGGATCGATCCGACTTTCAGCGATGCGAACTGGATGAGTATGGGGGGGCTTCTAGGGGCGGATGATATTATTTTCGCTATTGCCGTCGATCGGATTTCAGGAGAAATTTATGCTGGGGGAGAGTTCAATCACATTGGCGATATTACTGCAAACTACATTGCCAAGTGGAACGGAAGAACCTGGAGCGCAGTTGGTTCAGGGTTGAACAGTGTCGTTTATGCACTGGCCTTTGACGATGCCGGTAATCTTTACGCAGGAGGGAGCTTTTCTGCGGCTGGTGGCATTAATGCTAACTGCATAGCCAAATGGAATGGAAGCGACTGGAGTGCGTTGGGTTCAGGGATGAATAATATCGTTTATGCTCTAGCGTTCGATAATTCGGGTAACATTTACGCTGGGGGCGTCTTCACCAATTCAGGAGGAATTGCGGTAAGCCGCATTGCGAAGTGGAATGGTTATAGCTGGAGCCCTCTTGGCACCGGAATGAACACAACGGTAACAACGCTTGCGATTGACGGCTCAACACTCTATGCGGGAGGTTTTTTCACCAACGCTGGGGGACTAAGCGCGAATTTCGTAGCGAAGTGGAACGGGAGCGCTTGGAGCGCACTCGGAACTGGATTGAACGGTAACGTGCGTGCGTTGGTGTCAAACAGGGCCGGGCTCTTGTATGCGGGTGGAGAATTTACCTTGGCTGGTGGCAGCACTGCCAATCGCGTCGCCAAATGGGATGGAAATACGTGGAGTGCCTTGGGGTCAGGAATGAACAATGTAGTAGGCGATCTAGTACTTTTTGGTTCAAGCAATCTTTATGCATTAGGGTCCTTCACTAACGCAGGTGGACATGCCGCCGCTGCCATTGCACGATGGAATGGAACAGAGTGGAGCGCCCTCGGTTCCGGAATCAGCCCCGCAGTAGCCTACGCACTGGCGGTAGATGAGTGGGACAATCTTTACGTAGGAGGAAGTTTTACGAGAGCCGGAGGAATTCCTGCTAGTGGCTTTGCCAGCTGGAACGGGAATTCCTGGAACGTGCCCTGCATCGGCATGAATGGCGAGGTTTTGGCGTTGGTGCAAGACGCAGCGGGCAACCTCTACGCAGGAGGGGCATTTACCAGCTTTAGAGGAACTCTAGCTAATCGCATAGCTAAATGGGACGGAACGGCTTGGAGCGCACTTGGTTCAGGCGTTAACAATACAGTTTTGGCGTTGTCAATGGATGGTTTTAATAATCTTTACGCCGGGGGCAATTTTACCAATGCAGGAGGAACCCTCTGCAATTACATTGCAAAATGGGATGGGGTTGCCTGGAGCGCACTCGGCTCAGGAATGAATTCAAAAGTCTACACCCTTGCCATTGACAGCTCGGAAAACCTATATGCCGGGGGTGACTTTGTCAGTGCAGGAGGAATTAGTGCCAATCGAATTGCCAAATGGAACGGAAGCGAATGGTTTTCTTTGGGTTTTTCAGGTAATAGCGTTGTAAAAGCTATAACAATAGACAATTTAGGGACATTATATGCGGGAGGGTGGTTCTCCAGCGGTAATTTTATGGCGCTTCCGGGTTTGTGGGGGGATTTTTCATTGAGCGGGAAGCGGGTTGAGGTCGAGGCCGCCGAAGTGGAAGAGGATGTCCGTCTTGAGCCTCTCC
>JBIIYJ010000054.1:0-21833 GCA_044346855.1 Kiritimatiellia bacterium
CTGGCCTCTACGGCAACGCCAACGCCCTCCTCGGCGCGTTCGGGGGCGGCGGGTCGGACTGGGAACAGGCGCGCGCCTACGCCGGCCGCACGGGCAAAACCGTCCTCACCGCCGGCTTCATCCTGGCATCCTTGATCGCCGCAACGGCCGCCTTGCGCGCGAGAAGAATAGCTAATAGCTGATAGCTAATAGCGAAGACCCTCGTCCCCGTCCACTCTGTCCACCCGCGTCCACTCCGTCCACTCCGGATTCGCTGTTTGCTTTCGGGAAACGGCTCGTGCTAGGATGCGCCGCTAAACCCCCTGAGGACTTGTCATGATCTCCGCCCAACTCGGACGCATCCTGCACGGCCAGCCCGACGAGGTTCTCCGCGCCTACGACGCTTTCATGGACCAGCCCGTGGACTTCGAGTCTGCCGACGGCGACCTGCCCGGCGATGCGACGGCGCAGACCACCCTGGCCCGGGAAACGTCGGTCACCGGCCCGGGCACCTTTTTCCGCCGGGCCCGCCGCACCCTGACGTTCGCCCCTGCGCCGGCAGGCGAGGGCTGGTGGTTCGACCGGACCGACCTGCCCGATTTCCTGCCCATCAAGGTGTCCGTCCACACCGTCTGGACCACCCTGCGCAACATCGTTCTCTGCAGCGGCTCGCCCCGCAACTACATGCGCATGGTCGAGCATATCGTGGCGCTCAAGACGGGGCTGGGCATCGACAACCTGATGATCAGCATGGATTCCGGCGACCCGCCCCTGTTCGACCGCGGCAGCCTGGACCTCGTGGAGGCCCTGGAGCGCGGCGGCCTCGTGCGCCAGGACCAGCCGCCGGTCTATGTGACCGTCTCGGAGCCGGTCACCATGGCCGGCCCCAACGGCAGCTTTCTCACCTTCAAGCCCTGCACGGCCGCGCGGCCTTCGCTCAAGATCGACTGCGCGGTCGACTTCCCGAACGCCATTGGCCGGCAGCGGTTGCGGCTCGCCCTGAATCCGGACCTTTTCCGCCACGCCGCGCAGGCGCGGACGAACTGCTCGCAGGCCCAGATGTTCTACACGAAGACCGTGGGGCAGCTTTTCGCCGACACCCGGAACCTGGGCTACACCCCGGAAAACATATTGATTGCCGGCGACAAGAAATATGTCAACGAGCCCAAGATGCTGCACAACGGCAAATCGCTCGAGGCCGTGTGGCACCGCATGGCGCTGGACCTTCTGGCGGCGGTGGCGCTGATCGATGCCGGGCGGTTCTGCGGGGAAATCTATTCCTACAAGGCCGGCCACACGCTAGACGTGCAGATGATCCGCAAGCTGGTCAAGCAGCGGCTGCTCGTCACTCATTCTCCCGGTGGCAGGCCTGCCATTCCGCCTCGCTGACCGGAGTGAGGGCGACCTCGTCGAAATCGTAAAGCCCCGGTGGCCAGTAGGCATACAGCATGATCCGGATCGTCCGGACGCCGGGGGTGTGCTTCGTGGGATGGAAGCACTGCGAGAGCGTGTTCCAACCCTTTTCCGTGCCCCGGCAGTTGACGACGGTGTCGTACAGCCGCCGTTCCTCATTCCGCAACTGGCCGTAGCCGCGCACCCATACCTTGCCACCGCCGCGGAAGCGGAAGGTCAGCCGGTAGGCCTGGCCCGTCGAAACCGGAATGGAATCGGAATAATAGGAAAGGCCGTAGGTGCCGGCGATGGGGCCCCCGCCGGCGTTCGGGAAAACCCACTTGTCCAGGCCGTTCGCCCGGCAGCTTTCCACGTAGTCCTTTTCGGACACCGCCGTGTTCATGCGGATGAACCGGTCGCCCGCTTCGCCGGCCTCCCATGTCACGCCGAGCCCGTCCAGCCGGTCCCAGCCCAGGGGGATCGCCGCGTTGGTGGGATTGGCCTGGTCGAAGCCCCCGTTGGGGAGCAGGGAAACCGGATCGGCGTCCTGGGCGAAAGCCCGCCCATCCGTTGAAAAAAGGAACAGGCTCAGCAGGAGGGAGGCGGCCTTCGTCATGGCTTCTCCTCCGCCAGTTCGCGGAAGTAGGCGCCCGCCATCTCCTCGTAACCGGGCGGGATGCCGTCCTGCAGGCCGCTGGTGATTTCCTGGCGCAGCCGTTCGGCCAGGGGCGACTGCTCCCGCCGGAGCGCGCCCGGCCCGCCGGCTGTGCGCCGGGCGGCGTCGAGCGTTTCGAGCGCCTGGGTGTAGGCCTGTTTCACGCCCGGGCCGTAGCCTTTCGCGGCGGCCTCCTCGAGCTCGCGCATATGCCCGACCGCGGTCTCGAGGTCGGCCCCCGGCATGTTCCAGGCCCGCAGCCGCAGGGCCAGCGCTTCGGCCGCCTGCCGGATGGCCGCCTGCTGCCCGGCCAGCCGCGCCATCTGCTGCTGCAGGGGGGCGGGCACGGGGCCGCGCAAGCCTTCCCCCGCGAAGCCGGCGAGCTTGCCGCCGCCCGTCGCCCCGCCGGGGCTTTCCTTCGAGGAATCCTCCACGCTGCCGGTTTCAAAGGGGCTCGGCGAGAGCCGCGTCGGCGTCTCCCGGCCGCCCTTGCCCTGGGCCGTCTCCTCCACCATCTGCCCGCTGCTCCGTCCGGACCGGCCTTCGCCCGCGCGGCCGCCGATCTCCATCTGGTTCGGCAGCAGGTTGCCCGTGACGCCCTTGGCGCTCATGCTGGAGATGGGGCCGTCCATGGCGTCCCAGCCCGCGCCCTTGTCCACCGAATCCAGCCAGGAGCTGGTCACGTCCTCCACCTCCTCGGTCATCTCCTCTTCCTTGTCCAGCAGCTCGCCCACGATGTCCTCCAGCTCGGCCGGCAGGTCGGCCATGGCGATGTCGGCCTGAGCCAGCGGCTCCTCCATCAGCCACTTGAGGTTGTCGGGCTTGTCGGACAGCCACTTCTCCAGGTTCTGGACAAGCTCCTCGGCGTTCTCCAGGCCCGACTGCTCGTGCGGCACGGCCAGCTCGACCTTTTTCTCGTAAAGCGCCTTGGCCGCCTTCTTCATTTCCATGAAGGTCTCGTTGAACTCCGACGCCATGGCACCGTCGGCAAAATCCTGGAGCGGGAGCTTGCTGAAATCCGTGAGCTTCTCCTCGAAATAGGTCGCCCACTTGGCCTCCTCGCGCGCGAGCTCGCCGAGGATCTTCTCCTCCTCGGCGGTCAGGTCAGCCGGCGCCTTGTCGAGGAGCGACTTGGATTTCTCGATGATCTTCTTCTGCTCATCGATGAAGTCCTTCAGGTCCTCGCGCAGTTCCTCGGCGGTCCGGCGCGCCTCCAGGAGCGGGATTTCCTCCTTGTCCTGCGCGCCCGGCTTCGGGGCGGCAGGCTGCTCCGCCCCCCGGCCCAGCAGGGCCAGCAGGGCGGCCAGGATGGCGTCCTGCCGGTCGCGAAGAAGGGCGAGGCGCGGCTCGAGCGGACCGGTTGACTTGCCTAGCCGGCCCAGTCCGTCGCGCACGTTTTCCATCTCGCCGTTGACGAGGGGCTCCAGGCGGCTTGCGAGGGAGGCCCCTTCCTCCTTCGCCTGGACAAAGGCCTCGAGGGCTTTCCGGCCCGCCGCCTGGGCCGCGGCCTGCAGGTCCCGCAGCGCCACACTCTGCGTTTCAAGGGTTTTCTTCTTCTGGGCGTCCTGCAGGTTGAGCCGCAGGTTCTCCGCCGCCATGTTGGCCTTTTCCTGGGCGGCGACCGTCTCCCGCAGCAGCGCGAGGGCCTTGGCGAGCGGATGGCCCTCCTCCGTCCCGACGTCGCGGGCCTCCCGGATGCGGACCAGCACGGGGGCCGACTTGCCCGGCTGGCCGGCGGGCGCGAAGTCGGCGGCTTCCGCTTCCAGGGCCCAGACCGAGCCGGGCGGGAAGGTGGCGGGGTCCAGGGTCAGGGCGAACAACGCGGGCGCCGGCTTGCGCGGGCCCGGGGGCCCCATGAAATGCCAGACCCGCAGGAGGAGGCCGGTTTCCCCGTTTTTCCCCTCCATCCGCCGGGCGCGCACGCCGATCGACCGGAGGCCGTAATCGTCCTGCGCCTTCACGGGCAGCTCGAGCGAAGCCCCGGGGTTGACGAACCGGTTGCGGTCGGGGGTGTCGAAATCGACCATCGGCGGCTGGTCTTCCTCCAGGGTCAGCCGGCCCTGGGCCAGCAGGCGCTCCGGCCCCGGCCCGTCCCGCTCGGCGACGATGGCATAGGCGCCGGCGTTGGTGACGACCCAGGCCGCTTCCTGGCCATCCGCGCCCTCCGCGAAGGGCCGGCGGACGCCCGGCTCGGTCCACGCCAGGCGGGCCGGCGGCTCGGATCGGACGGCGGCGGTGACGCGGGAGCCGGGCAGGACCGAGAGCGCGGCGGGCGGGCCGGGCCGGGTGGCGGCTCCCAGCCCGGTATACGCGGGCGGCTCCACCTTGAAGGCGGAGGCGGCCAGGCGCGGGGCGGGGCGGACCGTGACGGCGACCGAGCGGGTGCAGGTGTCGGCGGCAAAGACGCGGAAAGCGAACGATCGTTCCGATTTTGGGAACGTGTAGGACCAGCCGAAGGGATTGCCGGCGAGGGGCAGCAGGGCGGCGCCGGCGCCGGCTTCCTGGGGCGGCACGGCGGAGGCGCGCTCGCGGAAGCGGATGACGGGCGGCTCGGCCAGGGGGAGGCCGTCCGGCGTCTGCGCCAGGACGACGACCGACAGGGCCTCGCCCTCGTCGAGGGTGACCGGGCCGTCGGGCCGCAGCGTGAAGAGTACGCGGCCCGCGGGCGGGATGTCGGCCAGCGGGAGCAGCAGGCGCTGCAGGGCGTTCCATGCATAGCGGGGGGCGGCGAACCCGTAGACGGCCGCCAGCAGGAGGGCGCCGGCCAGCAGGAGCCCTTCGCGGCGGAGCGGGCGGGCGCCCAGCAGTTCGGCGGGCGGGATGGCGAGCAGGGCGGCCGAGGCTTCGAGGTTCACTTCGCCGGCGAACGGCTTTTCCGCCGGGGCCAGGTCGCGCCCCTCGAACTGCCAGGCGTTGATGAGGCGGTTCTGGTCCACGCCGAAGCGGCGTTCCAGTTCCACCGCCACGGCTTCCGGGCGGCGCCGGAGGACAACGGGAAGGCGGATCCGCGCCCGGACCAGGGCGGCGCCGGCGCCGAGCAGGGAGGCCAGGGCGGCCAGGCGGAGCCCGGCGGGGAGGCGGACAAGGTTGTCGGCCGCGCAGAGGGCCAGCCCGACCAGGAGGAGAAGGCGCGCCGACGAGGCCGCGCCCCGGAGAAGGTCGCCCAGGATCAGGCGGCTCCGGGCGTGCTCGATAAGCTTCCAGATGGGAAGAGGCATGGAACTCCTCGGCGAAACGTCGTTCCGGCAGGGCTGACACGTGTCTATCTATTAAACGCATCTTAGGCCAATTTGTTGTCCATGCCAATGGATTTGAGGGGGGGCGGGTGGTGGAGGTGCGCATTGCAGCGTCGGAGTCGACAGGCCGTCAATTTGGAGTGCGGCGGCTTGACGCCGCTTTCTGCGATGGGGCTGCCATGCGCTTGTCGAATAGGCCTGCCTGAACTTGGCTTGTCGCGGTGCCCAGCCGTTTGATGTGGCGTCCAGTCGCTGCCAGCCAAAGCGGCGTCAAGCCGCCGCACTCCAAATTGGCTTCGCACCAGACGGGCAAAGTCCCGACTAATTGCAATCCGGCCGTTCGGTCAGCCGGGTTGCGCTGCCGGTTCGGGGGACGGCTGCTCCCTGTCCAGGAATTGCTGCGCTTTGTTCGCGAGGATGGGGCTATAGCCCGGATCAAGGAGCGGGGCGGCCCGGCACCGGGCGCATTTGCCGCACGCGCGGGCGTGCGGATCGTCCAGGGCGCGCGCCAGGAATTCCATCAGGCAGCCGGCATGGGAGAGGTAGGCCCGCATCTGCGCCTGCTCCCGCCGCCGGATGGCGGTGATGGCCTGTACGTAGGCGGTATTCATGCGGTAGGCGCCGGCCGCGGCGGTGGCGATCCACTTGACGCCCGCCTTGACGACGGGCGACACGGCTTCAACGGAAAGGAAGCGGAGCGTTTTGTCGATCTGCGATCGTTTCAGGCCCACCCGGCTTTCCAGCTCGCGCACCGAGAGGCCGCCGTTGATGCGTTTCAGCTCCTGGAGCACGCAGGCCACGTGGTTCTGGGGCGGGAAGGCGTTGTTGATGAAGAAGTCCGCGATGGAGTCATCCTCCTCCCCGTCCATGAGGATGCCGTAGGCCGAATCCAGGGACCGGCCCGCGCGCCCGACCTGCTGGTAATAGTGCACCACCGAGGCCGGATGCTGGTAGTGGATGACGAAGCCGAGATCCGGCTTGTCAAAGCCCATCCCAAGGGCGACCGTGGCCACCAGCGCCTTGATCTCGTTCTTCAGCAACTTCTGCTCCAGCTCAACCCGAAGCGGGACCCCGTGATCGTTGTCGCCCAGACCGGAATGGTAAGGCTTGGCCGGGATTCCGTTCAGCGCCAGCCAGCCGGCCAGGCATTCGGCGTCGCGCTGCGTGAGGGTGTAGACGATGCCGCTCCCCGGAAGGGTCGGAATGGTCTTCGCCAGCCAGGCCATCCGGGCCGACGGCGAGCGAAGGGGGATCGTCTGGAGCTTGAGGCTTTCCCGGATCAGGGGGCCCCGGATGAGGTGGATATCCTTGCCGAATTGCGACAGGATGTCGGCCACCACCCGGTTGTTGGCCGTGGCCGTGGTGGCGAGCACGGGCGTGGCGGCCGGCAGGTCCTGGAGCACCCGCACGATGCGGCGGTAATCGGGCCGGAAGTCGTGGCCCCAGTCCGAGATGCAGTGGGCTTCGTCAACAACGAAGAGCCCGACGCGGTTCTGGATGGCGGGCATGACGGATTCGCGGAAGCCGGGGTTGCCCAGCCGTTCGGGCGAGATGACCAGCACGTCCAGGGCGTCCTCGCGGATTTTCCGGGTGATGGCGGGCCAGTGGTCCTCGTTGGCGCTGTTGATTGTTTCCGCCCGGATGCCCAGCCGGGCCGCGGCCTCCAGCTGGTTGCGCATCAGGGAGAGCAGGGGTGAAACCAGGAGCGTGGGGCCGGCGCCTTCATCGCGCAGCAGGCGCGTGGCGAGGAAGTAGACCATGCTCTTTCCCCAGCCCGTGCGCTCGACCACCAGAAGCCGCTGACGCTTCAGGACGGCTTCGATGCTTTCCCATTGTCCTTCGCGGAAATCCGCGTCATTCCGTCCCAACGCCTGCCGGAGGCAGAGCAATGCCCGTTCCTTGATCATGGTGAAATGTCCCGATGTGTTGCGCGGGATCGAACGGGTGACGGAAAGATAATCCAGAAGGGGGATGAACGGCAAGGAGTTTCTGAAGCGAGGCAACTACGAAACACGCGAAAGGCGCGAAAAGGGGAAGAATGACCACGGATAACACCGAGCCCACGGATAAGAGAAAGAAAAGAGGGGGCGCGCGGCGCGCCTGCCACCCGGATCCCAGGAACCTTTGTGCGTCTTCGTCAGCGATGGGACCATGACAAATCTGGAAATCAGGAAATCAGGAAAGGAGGAAACGAACAAGACATTCCTGATTTCTTGAGTTCCAGATATATCAACCTGAGCAAGGTCGGAGCGCCCTGTCGCCGAAGCGGCTCTCAGGCTCACGATTGCGGTTACCCTTAGCGTTTTTTTTATCGCGACTCCGTCGCGCGGCGGTCTTAATCGCAATCCGCTTGGCAAATGCCGTACAAATGATATAAAATAGCCGTACATTGATGGAAGGGGGTTCATGAAAACATCCAAGATGACCATCCGCCTTTCGGATGAGGAGTTGGCTTTTGCCAAGCGATATGCGCGGAAGCATGGTTTGACGCTGACCGGGCTGATCCATCGTTACCTGGACCGGCTTTCGCAAGGGGAAGAGGGCGGGATTCCGAAGGAAGTCGATTCCGTCGCGGGAATCGTTCCGCTGGCCGCAGAGGCGAAAGAGGAATACCGGGCTCACGTCATACGGAAGCATTCATGAAAGTCATGATCGACTTGAATGTGATCCTCGACGTGATCCAGAAACGGGAGCCGCATTTTGCCGCCTCGGCGGAAGTCTGCGCCCGGGCCATCCGGAAGGATCTCATCGGCTTTATCCCGGCTCATGCCGTGACGACGGTGGCGTACGTTGTCCGGCGCTATGCCGGGGCCAGGAAGGAGGGCGACGTGTTGGACTGGCTGCTGGCGGGATTTAAGATAGCGGCGGCCGGTCATGCGGATTTGCTTCGCGCCCGCGCTTACCAGTGGGCCGATTTCGAGGATGCGGTGGTCGCGTCCCTGGCGGAAGCGAATGGATGCGAGTGGATTGTGACCCGGAACGTCCGTGATTTCAAAGGGTCGGCCGTTCCCGCCAAAACGCCGGAAGAATTCCTGGCGGGGTAACTTTGTCATTGCTGCCGCATGAGGACGGGGTGGCACCCGTCCCTCCAGCATCGGCGCCATCAAGGGGGCAACACTTCCGCCTGGATGGTTCCATCCACCAGAACGGATTTGAGTGGGGCGCCCGGCTCCGTGATTCCGCGGAAGAACCAGTTGCGGGCGGCCAGCATGACCTTGCGCGACTCGGGCTCCATCTTGAAGCGCCACACTTCCAGCCGCCACGGCTGCGACGCCCTGGCCTCCAGCGTGGTGTGGCCGGCGCGGGTCAGCATGACCAGGGCATACACCTGCTCCCCGTCCCGGCGAACGCCTAGAACCGTACGGGAGTCGAAGAAGTCCCGGGCGATGGCTACGGCCTGGGTGGCTGCCGCGACGATGTCCGGCTCCGCCTGGTTGGTCCAGGCAACGGTCAATGTGTCCCCCTTTTGAATGGCCACGAACAGCGGCGCGCCGAGCGGCGCCCCGATCCGGAACGGCTGGCCCGCGGCGGGGCGCCGGCCCGGCAGCCGGACGAGCGTGCCCTGGGTGAGGGCGCAGATCGCGGCGCCCTCGCCCGGGTCGGGCCGGAGGGTCAGGCGGGCCATCCGGTTCGAGGCGGCGGGGTCGTCGTCGAACCTGACGGAAAGGGGGTAGACGAGCGACTCGAGGGTCTCGCCCGGCGCGCCGCGCTGCTTGGCCTGGATGACGAAGCGGCGGGTTGCGCCGGTGGCGGTGACGTAGAGCGGGAGGGTGTGCAGGTGCCCGGTCCACGTCTCGCCCTCGCGCAGCAGGACCGTGGCCGCGAGGTGGCGGACGGGGTAGGGCTCGCCCCATTCCTCCTTGAGGGCCTGTCCCGCCTCCTTGAAGCGCCAGGCTTTGACCCGCTCCTCCTTTTCCGGGGCGAAGCGGATCTCCCGCACGGATTCCAGCGGAATGCTGTGCGGATTCTTGCCGTCGTGCAGCGTGAGCGTGTAGCTCGGCGTCAAGCTGATGGCGCCATCAAAAGAAGTGCCATCGGAAAATGAGAGCGTTCCAGGCCGGCCAGATGAAGACTCACCACTGAGACACGGAAGCACGGAGAAGAGGAAGAGTAAGACGAGGAGGTTCGCGCCAATCCATGATGGGCGCATACGCAGATAGGTTGAAAAAGGGCGTGGAGGATTCATGGAGGGTTCAGGGTTCGGGGTTCAGGGTTCAGATAGGGTTCGGGGAAGCCGGGTACCGCATAGCTTTCATTGCCTTCTGCGACGGACCATCGCCGGTCGGATTCCGGCAATTGTTTCTCCAGGGTTCTTTCCATTCCGTTTAACATCCGGATGCATTCCTGATAACGACTTTTGAAAGACTCATAGCAAGTTTGGGTCTCATATCCTTTCATGTGTGCCATAAAAAGGTGGTGCAGCGTCTCGGCGGCTTCGCCGCGACTCCGGTTCACGCCTTCTATTTTATTGCGAACATGACGATCGTCATATTTCTCGGCAAGTTGAGCCGGCGAACTGTTCGATGAACGGCGAGCCTGTGATCCCAGTTCGAACCGTTCTTCGGACGGCCAGCGGTGTGTAAGGGCGCTTATTTCGATGTGCAGCTGACAGAGTTTTTGGTAGACGATCAAATCTTCCAATTTTCTATACGCCTGCATCGTTTCGCTCCTTTCTGACCCGAACCCCGAACCCTGACTCTGACCTGAACCCTGAACCCCGAACCCTCTCTCCCTTCTTCTTCCTCCCCTTTCAAATCAAATTCAGCCGCCTGCGTAAAACCCACTCGACGGCGAGGGCGCAGAAAAAGAGGAGTGCCAGCCAGGGGCCGGATTGGGCGACCGGGAGTTCGACCGTGATGGTGCGGCCGGCCGCGGCCTGGCGGATTCGCGCGATGAGTGCTTTCGCGTTCTCCTCGGGGGCATACGCCCCGCCGCCCCGGACCGCCAGCCGCTCCAGCCAGGCTTCGTCCGGACCCAGCCGCGCGCCCTCCGGAACCAACGGCGAGACCGGCCAGCTCTTCGCGACCGATTCCAGGACCACGCCGTTGCGCGCGGCGGACAGCGTGACCGTATACGTCCCGCGCCCCTGGAACGGCACGCGGACGCGGTAGGCGTCCCGCACGCCGGCCTGCGGCTCCACGGGCAGCGCGAGGGTGCTTCCGTCGGGCCCGGCCACGGCCGCGGTCAGGGTCGCGCCCTCCGTTTCCTTGCCCGCCAGCGTGACGGCCGCCGAGGCCTCCTCCCCGGGGCGGTACCGGTCGCGGTCCCAGCGCACGGCGAGGTAGCGGCCCCCGTCCGACTCCCCCGCGGCCCACCGCACCCACTGGCGCAGGAGCAGGCCGTACGCCTCGCCCAGCGGCTGGGAGCGGCGCGCCCATTTCCAGAGCGTGTTGGAGGCCAGGCCGCCCGTGCGCCCCTTGCCGAAGGTCTGCACGGTCAGCAGCGGAACCGGCGTGCCTGCTGCATCGGCCGTCAGCAGCGTCTCGGCCGCGGGGCGCGCCGGGCCGGGGCGGTTAAGGCTTTCCACGCTCACGTCCCGCTCCCGCGCGAGCCGCGACTCCAGGCCCGCCACCACCGGGTGGGCGGCCGCCTCGCGAGGGATCGACACGGGGAAGCGGCCGGACTGGAGGGGCGGCTCGTCGGCCCGCGCCTCCCACGGCAGCAGCGGGGCGGCCGGCGTGTCCGCGTAGCCCCCCGCGCCGAACGCCTGTTCCCCTCCCAGGAACAGCACGGAGCCGCCGCTCTCCACGTAGGCGGCCAGCGCCGCCAGGCCGGCGGGAGGCCAGTCCGCCGCCGGGAAGGCGCCCAGGATGATGCACGAGTAGAGGGCCAGGGTGCGGGGATTGTCGGGGAAGCCGGCCTCCAGGTCCTCATCGCCCGGGAGGCGCTCGCCCTGCAGCGTGAAGCGCTCGCCCAGGGTGCGGTAGAGAGCGGTCAGGGTCAGCCCCGGGTCGCGGCCGAGCTCCTGGCGCAGGAGCTTGAAGTCCAGCCCCAGCTCGCGGGTGAAGAACAGCACGTGCAGGGCGCGCCGGCGGATCGTGACGGTCACCGGCCGGCTGTTGTTGAGGGGCGAGCGCTCGCCCGGCAGCACCGGGGTCATGACCAGCAGGCGCATGACGCCCTGGGCGGCGGCCTTGACTGGAAAGACCACCCGCGCGCGGCCGCGGGAGAGGTCGGCGGTTTTTTCCGCCAGCTTGCGCCGCCCGTCCGCCGTCTCCTCCGCCAGGATGACGGGCACGGCGGCCAGGCCCGGCGCGGAGCCCAGCGCGCGCAGGTCCACGGTCAGGTCGAAATTCACCTCCGCCTCCGCCTCGGCGGGCGCCCGCGCCTCCTCGATGCCGAGGTCGGGCTTGGCCGAGGCGGCCCCGAACCCGGCGATGAACAGGGGAGCGCCCGGCAGCGCCGCGCCGTCCACCGACTCGTCCCCGCCGTCCGTCAGCAGGACCACGGCCGCGGGCGGATCGTTCTCCCCGGCCAGCGCCCGCAGGCAGCCCGCGAGGTCTGTACCTGAATTAGGTGTCGGCTCCGCGGGGACGCCGGGGTGCAGCGCGGTGTCGAACGACCGCGTCTCCACCCGGCAGCCCGGGGGCAGCGCGGCGCGCAGGGCGCCCTCCAGGGCCAGGGCGCGGGCGAAGCGGGTTTCGGCGCCGTCGGCCACGGCCATCGAGGCCGAGGCGTCCACCGCCACGAGCACGCGCGCGCCGGAGTCGGGCGTGGTTTCCTTCCGCCAGACCGGCTCGGCCAGGGCCAGCAGGAGGCAGGCGAAGGCGACGAGCTTGGGCGCCAGGAGGGCGGCGGCCTGCGGGGCCGAAAACCGCTCGCGCAGCCGGCGCCAGAGGAGGATTCCCCCGCCCGCGGCGGCGAGGGCCAGGGCCGCGTAGGCGACGGGGTGGAGCGTGGAGGGCCAGACCAGCATGCTCAGGGCCCTCCCAGCCGGGGGTTGGCCAGCAGCGTCTCCGCCAGCAGGGCGATGAGGCAGGCGATCAGGAAGGGGTGGAAGAGCCGGGAGCCCTGGCGGGTTCGGCGGATGCGGTCCGCCGCGCCCGCGGCCGTGTCCGCCGTTTCAACCGTGTGGGGCAGCCCGAGGGCGGCCGGCACGGCGCTGCCGGCCAGGGTGACGAACCGGCCCTCGTCCGGGTCGGCGGAGACGGCGTAGCGGACGGAGCCGAGCGACCAGACCCCGCAGCGCGCGGGGACGGGGAGGCGGGCGGAGTCGCCCTGCCAGTCGACGGCCGGCGCCGCTTCCAGGCGGAGGCGGACAGGACCGGCGGGCGGAGCGGGGAGAGGCGTGCCGGCGGCGAGGGAGGGGATCGCATCGGCTCCGGCGGAGCCTTCGAGCGCGAGCTGCTGGACCAGGGCCAGGAAGGCCGGCTTGAGGGGAAGCGAGCTCCAGGCCCCGTTCATGGCCAGGCCGCAGGCGTAGATCCGGCCTGCACCATTGGTTTCCCGGGTCAGCAGGGCGCGGCCGTCCTCGAGCCCCAGCAGGGCGAGGGCGCGGGGGCCCCCGTCGATCGGCCTGAACTGCGAGACCCGGACCTGGCGCAGCCGGATCTGACCGTCCGGCTCGCGCAGCGAATCGAAGAACGGCGACTCCTTTTCAAGCGGGATCAGGCGCAGCGGTTCGGCCGGCGTTTCGCGGTTGCCGGGGCGCGCGCCGATCCAGTCCGGCACGGAGGCGGCCTCGCGGCCGGGGGTTGCTTCCGGCAGCACGAGCAGGCTGCCGCCGTCGGCGACATGGCGGCGCAGCGCGTCCGAGGCGGGGCCGGCGGGGGGCAGGCGGTCCCACGTGGCGACCGTGAGCAGCGGGTGGAGCCGCTCCAGCTCCGCGGCCAGGGCGGCGGGGTCGGCAAAGACGGGCTCCAGGCCGGAGAGCGCGGCGTTTCCGCCCGGCGCCAGCGCGGCGGGAAGGAAGCCAAAAGAGGGACGGCTGCCCGCGAACAGGACGGTTTGCGCGGGGCGCACGTCCAGGGGGACGAAGGCCCGGTTGTCGGCCTCGAAGTCGTCCCCGCTGAGCCAGACCGGGATGACGGCCGGACCGGGGGACTGGGGGCCGAGGGTGAAGGGGACGGATTTTTCCTCCCCCGCCTCCAGCCGCACCTCGAGCGCGCCGGGGCGGCCCGCGGGGTCGAGCCAGTTGAGCTGGACGGTGGCCGCCTGGTCCCGCGCCTTCAGGCGGGCGGACAGGGGGATGCGGCGCGAGGCCAGCAGCCGCATGGCGGGGCGGTCCACGCCCAGGAGGGAGACGTTGACCGGCGCGGCGGCGGCGGGCAGGCGGTGGAAGCGGACCGTGAGGCCGGCGGCGGGGGCGGCGGCTTGCGAGGGGCGGCTCCACTCGCTTTCCTGCAGGTCGGTGAAGACGTGGATTTCGCGCCGGCTGCCCGAGGCGCCGTCCAGCTGCTCGAGTGCGCGGCGCAGGGCATCGGCCGGGCGGCCGGCCGCTTCCGTGGGCGGCACGGCGCGGAGGGCGGCGGCCACGCGGTCGCGGTCCCGCTGCAGCGTTCCGGCGTCCGGCGCGGCCGGGTCGCGCACGGTCGTCACCAGCGCGGCAGAATCGCCCGACTCCAGGGTGCCGAGGGCGGCGGCGGCGGCGGCCCGGGCGGCCTCGAGCAGGGTTTCGCCCGAGGCGGCGCGGCGCGACATGGAGGCGGAGTTGTCGAGCACCAGCACGGCGGCGGTGCGCCCACCCCGGCCGGCCGAGGTCAGGACGAGTCCTGCGAGGGCGAGGAGCAGCAGGGCGACGGCCAGGGTGCGCAGGAGCAGGATGAGCCAGTCGCGTACCTTGCGGCGCTCGCTCAGGCGCGGGTGGATGCGCTGGAAGAACATGAAGGTGGAGAAGGCCACGGCGCGGCGGCGGATGCGGAAGAACAGGTGGAATAGGATGGGCGCCAGCGCCAGGGGGAGCAGGCTGAGGAAGAGGGGATGGGCGGCCAGTAGACTCATGCCAGTTTCAGGATGTGCTCCTCGACGGGAAGGCGGGTGTCCACGAAATGGTATTCCGCCAGGCAGGCGGCGCAGCCAAGTCGCATCTCCTCCAGGTACCGCTGCACCTCGCGCACATAGGCGGTGCGCAGCGAGTCGGTCTCGAGGCTCATGCGGGCCCCTGTCTCCAGCTCGCGCAGCTCGGCCGCGCCCTCCGCCCCCAGCGTCAGCTCGCCGCCGTCGAGCACGTGTAGAACGACGACCGCGTGACGGTCATGGTGCAGCCGCCAGAGGCCGCGCAGGATTCCATCGGGCGGCTCGAGGAAGTCGGAGATCACGATGACGAGGCTGCGCGACTGGAGCCGGTCCGCGAGCGCGTGCAGGGAGCGCTCGATGTCGCCCTTGCCCCCGGCCTTCACCTCGTCGAGCGCCTTGAGGTGGCGGACCAGCCCGTCGTGTGATGCGGTGCAGGGCAGGACCGTCTTCAGGTCGCGGTCGAAGGTGGCGAGGCCGGCGGAGTCGCCCTGGTTCACCAGCACCAGCAGCAGGCCGGCGGCGAGGGTGGCGGCGTAGTCGAGCTTGGTCAGGCGGCCGGCCTGGCGGAAGGCGAGGCTTTCGGAGGTGTCCAGCATGACCCACGCGCGCAGGTTGGTCTCCTCCTGGTAGCGGCGGACCATGTATTTGTCGCTGCGGGCGTAGACGGCCCAGTCGATGAGCCCGGGCGGATCGCCGGGCGCGTATTCGCGGTATTCGGCGAATTCGACCGAGGCGCCGTAGGCGGGCGAGCGGTGCATGCCCTGCCGGGGCCCCTGGACCGGACGGCGCACGTTGAGGGTGAAGCCCTTGAGGCGTTCGGCCATGTCGGGCGGCAGGCGCTGGGAAAGGCCGCTCACGTGTAGGCCGGTTCCGGCACGGCCTCGACGAGGCGGCGGATGATGACGTCGGGGCCCACGCCCTCGCTGGCCGCGGCGAAATTGCAGAAGAGGCGGTGGCGGAGGACGGGCAGGGCGTAGAGGGCGACGTCGCGGCAGGAGACGCTGAAGCGGCCGTCGAGCAGGACGTGCGCCTTGGCCGCGAGCAGCAGGAACTGGCCGGCGCGCGGGCCGGCGCCCCAGCGGATCCAGCGGGTGACGAAGTCCGGGGCCTCGGGCGTGCCGGGGCGGGTGGCGCGGACGAGCGCGGCGGCGTAGGCGGCCACGTGGTCGCTGACGGGAACCTGGCGGACGAGGCGCTGCACGTCGAGGATGGCGGCGGCGTCGAGCACGCGGGAGACGTCGCGGACCAGGTCTCGGGTCGTGTCGAGCAGGATCCGTTTTTCCTCCTCGGCCCCGGGGTAGTCGACGTGGATGCTGAACATGAAGCGGTCGAGCTGGGCCTCGGGCAGGGGATAGGTGCCTTCCTGCTCGATGGGGTTCTGCGTGGCGAGCACCATGAACGGCTCGGGCAGCTCGTAGGTGGAGCCGGCGGCGGTGACGCGGCGCTCCTGCATGGCCTCGAGCAGGGCGGCCTGGGTCTTGGGCGGGGTGCGGTTGATTTCGTCCGCGAGTAGCAGGTTGGTGAACAGGGGCCCCTTGTGGAAGCGGAAGCGGCGGAGGCGGGTCTCGTGGTCCTCCTCGAGGATGTCGGTGCCCGTGATGTCGGCCGGCATCAGGTCGGGGGTGAACTGGATGCGCTTCATCTGCAGGTCGAGCGCGTCGGCCAGCGTGCGCACCATGAGCGTCTTGGCCAGGCCCGGCACTCCGACGAGGAGGCAGTGGCTGCGGGCGAAGAGGGAGACCAGCATCTGGTCGAGCACTTCCTTCTGGCCCACGATGACCTTTTCCAGCTCGCGCAGGAGCGTCTGGCGGGCATCCTTGAGCCGGGCCACGGCGGCCTGGGCGTCGGAGCTGAGTTCGGCGGCGGTCGGGGTGGTCATAGGCTGGGATCCTTGGCGGGTGCGGGGGTTCCTAATGGGTCATCGCGTAGAGCACGAGGTTGACGCCGAGGGGCATGGCGACGCCGGGCTCGAGGGTGCGGGCGGCGGGGTAGGGGCAGCCGAGCCAGCCGGCCTCCAGGTCGACGGGGCTGTAGATGACCCGCAGGTCGCCGTTGACCGCGATGCCTTCCAGGATGGGGCCGGGGGAGGGGGGCGCGCCGGCCGCTCCGGCCGCGGCGCCGGCGTCGACCGTGAAGGCGGCGCGGTAGACGGGGTGGTCGGGCGGGAGGCGCTCGAACGCCGCCTCGGGCAGGATTCGCTTGAGCTCGCGGCGGACCGCGGTGTCGAAGGTCTTCAGGCCCAGCCCGTTGTTGATGACGAGGGTGCCCGAGCCGGAGAGGAAGGTGCGCAGGGCGGCGGCGGCCTCGTCGCTGAACCGGAAGTCGTCGAGACCGGAGAGGAACAGGAACGGGGTGCCGCTGAGGTCGTCCTTGCCGGGGTCGACAGGCAGGCGCTTGAGGCTGGCGCGGACGGCGGTGCCGGAGCGGACGCGGCGGAGCAGGGCGGCTGCTGCGCCGGGGTGGGCGTTCCAGGCGCCGTCGTGGCGGATCTGGGCGAAGACGAACTCGTCGGTCGGGTCGCGCTGGTCGCGCGCGCCGAACAGCTCGGGCTTGCCCTCCTCGCGGCCGGCCTCGGCGTAGCCGATGACGTAGGCGATCAGGTTGACGCCGATGCGGTGGGCGGACTTGACGTCGTAGAAGACGGCCTGCTGGAGCAGGGGCACGTCGTGGTCGTCCCACCCGGTGCCGAGGCCGAAGGGCGAGAGGATGACCGCGGCGCGGCTGCCGATGTAGACGGCCTCGAGGCGGGGCTGGTCGGAGGTGCGGTTGCGGGGGAAGCGGACGCGGTCGATCGTGTGGACGATATGGTAGAGGGGGTGGTCCGGGGGGAGGACGCGGAAGGGTGAATCGGGGAACACGTTGGCCATGGCGGCGCGGACGGAGTCGGTGAAGTAGGGCGACCCGGCGACGGAGTCGAAGACGAGGGTGCCGCCGGCGAGGACGTAGTCGTGGAGCTTGGCGAGCTGGGCCTCGGGGATGCGCAGGGTGCGGGCGCCGCTGAAGAAGAGCAGGGGCATGGCCACGGGGTCGGGGTCGAAGGTGTTCAGGGAGACGGTGTCGAGCGAGTAGGGCTGGGCCAGAACGCCGCCGGCCTTGCGCAGCAGCTGCTGGAGGTCCGCGGGGCAGAGGTTCCAGTCGGCGACCGGCGCGGAGAGCCCATTCGGGTAGGTGTAGGAGGCGCTTTCGCCCCAGACCACCTTGCCGGCCAGTTTGGGCGGCGCGGGCTCGCGCTTGCGCTCGGAGCGGCGCAGGGGCGTGGCGGGCAGGGGAAGGGGGGGGAAGGCTTCGCCGGCGGAGATTCGCTTGGGGGAGGCCACGGGCGGGAGGCCGAGGGGGACGAACCAGTCGTTTTCGCCGGCGAGGGCAGCGGCGGCCAGAAGCAGGCCGGACAAGGTTAGTGGCACGTTCATGGCAGCCTCCTGTTGGACAGCGGTGTTATAGCAGAAAGAACGGCCGGGGTGCGATAAATCTTGTAAAATAATGCTCCGGCGGGCTGATCACCCCGGGATGGTTTTAACTACGAAACACGCGGAAGGCGCGAAAAGGGGAAGTCTTACCACGGATCACACCGATTGCACGGAGAAATCAAAGAGGGGGCGCGAAGCGCGCCAACGTAGCGGCATCGGCTTTGGATAACCAGATGATGCGGCCGGGATGGTTTTAACTACGAAACACGCGGAAGGCGCGAAAAAGGAAGTCTTACCACGGATCACACCAATTTCACGGATAAGAGAAATCTAAGAGGGGGCGCGAAGCGCGCCAACGTAGCGGCATCGGCTTTGGATAACCAGATGATACGGGCGGGGTGATTTTAACTACGAAACACGCGGAAGGCGCGAAAAGGGGAAGTCTTACCACGGATCACACCGATCTCACGGATATAGAGAAATCTAAGAGGGGGCGCGAAGCGCGCCAACAGACCGCATAGTATAATCTGTGTTATCCGTATAATCCGTTGTTCCTCTTTTTCCGGACTTTCGCGACTTTCGCGTGTTTCGTAGTTCCATCCCCTCTAATGTGTGTCATCCGGTGCTGGTATCCTGCCGATCAGGCGTGGGCTTTCCAAAGGCTGCGGAGGCCGCCCTTTTTGCCGAACAGGGGGTCCCTTTCGGGGAGGGGGACGGATGCGATGTTGCGGGCGGCGGCCTCGTTCTCGCCGGGCTTGCCGTAGCACATGTCGTAATCGGCGTCGCCGGGGTAGGCGCCGACAACCATGAAATCGCGGCTGGCCTCGACCCGTTTGTGCGCCGTGCCGGCGGGGAGGAGGACGGCGTCGCCCGCCCTGAGGTTCAGCCGGTAGCCGTGGGGCCCGCCGAAAAGGACGGAGGCGGAGCCGCGGCAGCAGCCCAGCACCTCGTGGGCGTTGCTGTGGAAATGGTGGAAGGAATAGATGCCATCACGCCAGGCGCCGTGCCAGCCATTGGACTTGAAAAGGGCCTCAACTCCGGCGGCCGGGTCCGGGTAGTCCAGCGGCAGCGCCTGGCGGTAGATCAGGAGGGGCCAGCGGGGGTGATTGGGAAACGCGCCGTTTTCGGGGATGAAGAGCGCGTTGACCTCGCATAGCTCGACGGCTTCCGGAGCGGATACTCGTTTCATGATTCTCCTTGGCGGGGCTGGCCCGGCTTCATCATGGCAGAAAGCGGGGCGGGACCGACAGGGCGGGCTTCCTGATATTGGCCTTCGAATGCCCTCAGCCGGCGCCGGGCCGCGGCGGGGCGGAACGGAACGGCACGGCCAGTGCGGTTTTCCAGTAATAAAGGCGGTTTCCGGCGCTGTAGTTGCGCAGGCCGCACATCAGGTAGTGCAGCGCGAGGGGAAGGCGGCCTTTTGTGCCTATTTTAGAAAAAAGAAGCCCCGCGCCAACGTCACCGAAGGGGATGACCCAGCCCAGGTCGACGGGTCTGTACGGGACGGGGGGGCGGCCGAGGAGGGTGCGCGCGGCGTTCAGCCCGGCGACCCGGCCGGAGTCCCGCGAGAAATTGACCGCCTTGCGCAGGACGGCGCCCTTGTGGAGCACGGCGGCGGCATCGCCGGCCGCGAACACCTCGGGGTGCGCGGGCAGGCGCAGGCAGGCGTCCACCTCGAAGCGGCCGTCGCGCAGCCGGGCGGGGTTGCCGCGCACGTCGGCGATGGGGAACCGGGTGCCGGTGGCCCAGCAGAGGAAAACGTTTTCCAGGCGGCGGCCGTCCGAGAGCGTGGCGGTCCGGCCGTCGAACCCCGCGACCGTGGCGCCGGTGACGAGGGTCAGCCCCCGGCGGGCGGCCTGCTCCGCCATGTAGGCGCGGACCCAGGGCGGCATGAGCGGAAGGAGGGTGGGCTTGTGCTCGACGACGGTGACGTCCACGGCCTTGCCGAGTGCGCTTGCGGCATCCTGCAGGCTGGCGGCCAGCTCCAGGCCGGTGTAGCCGCCTCCGGCGATGACCAGGGACGGGCGGGCGTTTTCCTTCACGTAGGCCGCGAACTCGCGGTAGAGGCGGGTGGCGTCCTCGAGAAAGTCGAGCGCGTGGACCTTGTCGAGATGCTGGTCGAAGCCGTGGAAGTCAGTGACGGAGCCGGGGGCCAGGATGAGCTGGTCGTAGGGCGTTTCGCCCCGGGCGGTGATCACCCGGCGGTTGGGGAAGTCGAGGGCTTCGACCGCCTCCTGGCGGAACCGGACGGAGGGGGGCGCCAGCGAGGCGAGGGGGCCCGTGAGGCGGCGGCTGTCGAAGCGGCCGCCCGCGAGGTCGGGCAGGGAGGGGACCATGGTGGTGAAGTCGTGGCGGTCGAACAGGATGACCGTCACGTCCGGCTGCCGCGCGGCGAGGCGGCCCAGCGCGCGCGCGGCGGCGAGGCCCGCGAAGCCGGCTCCCACGATGATGACGGTCTTGCCCATGGCAGAACAATAGACGGCGAGAGGAGGGGGGTCAAGGTGAACGTTCGTTACTCTTAGTCGCTATTCGTAGTCGTTTCTCGTAATCGTAGTCGTGATCGTGATCGAGGCGCCATGCACGCGCGTGGTCGATCACGATCACGATCACGACTACGATCACGAAAATTAAGAGTAGGGGAGATATCGGCTTGACGGGGGGAGCTGGAAAAGCGTTTAGTGGGGATGGGATCAGGGAAGGCGGGAGGGATGACCGCGAGAGGAGTTTTCATGAAACGAACGACAATCGCAACCTTGAGGGGACTGGTTCTTTGTTCGCTTGTTGTCTTTCCAGGTGTTCTCTTCGGCCAGGCGTCCCGGTTCGCGGTGCGGTTTTACGGGACGGGAACGGGGCAGATGGACCGGATTAAGATTCCCGTCGACACGGGAACCCCCCTGAACGTGGGCGCGAATTTCACCTTCGAATTCTGGATGCGTGCGAAGTGGCAGGACAATGCCGGAACCGTCGCGCCGGGCCTCAACGGCGACGGCTGGATCACGGGCAATGTCATCCTCGACCGGGATGTCTACGGCCCGGGCGATTACGGGGACTTCGGCGTCTCGATCGGCCGCTCCGGCGGGGGATGCGTCCTGGCCTTCGGGGCGCATAACGGGAGCTGGGGGCAGACCCTCGTCGGGTCCGCCGACGTGGGGGACGGCGCCTGGCATCACGTCGCCTGCACGCGCGTGAAGAAGTCGGGCCTGATGCGGCTTTACGTGGACGGGGTTCTCGACGCCGAGGCGGCGGGCCCGACCGGCAGCCTGCGGTACCGGGTCGGGCGGAACACCGCATTTCCAAAGTCCGACCCGTTCCTGGTCATCGGGGCGGAGAAGCACGACGCGGGAAGCGCGTACCCCTCCTTTGCCGGGGCGATCGACGAATTGCGCGTCTGGTCCCGCGCGCTGGGCGAGGCCGAACTGGCTGCGATCGCGGGCAAGGTTATCTCAGCCAAGCGGCAGACCGGGCTGGTCGGCTACTGGCGGTTCGAGGAGGGGACCGGCCGCGTCGTGCGGGACCGGTCGCCGGTGGCGGGGACGGGCCGGCTCCGGTTCGGCAAGGCGGGGAACGGGGAGTGGGTCGGCCCGCTTTCTGAAACTGGAACAGCCCCCGTGGCGCCCAAGTCGCCTTAGTCGCAGTGAACAGTGAATCGGTGATCACTGCTATCCGGTTAAAGAAGGTACTCATACCGGCAACTCCTTTCAAACAAAAGACTTATTGAAGAATATATTCAAGAAGCAGTTAAAATGAACGCGAAAGAAGGATCATCCAAACCAACAAACGCACCGTATTCTTCACCTGCGACGGGTTCGAAACGGTGATTTGTGACGTTGGGTAAGTAAAAAGATTTATCAACACAGAGAACACAGAGAGATCCGGATCAAGAAAAGCAACACACAATGCAACAGTCCTCTGTGTTCTTTGAGGTGAAATCTTTCAGGCCCGCAAAATGGAAATCAAACCGAACCTGGCACACCTTGCGTATCTCCGCTGGCGCGGCTCACGCAAAGCGGGATGTTCGAAATGAAAAATGATTCTGCCACTCTTCAACAAAGTTGATCCAGAACAAAGACAAGGCAGAACCATTACCTAGTTTCTGTTGCGGAAAGCCATTTTTTTCGTCCGCTCTTCATCTTGCACTGACATAGAACTGCACTTTTAGTCTGCCGTAAAGACTAAAACCCGCTTGTACCTATTTTATTATCAGTTTTA
>JBIIYJ010000055.1:0-21804 GCA_044346855.1 Kiritimatiellia bacterium
CCCCGCTTTTACGGCCCTTTTCTCAGTATGACCCTTCATTGGACTCTCCTGACTCACAAAAACAGCAGTATTTACCGGGTTTTTAACCGGACAGTAGTGAGATTAAGATTAAGATTAGGATTACCGATCACCGATCAACACCCGCTCATAATACCGCTCTGTCTGGTCGGCGATGATGCGGGGGGCGTAGCGTTTTTCAAGGACGGAAACCCAGTTGCGTGGGAGGGCGGGGTCGTGCGTGTCCGCCAGGCGGAGCATGGCGGCGGCCACCTCCGGGACATCCATGACATTCTTCACGAAGGATACCGGAAGCGATTCGGTCGCCCAGGCGATGCCGCCCACGCGGCCGGCGATCACGGGCCGGTCGAAGGCCAGCGCCTCGCAGACCGTGTTGCAGAAGGTCTCCAGGCGGGAGAGGTGGACCAGGAAATCGCACTCGCCCGCCAGTTCGCCCATCAGGGCGGCATAGGGGAGCGGCCCGCGGAAGAGCACGCCCTCCGCCAGGTTGCGGGCCCGCGCCCACTGCTCCGCCGGCCCGCCGGCGCCGAGGCCGTTCCCGAAAAGGATCAGCCGCGCGCCCGGCTTGGCGGCGCGCACCCGGCCGAACGCGGTCAGCAGCGTCTCCGTGTTTTTCAGCGAGCCCCACCGGGCGATGTCGGCAAACACCGGGCGGTCCCGGTCATAGGCGTGGCGCGGCTTCTGCAGGAGCGGGCGCCAGGCCTCGAAGGGAAAGGGGTTGGGCACGATCTCGATCGGCCTGCGGTAAAAAAACACGCGGCGCAGGTGGTCCGCCGTCTGCGGGGAGACGGCCGACATGAACCGGGTCCGTCGGCAGACGCTCCAGGTGAGCGCCAGTTCGGCCAGCGCCGCGCCCAGCGTGGACAGCCCGAACTTGCCGCTGAATGCCAGGCTGTCCAGGCGCATCCCGCGCTCGGTCACGACGGCAGGGAGGCCCGTGTCCAGCGCTGCCGACGCGTGGCCGTCGTGGGTCCAGTGGGCGTGCAGGAGGTCGGGCCTGGCCTCCAGGGCGGCCTGGACGAGAGCGCGCCGCTCGGGGCGATAGCCGTTGAAGGCGGGGTGGCTGTTTTTGTGGCGGGAAGGGAACAGGCGCAGGGTCAGCCGCTCGCCCGCCAGGACGAGAGGCGCCGTCACGGACTGGTTGAAGTTGAAGACGGTGATCCGGTGACCGCGGGCCAGCAGTTCGGGGATCAGGTTGACAAGGGCCGTGTTGAGGTGTCCCTTGATGGTGCGCGCGGTTTCGGCGTCGGCCGGATCGAGGTGGGCGGTGAAGTTGCCGGGTTGGATGCGACTGAAGATGCCGATGTGCATGCGTCTCCCAAAAGGGCTACTATAGAGGCTGCCGCCCGGGGAGTCAACGCGAGTTCGGCTTGAACAACACCGGGCCTGCGGGTATTCTCTGGCAAAGGACGGAAGGGGAGGGCGACATGGCGCAGTGCTGGCTGGATTTCCACGATCCGCGCGGGACGGTGCTCCTGGCCGGCTGCGGCCGCAGCGGAACGACGTGGCTGAGCGACATCCTGAACTACCGCAACTCCTTCCGGACGATGTTTGAGCCGTTCTACCCGGACCGGGTTCCCGAGCTGAAGGGGGTCTGGCGGCCCCAGCAGTATCTCCGGCCGGGCGCGGAAGGCCCCGGCCCCGACCTTGCGCGGGCGCTTCTTGCGGGCCGGATCCGCAACCCCTGGGTTGATCAGTTCAACACGCGCCGGATCGCGGGGCGCCGGCTGATCAAGGACGTCAGGCTGAACCTGGCGCTCGGCTGGGTCCGCGCCGCCTATCCCGACATGCCAATCGTGTTCATGATGCGCCACCCCATTCCGACCGCGCTCTCCCAGCTCAAGCTCAAGTGGAAGCTGGGCGCGCCGCTCTTCCTGGGCCAGCCGGAGCTGATGCAGGATTACCTGGAGCCGTTCCGCGGGGAGCTCGAGGGGATCCGCGACCCGTTCGAGGCGCAGGTCGCGATCTGGTGCGTCATGAACCTGGTGCCGCTGCGGCAGTTCGCCGGGGGCGGCCTTTTCCCGGTGTTTTACGAGGAGCTCTGCCGCAAGCCCGCCGAGGTGCTGCCGCCGCTTTTCTCGCACATCGGGGTCGACCACGCGGACCGGGTACTCGGGCTGCTGAGCCGGCCCTCCGCCCTCTCGAAAAGCTTCAGCGCCGTTTTGCGCGGCGAGGACCCGGTCGAGAGCTGGCGCGGGGAGGCGACGGCGGAGCAGATCGGCCGCGCGGAGGCGGTGCTGGCGCGGTTCGGGCTGGACCGGCTGTACGGGGCCGGCCCCCTGCCGGTCGTCCCGGCGGCCGCGGCCCCGAAATTGTTCCTTAAATAGGGTCAGCGGCGGAGGCCCAGCCGGCGCAGCAGGCGGCCCGCGAGGCGGCGGGCCCGGGCGACCGGGCCGGGGCGGGGCGGCGGGCGGGCGGCGGCTTCCGCGAGGCTGTGCTCCAGGCTGTTGAGGCGGCGGCGCAGTTTCGCCTGTTCGCGGTTCGCCGCCCGCCCGGCCAGTTCCGCCGGGCCGGCCGGGATCTCGGGCAGGAAGGGCTTGCCGGGAAGGCGCAGGCGGATGCCGCGGTCCAGGAATTCCAGCTTGTCGCGCAGGGCAGGGGAAAGTTTTTCAAAAATGGAATGCTGCAGGGCGGCCGGCAGGTCGCCCACGGGCCGGAATTCCGGGTCCGGCTCGGGCGGCGGCTCGGTGAAGAGCACGCCGTCGGGGCGGCCCAGGAAGCGCCGGGCGATCTCCTCGTTCTCCCCGGCGAAATCGGCCAGGAGGCGGATCCGGTCGGCCTGCGACAGGCAGTGGCGGGGCTGCGGGGACGCGTCGCTTTCGGAGAGCCGGTCCAGTTCGGCCCCGAGGGCCTTGACTTCCTCGTCCAGCAGGGGCAGCAGGTTGCAGGGGCGCTTGAATTCCAGGTAGTTCCGCTTGAAAGCCGTGTTACGCCGCCGGTCGGCGGCGGGATGGCGGGCCGGGTCGGCCCCGATCAGGGTGATGAAATCCGCCATCAGCGAGCCGCCCGTGAATGCGGCTTTTTCGAACGGGCGGACGAGGAGGTGGGCCCGGTCGAAATGCGCCCCGAAGCGGTTGAGGACGCGCAGGTAGCGCGGGACGACCTGGGGCAGGACGGCCTCGGGCGGGCTCGCCTCCAGCTTGGTGTAGCTGCGCACGCGCTGGACGTAATCGGATTCCGCGACGAGGTCCTGGCGGCGGATGTAATAGAGGATGAACACCTCGCAGGGGCCGGGGAGGAAGGCGGCCAGGCGGGCGGGCTGCTCCTGGATGAACGCCTCGCTGCTGAGCGCCACGGCCGGGCAGTTGGCGGCCTCGACCTCCTCCCGCAGGGCCGCGATTTCGGCGTCGGACCGGTCGGGGCGGGAGCGGATGGCGTACCAGTTCCGGGAAAGCCCGTGGTGGGCCCCCTCCAGCACGCCGGCGCGGGGCACCAGGAGGCCTTCCTTCCGCAGCGCGGCCCGCTGCTCCAGCAGGAAGTTCTGGATGCTGGTTGTCCCCGTTTTAGGGTGACCGATGTGAATGTAGAGCCGCCTCGGCGTCATGACCGGCCCGGGCCCCCGGCCAGGCGGGAGGCGAGCTGCTCCAGCACGGCCAGGCGGCGCTGGCACTGCCGGACGTGGCGTTTCTCGAGCAGCCGAGCGAGCTCCGCCGGATTCCCGTCGGGCAGGTCGGGCAGGAGCGGGTCGCCGGGCAGGGCGAGGCGGGCGGGGCGGTGCAGGAACTCGAGGCAGTCGCGGTTTTCGGGGGAGAGCTTTTCGACGATCGCGCGCTGGGCGTCCGGATCGAGGGGGCGCAGCGGCTCCCAGGGGTCGTCCGGCGGGGGCGGGGGGTCGTGGAAGAGGACGCCGTCGGCGCGGCCGAGGTAGGTCCGGGCCGTTTCGGCGTTGTCGGCCTGCTGGGATTCGAAGAGGTTCCGGCGCTCGACCGGGGAGAGCAGGTGGCCGAGCGAGGGGGCGGGGTCGGCCTGGGAAAGGTCGTTGAGGTTCTTGTTCAGCCGTTTCTGCTCGTCGTCGAGGTAGGGCAGCAGGTTGCAGTGGCGTTTGAAGGCCAGGTAGGGGCGTTTGAGCGAGGCGTTCGAGGAGGTGCTGGGGACGTATTCCGGCGCCCGGGGGATCTCCGCCGCGCTCAGGAAGTCGTCGATCAGGTCGCGGTTGACCAGCGCGTTCCGCTCGAACGCGCGGACGATCAGGCGGCCGCGGCCGAAGACGGCCTCGTAGAGGCGCAGGACGCGGAGGTAGTCGGGCGCGAAGCCTTTGCGGTGGACGGCTTCGGAGGCGGGGCGGACCTCCTGCATCAGGAAGCTGCGCACGTGCTGGGCGTAGCGGGATTCGGCGATGAGGTCCTGCCGCCGCACGTAGTAGATGACGGTGACGTCGAACCGGTCGCGCAGCGCGGTGAAGCTGGCGGGGTTGTCGCCGCAGAAGCCCTCGAAGCTGAGGACGATCACGGGGCAGGCGGCGGCCTGGATCTCGGCCAGCAGGGAGGCCATGTGGGCGGGGGCGCGGTTTTCGAGGCCCGCCGCGGAGAAGAAGGCCGGGGAGAGGAGCCGGTGGGCGGAATCGTGGATGCCGGTCTCGGGGTAGAGCACGCCATGGCGGCGCAGGGCGGTCCGGTTGGCCAGCAGGAAGGTCTGGATGCTGGTGGTGCCGGTCTTGGGATGGCCGATATGGAGGAGGAGGCGGGGTTTGCTCATGGGATGGCCGTTTCGGTGGCGGCGGGGGCCGTTTTGCCGGGAGGGTCGAAGGAATAGCCGAAGAGGGTGATGTCGCGGCGGTAGAGGGAGGCGGCCTTTTCGGCGGCCGCATCGGTGTAGTAGGGGCGGTAGTCGCGCTGCCGGGCAGAGACATTGACCTTGCGGGGGTCGCCGGGAAGCGAAAGGCGGTCGCAGACCTGGCGGAAGTCGTCGTCGAACCGCTCCAGCCGGCCCACGAAATCGACGTGATTGAGGTCGATCAGGCGGCACTGGAGCCGGAAATGCTTGTTGCCGGCTTCGAGGTCCTGTTCGGCCAGGAAGTCCACGAAGGCCGGGAATGACTGGAGTTTACCGAGCCGGTCGCCGAACATGCGGGCGTTGGGGTTGTCCACGACCTTGTTTTGCCAGCAGGAGACGAGGCGGTCCCAGGGGTTGCGGACGAAGGCGAACTTGAAATGGGCCCGGTAGCGGAGCGGGGCGTAGCGGAAAGAAATGTGTTTCGGGCTGACGAAGGCGACCTGGTGTTTGGCCAACTGGGCGAAGATGGTGCGCGTGGCGCATTTGGCCACCCGGTACCAGACAAAAGCCGGTTTATCGGAAATAGTCATATAATAAGGCGTTGGATCGGGCCAGAATGAGCAGCCAAGCAGTGCGCGATAAAAGGCCTGGCGCAGGCGCTCGCGGGACCAGCGGGAGTCCAGGGTACGGGCATAACCGTCATTCATAAGGGGAAAATGTAGTCGGTCAGGGGGGTGGCAAACAAGCCTTATTTCCTCATTCCATGCTTGTTTTCCGAGGGTGGTATAAGGATAATGGCAGATTAAAGCGACCCTCCCGTTTCGCGCGTGGTGCGTCCGGCAGGGACGGTGGAGAGCGTCATGCGTCACGCACACGAGGACAAGGCCGCGGTCATCTGGCTGACCGGTCTGTCGGGCTCCGGCAAGAGCACGATCGGGGACCGGCTGGCGGATGAATTGGAGCGGCTTGGCTGCGACGTCGAGAAGCTGGACGGCGACGCGGTCCGGGAAGTGTTCCCGACCGGATTCAGCCGGGAGGACCGGCAGCAGCACGTGAAGCGGATGGGCTTCATGGCAGGGCTGCTGAACCGCCATGGCGTATTCGTGATCGCCTCCTTCATTTCGCCTTACCGCGAGTCGCGCGATTTCGCCCGCTCCCGTGCCCGCCGGTTCTTCGAGGTTCATGTTTCCACGCCGCTGGCGGAGTGCGAGCGGCGGGATGTGAAAGGGCTTTACGCCCGCGCGCGGCGCGGGGAGATCAAGGCTTTTACCGGGATTAGCGATCCCTACGAGCCGCCACTGTGTCCCGAGTTGACGCTGGACACGACCGTCCTGTCGGTTGACGACGCCGTCAGGCAGGTGATGGAAATCGTTCTGGGCAAGGATAGGCAGGCATGAAGCGATACACGTTGACTCATTTGAAGCAGCTGGAGGCGGAGAGCATCCAGATCATGCGCGAGGTGGTGGCCGAGTTCGAGCATCCCGTGATGCTCTACTCCGTTGGCAAGGACTCGTCGGTCATGGTCAGGCTCGCGCAGAAGGCCTTTTTCCCGGGCAAGATCCCGTTCCCCCTGCTGCATGTGGACACGGGCTTCAAGTTCCGGCAGATGTACGAGTTCCGCGACGCGTTCATCCGGGACATCGGGGCCAACCTGATCGTCTACAAGCACGAGCAGGCCGGCACGATGAACCCTTTCGAGTTCGGCACGCGCAAGTGCTGCTCGATCCTCAAGACGCAGGGGCTGCTCCAGGCGATCCGGGCCGGGAAGTACGACGCCGCCTTCGGAGGCGCGCGGCGCGAGGAGGAGAAGTCCCGCGCGAAGGAGCGGGTGTTCTCGTTCCGCGACGAATTCGGGCAGTGGGATCCCAAGAACCAGCGGCCCGAGCTGTGGAACCTGTATAACGCCCGTGTGAACAAGGGCGAGACGATCCGGGTGTTCCCCCTGTCGAACTGGACCGAGCTCGACGTCTGGCAGTATATCTACCGCGAGTCGATCCCCGTGGTGCCGATGTATTTCTCCGAGCCGCGGGACATGATCGTGCGCGACGAGCAGCTGATCCCCCTGGACGGGCCCATCCCGCTGAAGCCGGGCGAGAAGCCGGAAAAGGTCCTGAGCCGCTTCCGCACCCTCGGCTGCTACCCCTGCACCGGCGCCATCCGCTCCGCCGCGCGGACCGTGCCGGAGATTATCGAGGAGATGATGGTGGCCCGGAACTCCGAGCGCGCCACCCGCGTGATCGATCACGACCAGGACGGCTCGATGGAACTGAAGAAGCGGGAAGGATATTTCTGAGATGAGCAACGAGGCCATTGAGGCGTTCCTGCGCGAAAACGAGAACAAGGAGCTGCTCCGCTTTTCCACGGCGGGCAGCATCGACGACGGCAAGTCCACCCTGATCGGCCGGCTTCTGCACGATTCGAAGAGCGTCTACGAGGATGTCATCGCCTCGGTCAAGAAGGCGTCCTCGGACCGTCATTTCGAATCCGGACCGCTGGACTTCTCCCTGCTCACGGACGGCCTGAAGGCCGAGCGCGAGCAGGGCATCACGATCGACGTGGCCTACCGCTACTTCTCGACCCCCAAGCGGAAGTTCATCATCGCCGACACCCCCGGCCACGAGCAGTACACCCGGAACATGGCCACCGGCGCCTCCACGGCCAACCTGTCCATCGTCCTGATCGACGCCCGCCACGGCGTGCTCCCCCAGACCAAGCGGCACGCCTTCATCGCCTCGCTCCTCGGCGTGCCCCACCTCGTGGTGGCGATCAACAAGATGGACGCCGTGGGCTACGACCAGGCCGTCTACGACCGGATCCGCGGCGAGTTCGAGGATTTCGCCCGCAAGCTCAGCACGGTGGATGTCCGCTTCATCCCCATCAGCGCCCTGATGGGCGACAACGTCGTGCACCGCAGCCCCCGGATGCCCTGGTATGAGGGCGAGAGCCTCCTGGAGCTGCTGGAAAACGTCTACATCGGCAGTGACGTCAACCTGATCGACCTGCGTTTCCCGATCCAGCTGGCCATCCGGCCGCACATGAACTTCCGCGGCTACGCCGGCCAGCTCGTCTCGGGCGTCGTGCGCAAGGGCGACGCCGTCATGGCCCTCCCGTCCCGCACCGTGACCAAGGTCCGCTCGATCACCACGATGGACGGCGAGCTGGCCGAAGCCTATCCCCCCATGTCGATCGTCCTGACCCTCGAGGACGAGCGGGACATCAGCCGCGGCGACATGCTGGCGCACGTGCACAACCTGCCGCGCGTCGAGCGCCACTTCGAGTCCATGCTCGTCTGGATGAGCAACGAGCCGATGGATCCCGCCCGCTCCTACCTGGTCAAGCATACGACCCAGAGCGTGAAGGCGCGGATCGACCAGCTGCGCTACAAGATCGATGTGAACACGCTGAACCGGCTGGACGCGGGCCGCCTGACCCTGAACGAGATCGGGCGCGTCGTCTTCACTTCCCACAAGCCGCTGTTCTACGATCCCTACACGAAGAACCGCGCAACGGGCAGCTTCATCCTGATCGACCCCATCACCAACGGGACCGTGGCCGCGGGCATGATCCTCGATCGCGAGCCCGAGGACCAGCTGCCCTCCCGCATCACCGGCGGGGAAGCCCCCGGCGAGATGCATCCCGGCCGGAGCCGGATCGCGCCCGCCGAGCGCGAGGCGAAGCTGGGCCAGAAGCCGGCGACCCTGTGGCTCACGGGCCTGGCCGGCTCGGGCAAGACCACGATCGCCTGCGAGCTGGAGCGCCGGCTCTTCGACCTGGGCGCCTCCACGGTCGTGGTGGACGGCGGCTCCATGCGGCTGGGCCTCAGCCGCGAGCTGGACTTCACCGGCGCCGGCGTGGCCGAGAACCTGCGGCGCGCCGCGGAGACCGCCCGCCTGCTGAACGAGTCGGGCCTGATCGTCATCGCCGCCTTCGTGGCGCCTTCGCGCGACCTGCGCGACCAGGTGCGCGGCATCGTGGGCGACGAGCGGTTCCTGGAGGTTTTTCTCGACGCCCCGCTGGAAGCCTGTGAGGCGCGCGATCCGGGCGACGTGTACAAGAAAGCGCGCGATGGGCGGATCGCCACGCTGCCCGGCGTCAACGTTCCCTATGAGAGGCCGGAAAGCCCGACTCTGACACTGCCCACGGCGGAGATCCCGGTCGGGGAGTCGGTGAACCGGATCCTGGCGCTTCTGGGAGAACGGGGATTCTTTCCTCTGCTCAGGAAGGGTTAGCATGGCGTCCGAACGCGAGTCCGTTTCCGCGCCCGCCCCCGGGGTCGTGGTGGTGTATACGGCCGATGCAGCCTACCGCTCGGGCTGGCACGTCTGGCGCGACATGCTCCGCGACGTGGCCGGCTCGCGCGACCTGATCTGGCGGCTGTTCATGCGGCAGTGGGCCGGCCAGTTCCGGCAGTCGTGGCTGGGCTATTTCTGGGCCGTTGTCCCGATCGTGGTGGCGGTGGCGGCCTTCGTGATGCTTCGCCGCAACGTCCTGCCCAAGTTCCAGACCGCCATTCCCTATGTCGCCTACGCCATGTGGGGCATGTCGGCCTGGCAGCTTTTCGCCACCTCGTTCCAGGCCTCCATGGGCGCCCTGCAGGAAGGGGGCAACATGGTGTCGCGGATCAATTTTCCCAAGGAGTGCCTGGTCTTCGCCTCGATCGGCAAGTGCATCTTCTCCTTCCTGCTGCGCCTTGTGGTTTTTGCGGCCGTGATCGCCTGGTTTTACCTGCGGCGCGGGACGGAGGGCTGGGACATCCCCTGGACGGTGGTGATCGCGCCGTTCGCGCTGATCCCGCTTCTCTTCCTGGCCGTCGGGCTGGGCATGGTCTTCGCCGTCCTCATGACCGTGGCGGGGGACGTCGGCTCCGTGGTGCCCCTGGCGCTCCAGTTCGGGGTGTTCGTGACGCCGGGCGTCATGTTCCCGGCCAGCGAGAAGTGGCCCTTCATCCTGCTCAGCGTCCTCAATCCCGTCAGCGCCATCATCGAGGGAAGCCAGGGGCTCCTGGCCACGGGGACCATGGCGCACGCCGACTTCTACGGGGTCATGGCCGTCTTTTCCCTGCTCGTGTTCCTGATCGGATGGCGATTCCTGCGGCTGGCCATGCCGCGCATCGCGGAAAGGTTTTGACCATGGCGGGCGAGGTTCTGCTCCAGGCGGAAGGCGTCGGCAAGAAGTTCTGCCGTTCGCTCAAGCGTTCCATGTGGTACGCCGGCGTCGACATCGCCCGGTCCGTCTGCCATCGCCCCCCGCCCGCCGGGCTCCTGCGCAAGGACGAGTTCTGGGCCCTTGACAAGGTTTCCTTCGAGCTGCGCCGCGGCGAATGCCTGGGCCTGATCGGCCCCAACGGCTCCGGCAAGTCCACCCTGCTGCGGGTGCTGAACGGCATCCTGCCGCCGGACAGCGGGCGGGTCACGCTGCGCGGCAAGGTGGGCGGCCTCATCCAGGTGGGCGCCGGCTTCCACCCCAAGCTGAGCGGCCGCGAGAACATCTACATTTCGGGCGCGATCCGCGGCATGGGCCGCAAGGAGATCGACGCCAAGTTCGACGAGATCGTCGCCTTCTCGGGGATCGGCGAGTTCATCGACATGCCCGTGCAGTTCTACAGCTCCGGCATGTCCGTGCGGCTGGGCTACTCCGTGGCCGCCCATCTCAACCCCGACATCCTGCTGCTCGACGAGGTGCTCGCCGTGGGGGACGTCGCCTTCCGCTTCAAGTGCCTTTCCCACATGCGCCAGAAGATCGCAGCCGGGTGCACCCCGATCTTCGTCACCCACTCCATGGACCAGCTCGCGTTCATCTGCTCGCGCGTGATCGTGTTCGCGCACGGCCGGATGATCTTCGACGGCGGCGTGGACGAGGGGATCGCCGTCTACCAGGACGTGCTGACCTCGGACGGCCGCGACGGGGACCGCAAGGCCGGGCCGATCACCTTCAATCCCGGCGCCACGCTCGGCTTCGCCCGCCTCGTGTCCCATCCCGACGGCTGGGTCCGCACCGGCGACGACATCGTCATCCGGTTCGGCGTCGAGGTGAAGGAGCCGGTGGGCGAGCTCCGCCTGTCGGCACGCGTCGAAAATCCCGCGAACGGCAACATCGCCTCGATCGACTCCGGGTTCTCCGACATCGTCATTCCCGGCCGGCCAGGCCGCCAGGTGGTGGAGGTCCGCCTCCCCGCCGTCCCGCTGCTTCCGGGCGCCTACAACTTCAAGCTCCTGCTGCAGGAGCGCGAGTCGCTCAAGCCGTTCGTCCGGTGGTTGAACGCCGTTCCCTTCCGCGTCGGCGACCGCGGCGACAGCAAGCCGCGCTTCCTGCTCACGCTGCGGGACCGCTGGCGCGAGCTGGATCCGGCGGAAGCCGCGGGGGAGAGCTGGGATTCATGAAAAACTGCCTGATTCTCGGGTCCGGCCGAAGCGGCACCAGCATGGTGGCCGGGAGCCTTCGCAACGCGGGCTACGCCATGGGCGCGGGGCTCAAGGAGGGCACCCCCAGCAACCCGCTCGGGTATTTCGAGTCGGCCGAGATCAACGACATCAACGAGGATCTGCTCCGCCCGGTGGCCGCGGGGCTCGCCGGCAAGCCCGTGACCGCCTGGCGGCTTCCCCATCCCCCGCTCGGAACGGACCAGCACTGGCTCGCCTGCCTGCCCCCGGAGGTGGCGGTGCCGCTGCTCCCCGGGGCGGCCTCGCGGATGGAGGCCGCCGCGGCCCGCACCCCGTTCTGCTACAAGGATCCCCGCTTCAGCTACACCCTTCCGGCCTGGCGGCCGTACCTGGAAAAGAGCGGCGCGGTCTTCGTCTGCGTCTTCCGCCAGCCTGGCCGCACGGTCAGCAGCATGATCAAGGACGTCGGCGAGCGGAACTACCTCAAGGCCCTGCCGCTGTCCCCCGCCTACATGTGGCAGGTCTGGATCCAGATGTACGACCGCATCGTGCGCGAGCACCGGCGCCGCGGCAAGTGGCTGTTCCTGCATTACGACCAGGCCGCGGGCGGGTCCGGCCTCCGCCGCCTCGCCCGGCTGCTGGACGCGCCGGTGGATTATGCGTTCCCCACGCCGGCCCTCAAGCGGTCGGCCGACCTGGCCCGGGTGCCCCGGCAGGCCCGCGTTCTCTATTGGAAGATGAAATTCCTCTCCTGGCTTCCCGTATGAGCGACGTCTCCATCATCATCCGCACCTTCAACTGCCGCGACACGCTGCGGGAGTGCCTGGCGTGCCTGGACCGGCAGACGCTCCGGACCGCCGAGCGGCTGGTGGTGGACAGCGGCTCCGGCGACGGCACGGCGGAGGCCGCCCGGGCCGGCGGCGCCCGCGTGCTCTCCCTGGCGGCCGGCGGTTTCACGTATGGCGGCGCCCTGAACCAGGGCTACGCCGCGGCTTCGGGCCGGATCCTCTGCTCCCTCTCCGCGCACAGCCTGCTGCTGGAGCCCACGCTGCTGGAGCGGCTGGTGCGGACGCTGGAGACGGCCGGCGACACGGTGGCCGGCGCCTACGGCTGCCCGGTGTTCGACGATCCCCGCGCCCTGGCCGCCCCCGGGCCGGAGGCCCCCGAGCGGATCACCCTCGATGCGTTCCGGGCCTGCTGCAACCTGGGGCTGAGCAATTCCTGCTCCGTGATCCGGCGCGAGCTGTGGGAGTCGTTCCCGTTTCCGCTCGAGCGGTGCGAGGACCAGAAATGGGCGGAGCATCACCTGGAGCGGGGGTACGCCACGCTGTGCGTCCGCAACGCCCGCTACCGGTACCGGCTCAACCGCCCCTGGTCTTACTATGTGCGCAAGCACCGCGACGATTTCCTCATGCTGCACCGCACCTGGCCGGGCGCCGCCTGGCCCCGGGAGGAGCTGCTGGACGGGCCCCGGCTGCGGTTCCGCTGCTGGAGCATGCTGCAGCGGCTGAAGCAGGCGGGCTGGTCCTGGGACCGCCTGACCGACACGCAGAAGTGGCACGCCTCGATGGAGCTCGGGCTGTTCTGGGCGGGCTCCCGGCTGCGGGGCGGCCGCTTCTGGTGGCCCGCCTGCGCGGCTGACCTGGCGCGGGTGGTCCTTTTCCCCGCGTCCTGGAAGGGCTGGCGGAAGCCCGAGGGAGACTGGCCATGAGCACGGTCCGGTTTGTCACCCTCAGCACCCGTTCCCGCCTGGCGGAGTCCGCCGTGCTGGCCCGCAGCCTCGAGGCGGTCCACCCGGGCGTGCCGAGGCTGCTCGTGCTGGTCGAGCGGGAGGTGACGGCGAACGACCGGACCTGCGGCTGGGAGGTCCTGCCCGTCGGCTCGCTGGCCCTGCCCGGGGGCCCGCGGTTCCTGTTCCAGTATCCGCCCTTCGAATTGTGCTGCGCGCTCAAGCCCTATGCCCTGGCCGCGGCGCTGGCCCTGCCCGGGACGGCGGGGGCCGTTTACCTGGACGGGGACATGCTGGCTGTCGCCCCGTTCCTGGACCTGGTCGAGGCCGCCTGGCGCGATGCCGACGTGTGGCTGACCCCCCACCTGCACACCCCGGCCCCGGCGCCCGACTACGCGCCCCTGCTTCACACGGGGTCCTACAACGCCGGCTTCCTGGCCGTGGCCGGCGGGGTGGAGGGGCGCCGGTTCCTGGATTGGCTGCGGGAGCGCCTCGCGCGCGACTGCGTGCAGGATTTCAGGAACGGGCTCTTCGTTGACCAGAAGTGGCTCGACCTGGCCGTCGCGCTGTTCCCCGGCGTCCGCCCGCTCGCGTATGCCGGCCTCAACCTGGGCCACTGGAACCTGCACGAGCACCGGTTCGAGGAGTGCTCCGACGGATCCATCCTGCTGGACGGCGTCGTGCCGCTGGCCCTGTTCCATTTCAGCGGGCTGACCCCGGACGGGCTCTCCCGGCACGGGGCCGGCGGCGCAGTCCCGCCTTCCATCCTCGCGCTGGCGGACCGGTACCGCCGGGCGGTGGCCTTCAAGGCCTCGACCTTCCACCGGGAGGCGCCGTACACCTACGGCCGATATGCCGACGGCGCGCCCATCCCGCCCGCCCACCGGGAGGCCGTCCGGCTCGGCCGTTCGGCGGCCGCCGACCCCTTCCGGGCGCGGTCCGACATCGAGGCCGCCTCGGCGGGGCTCGTCCCCCCCCTGCCGAACGGGACGGAAGCCCTGGCCGCGGATCTCCAGCTGCGCCGGCTCCTGGCCCATCCCCTCATCGGCCGCGTGTGGCGATTCTGGAAACACTGGGTGAACCATGACCTTCCCTGAGCCGGCGCCGGAATCCGCCGTGAGGGCCCTTGCCGCCCTGCCGGAGCCCCTGCGGCGGCACCTGGCGGAGACGCTGCTGCCCCTGTGCGGCTGGCGGCCCGGCGAGCCGGCCGGGGAGGCGCCCGGACTGGCCGGCCGCCGGATCGGGTTTTTCCGGCGCAATCTCCGGCGGGGCGGTTCGGCGCGGGTCATGATCGAGCAGCTGGCCGCCCTGCGCTCCGCCGGGGCTTCGGCCGATGTCTACTATTTCGAGGAGGGGGCGGACCCGGACGTCGTGGCCGAGATCCGGGCGCGCGCTCCCCCGGGGGGGCGGATCCGGCGGGTCAGCCGGCGGCTGGCCTCCTGGCGGACGCTGGCGCTGGAACTGGCCCCGCGCCGGCATGACCTGTTCATTTCGACCGACATCCAGGATCCTTTCATTTTCGGGAACACCGTCTCCCGCCTCGGTCTCATGCGGCCGCCCCGGGTGGCGGCGGTCATGCACGAGGAATACGACCGCTACCTGGCCTTCCTGCGGCCCCACGCCGCGCGGCTTGCGGCGGTCTGCCTCGATTACGATTTCCGGGACCGCTTCCGCGCGCTTTACGGGGATGCCTTGCCAGCCGGCATCGTGGCCCCCCTGTTTCCCCTGCCGGAGCAGCCGGCGGCGGGGCCCTCCCTCCGCGGGGAGCTGGGCATCCCGGCCGGGGGGCGCGTGCTGGCCTACGCCGGGCGGCTCGACCGGAACAAGCGGATCGAATTTTTGGCGGACGTGCTGGCGGACCTGCTGGCGGCCGGGCGGGACGCCTGGCTGCTGCTGGCCGGCCGCTGGGAGGAGGAGTCCTACCGGCGGGAGGTGCTGGCCGGGCTGGACCGCGAGGTCGCGCTGCCCGGCGGCGGCCGGGTCCGGCTGGGCGATCGCGTGCGGGAGGCGGGCCCCGTCCCCTCGCTCGGCCCCGTGTTCGCGGCCGCCGACCTGTTCGCCTTCGCCTCGCGGACGGAGGGCTTCTACCCCCTCGTCGTCATGGAGGCGCAGCAGGCCGGCCTTCCCGTCGTCTGCACCGGCGCCGGAGGGCTCGGCCGCGCGATCCTCGACGGGGTGACGGGCTTCCTGGCGCCCGGGGAGCCGGGGCCGGAGGGAGTCGGGCTGGGGCCCGAAACCCGCCGGGTCTTCGGCGAGCGGGCCGGCCGGCTGCTGGACGATCCCGCCCTCGCCCGCGCCCTGGGCCGGAACGGCGCCCTGGCCGTGGCGTTCCTCACGCGCCACTACCCGTTTCCGCGTTTGTTCCTAGAATGGGTACGCTCCGCGCTTGAGCCCGGGAGGGCGCCATGAGCGGGCCCCGGGTGACGGTGGTGATTCCGGTGAAGGACGACGCGGCCCGGCTGCGCCTCTGCCTGGAGGGCCTGGCGCGCCAGTCGCTGCCGCCGGAGGCATTGGAGGCGGTGGTGGTGGACAACGGGTCGGCGGACGATCCCGGGGCCGTTGTTGCCGCCTTCCCGTTCGCGCGTTTCGCGCGGGAGGGAAAGCCCGGCGCCTCGGCTGCGCGGAACACGGGGCTGGCCCTCGCCCGGGGCGGGATCATCGCGTTCACGGATGCCGACTGCCTGCCGGACCCCGGCTGGCTGCGGGCCGGGCTGGACCGCCTCGCGGCGTATCCCGGGGGCGCGCTCCTGGCGGGCCGGATCGAGGTCGTTCCCCTCCGGCCGGGCCGCCCGACGGCGCTGGAGCTTTTCGATATGGCGCACGCCTTCGACCAGCGGCTGTTCGTCGCGCGCTGGGGCTTCGGGGCCACCGCCAACGTGTTTGTCAGCCGCCCCGCCGCGGAGGCGGTCGGGGGGTTCGACGAGCGCATCCCGTATTACGGGGAGGACGTGGATTTCTGCCGGCGGGTCGCCGCGGCGGGCTGGCCCGTGGCCTACGAGGCCGGGGCCGTGGTGCGCCACCCGGCCCGGGGGGACTGGGCGTCCCTGCGGGTCCGGCTGGAGCGCACGATCCGGGCGGCGTATGCCGGGCGGGATTCGACCCTCCGGCGGCTGGCCCTCGACCTGTGGCACGACTGGCCGCCCGTCCGCGCGATCGCGGGCTCGCTGGTCCACCCCGAGGCCGGGGGGGCGGCGGGGGGGCTGAAACTGGCCGCCGTGACCGCCGCCGTGAAACTGCTGCGGGCGCGCTGTCGATTGATCCTTTTTTGGGAACAACGCCGGAAGGGGGCTTCATGATTCCGGGCCGGATATCCGCCTTGATCGCCTGCTACCAGCACGGGCACTGGCTCGGGGGGGCGCTGGAGTCGGTTTTTGCGCAGACCGCGCCGGACCTCGAGGCCGTGGTGGTGAACGACGGATCGACGGACCGCACGGCCGAGGTGGCCGCGCACTGGCAGCGGCGGCAGCCCGGGCGCGTGACGGTGATCGAGGCGGCCCGCGTGGGGCAGGCGGCCGCGCGTCGGGAAGCGCTGGAGCGCGCGACCGGCGAGTATTACATCACCCTCGACGCGGACGATCGGCTGGAGCCCCGGATGGCGGAGCGCTGCCTCGCGGCGCTGGCGCGGGAGCCCGGGGCGGCGGTCGCGGCGGCGGACGTCTGGATGGTGGACGAAAGCGGGACGCGGGCGCTGCGCCGGCTGGGCCAGGGACGGCTTCCCGGCTGGCCCGCCGTGCTGGAGGGCAATCCGCTCGGCGGGGTGGCGGGCCTGCTGGTCCGGACCGAGCAGGCCCGCCGGATCGGGGGACTGGCCCCGGCGGGCATGTCCGGGGCCGAGGACTGGGATTTTTCCGTCCGCCTGGCGCGGGCCGGATTGCGCGTGGCGGCCGTGCCGGCGGCGCTGGCCCGGTATCGGCAGAGCCGCGGCTCGCACAGCCGCGACCCCGTTCCCGTTTTGCGCGCGCGGCTCGATTTACTGGACCGCTGCCGCCGGCCGGACGAGCGGCTGGAGCTGCCGGCGGAGCGGCAGCCGGTGCTGAGCGAGGGGGAGTGGGCCCGCCTGCACAACCGGCAGGTGTTCTTCGTGCTCGGCCTTGCGGCCGCGGGGGAGTCGGGCGCGCTGGCGGAGGTGCTGGCGTGCCGGGTCCGCGGCGGGGGCGACCCGGCGGCGTGGGCACGGGCATTCGCGTGCGGCGTCTCGCACGTGGCCCTGGGCGGGGGAACGGGGGTCGGGGCGGCGGAGAAAGCCAGGGGGCCGCTGGCGGAGGCCTTGGCTGCCGCGGGCGACGGCGCCCTGGCGGGACCCTTGCAGCGCGCCCTGCAGAGGGCCGTGACGCGCGCGGCGTTCCCGGGCCCGCGGTACTGGCTGCGCACGCTCGAGGCCTGGCGCGCCACGCGCCGCTTCCAGGCGGGCGAGGGGGGGCGCTCATGAGGGCGAGCGTCATCATTTGCACCCGCAACCCGAAGCGCGACCGGCTGGCCGAGCTCGCGCGGGCGCTGGGCGAGCAGACGGCGCCGGCCGGATCGTGGGACCTGCTGGTGGTGGATAACGGGTCGGCGCCGCCGGTCGGGGCGGAGGGTTTCCCGCCGTTTGTCCGGATCGTGCGGGAGGAGCGCGAGGGGCTGACCCCGGCCCGGCTGCGCGGCATCCGGGAAAGCCGTTGCGAGCTGCTTGTCTTTTTCGACGACGACAATGTTCCCAATCCCGATTTCCTCGCGCAGGCGCTGGCCCTTTTCGGGGAGCGGCCCGGTCTTGGAGCGGCGGGCGGGCGGATCGACGGGGTGTTCGAGGCGGAGCCTCCGCGCCGGGTCCGGCCCTATTTGGGCTGGCTGGCGGTCCGCCCCTGGGTGACGCGCGACCGCGAGACCGGGCCGGGAGAGCCGTGGGGCTGGCTGCCGTGCGGGGCCGGCTTCTGTCTCCGGGCCGACGCGGCGGCGCGGTATGCGGCTGGCGTGACGGCGGACGCGGCGCGTTTGGCGCTGGGCCGCCGGGGCGCGGAGCTGACGGGCTCCGAAGACACCGACATGGCCCTGACGGCGATCGAGATGGGGTACAAGGCGCTGCTCACGCCGCGCCTGGGCCTGCGGCACCACATCCCGGCCTCGCGGCTGGAGGCGGGCTACCTGGAGCGGCTGCTGGAAGGGTCGGCCTTTTCGACCGCCTGCCTGGCGAAGCGGCGCGGCCTGCGCGGGAAGCCGCTGTGGGTGAATCGGATACTGAGACGGGCCAAGCGGGTGGCGGCGGCCCATCCCGCGGACTGGGGCTTCCGGCTCCGGCTGGAGCGGGCGATCGACCGCGGCGAGATCCGGGGACGAGAATTGTCTTGTGTTTCGGGGCTGGGAGTCGGAAAGTTGACGTCAACTGGGGAGGACGCATGAACTGGTGGTATGCCAAAGGCGATCAGAAGACCGGACCGATTGACGACGCGGCGTTTCGGGCGAAAATCCAGGACGGGACTGTGTTGCCGGACGACCTGGTCTGGAACGAGGGCATGCCAACCTGGTCCAAAGCGGGAGATGTGCCCGGAATTTTCGGCATGGGTCCCGTTTCGGACGGCACCACGCACAACCGGGATCTGATGGCGCTGGCGCTCAAGTCCTTAAGCGGCCAGTGGGGGCTGGCCATCGGCGTGGTCATCCTGCTGAACGTGATCAACCAGGCTACGTCCATGATCATGCAGGTCGGGGCGGCGATTCCCGTGGTCGGCGTCGTTTTCGTCCTGGTGTTCCTGGTCGTCAGTTTCATCATTACCGGCGCCACCACGTGGGGTAGCGCCCGCTTTTTCCTGGGGGTGGCGCGGGGAGAGAAACCGGATCTTGCCCAGGCTTTTTCGGGCTTTTCCCATATCTGGAAGGCGTGCGGGACCATCGTTCTGATTGCGATCTACACGATGCTGTGGATGCTGCTGTTGATCGTTCCGGGCATCATCAAGGGGCTTTCCTATTCCATGACCTGGTACGTCCTGGTGGACAACCCTGACATGGGGATCAACGACGCGATCGACCGCAGCCGGGCCATGATGGACGGAAGGAAGTGGAAGCTGTTCTGCCTCCAATTCCGGTTTCTGGGGTGGGTCCTGCTGTCGATCCTGACCTGCTTCATCGGTCTGCTGTGGGTGATACCCTACATGCAGACGTCCCTTGCGAATTTTTACGGGGATGTGAAGGGCCGCGTTCCGGCATCGCAGGTAGTCTAGCAGGGCGGAGTTACGCCCCGAACCAGCCCCGCCAGGTGCCGCGGACGGCGGCCAGGTCGCCGCGGACAAGGTCGCGGCGGGCCAGGGCGGCGTGGGCGGCCAGCAGGGTGGCGGCGTGGGCGAGGCGCAGGGCGAGCATGGGGCGCGTCACGGGATGGCGCGGGTATTTGCGCCGCATGAGCGCCGCGATGCCGTAGTAGTAATTCCACATCCGGCGCTCCAGCACGGCGGGATCCGCCGACTGGTGGTGGCGCACCCGGACGGCCGGATCGTATTGGATGTCGAACCCGGCCTCCAGGGCGCGCAGGAAGAAATCCATTTCATCGCCGCAGCCGCCCAGGGCGGTGCCGGTTCCCACGGCCGGGTCGAACGGGCCGATTTTCTTCACGCAATCCTGGTGGACCGCCATGTTCGTGCCGACGCCGCAGCGCCAGAGCACCAGCTTGTCGGCGAACCGGTTTGTCCAGAGGCGGGGGCGCGGGCTGTCGCGCACCGTCCTGCGGTAGCCCGGGGTGAGCGGCAGCACGGAGCCGGTGACGAGGGCGCGGCCGGGCGCCTCGAAGGCGCGGGCGAGGGCGGCGATCCAGTCCGGCTCCGGCACGGCGTCGTCGTCGATGAACGCCACCCGCGGGAAGCGGGCGAGTTCGAGGCCGCGGTTCCGTTTCGCGTTCAGGGAGGGATCGGGCAGGATGTCGAGCGCGAGCCCGGGGCGGGCGGCCTGGTCCGCCCGGATCAGCTCGAGGCTGCCGTCGGTGGAGCCCTGGTCGATGACGCGGATCTCGAAAGGGACGCCGCCCTGCTGGGCGTAGAGGCCGTCCAGGCAGCGGCGCAGGCAGTCCCGGCGGTTGAACGAGATGACCGCGACCGAGATCATGGGGGGTGTTCCCGTTTTTACAACGACGAGCCGTTGCCGTTGAGCCGGATGTGGCGGCTGATCTTGCTGAGCAGGCGGCGGTTGGCGGCGATGCTGTCCCCCAGGAAGCCCAGCATCACGAAGAGCAGGCCCGAGAGCGTGAGCAGGGAGAAGACGGCCAGCATCAGGTTGCTGCGGCCGTTGAAGAGCAGGCGGTCCAGGAGGTAGTAGGCCCCGCAGCCCACGCCCAGCAGGCTCGTGAAGCCGCCGAGGCAGGCGAAGGTCTTGAAGGCCTCGTAGCGCATGTAGATGCGGATGATGTCCGCCCCGCACTGGAGGACGTATTTGCGGATGGACTTGATGAGCCGCGACTCGCGCACCTTGTGGTTGGTTTCGATGGGGACCTGGGCGATGACCGCCTTGTCCTTGCCCAGCGCGATCAGCGACTCCAGCGTGTAGGTGTAGTCCGTCACGAGGTCGAGCCCGGCGGCCGCCGAGCGCGTGAAGGCGCGGAAGCCGCTGGTGGCGTCGAGGATCGAGGTGCCGGAGAGCTTCCGCACGGTCCAGCTGCCCAGGTGCTGGAGCAGCTTCTTCTGGGGCGAGAAGTGGCGGATGTCGTTCACGTTGCGAACGCCGATCACGCAGTCGGCCTGGCGGTTCACGAGGGGCTCCACGAGGCGGGGGATGTCCGTTCCCCGGTACTGGTTGTCGCCGTCCGTGTTGACGATCAGGTCCGCCCCCCGCTGCAGGCAGGCCTCGAGCCCTGTCCGGAAGGTGTAGGCCAGGCCCCGGTTGCGCATCAGCCTGACCACGTGCGTGGCGCCGTGCGCCTTAGCCACCTCGCAGGTGCGGTCCGTGGAGCCGTCGTCGATGATCAGGGTCTCGATGACGTCGACGCCCGGGATGGACCGGGGGAGTTCGTCGAGGACCGGGCCGATGCTCGACTCCTCGTTCAGGCAGGGGATCTGGATGATCAGCTTCATGGGGCTACACCACGCCCTGGTCGAGCATGGCGTCGCCGACCTTGGTGAAGGCGGCGATGTTGGCGCCCAGCAGGAGGTTCCCGGGGCGGCCGTAGGCCTCGGCCGTCTCGAAGCACTGCCGGTGGATGGTGATCATGATATCGTGCAGGCGGCGGTCCACCTCCTCGCGGCTCCACTGAAGGCGCATGGAGTTCTGGGACATTTCCAGCCCGGAGGTGGCCACGCCGCCCGCGTTGGCGGCCTTGGCCGGCCCGTAGAGGGTCTTGGCGGCCAGGAAGACCTCGAATGCGCCCGGCGTGCTGGGCATGTTGGCGCCCTCGCTGACCAGGATGCAGCCGTTCTTCACGAGCGCCTGCGCGTCGGACTCGGCGATCTCGTTCTGGGTCGCGCTGGGGAAGGCGCAGTCGCAGCGGGTCACGGTCCACGGCGTGGCGCCGGGGTGGTACGGGACCTTGAACGTGTCGGCGTAGTCCTTGATGCGGCCGCGGCGGACGTTCTTCAGGTCCATGACGAAGGCGAGCTTTTCGGCGGTGATGCCGTCCGCGTCCACGATGGTGCCGTTGGAGTCGGAGAGCGTGATGACACGGGCGCCGAGCTGGTTGAGCTTTTCGACCGTGTATTGGGCCACGTTGCCCGAGCCGGAGACGCTGCAGATCTTGCCGTCGAAGGAGTCGCCCTTGCTCTTGAGCATTTCCTCCGCGAAGTAGACGCAGCCGTAGCCCGTGGCTTCGGGCCGGATGAGCGAGCCGCCCCAGTTGAGGCGCTTGCCGGTGAGCACGCCGGTAAACTCGTTTTTCAGGCGCTTGTACTGGCCGAAGAGGTAGCCGATTTCGCGGCCGCCCACGCCGATGTCGCCGGCCGGCACGTCGGTGTCCGCCCCGATGTGGCGGTACAGTTCGGTCATGAAGGACTGGCAGAAGCGCATGACCTCGGA
>JBIIYJ010000274.1:0-7172 GCA_044346855.1 Kiritimatiellia bacterium
ATCTTCACGTAGATGTTGGTGGTCCGCAGGTCGTCCCAGAGCGGCGCGATGCGGGGGTGTAGCGCCAGCTCGGCCAGCGAATTGTCCCACTGGCTGGCGCTGGAGCCGAAGTCCAGGTAGCCGTTGCTGTTGATCCAGACCGAGGTGTGGGCCGATTCAAAAAACCGGAACGCCCAGGGAAGGTTGAGCTTCCAGCTGCGCTCGTCGGCCTGGCGGTTCAGCGCCTTGCCGCCGCTCACCCAGGCCCCCCGGTCCGGGAGCGACTCGTAGAGGCTGTGCGCAAGGAAATCCCAGCGGTACGGGCCCACGCCCCCCTTGGCGGTCAGGTTGAGCGAAAAAGGGACGCCCGGCGCGAAGGGGCCGGCGTTCGTTCCGCCCGTGATCACCAGCGGCACCTCGGTCACGTCGAGCCGGAAGTCCCCCGTTGTCACGGTCTGGTCGGCGTCGGTCAGCCGGATGCGCACGGTCAGGTTGTCGGCCGGCCCCAGGGGGGTTCCCGACAGGATTCCGGTGTCGCGGTCCAGGTCAAGGCCGGGCGGCAGGTCGGTCGGGGTCGTCCAGGCGTAAGGGGCGCGGCCGCCCGTGCCCCGGAGGGTTGCGCTGTAGGGTTTTCCCACGCGACCGGTGGGCAGGGGGCTGGACGAAATGATGGTGAGGGTGGGCTCCTTGAGCGGGGAGGACGGGTCGCCGAACAGGTTGTACTGCTCGAAATACCGCCGGACGGTGGAGGTCAGGCCGTATTCCTCGATTAGCCGGAACTTGGTTCGCATCAGCGCGTTGCCGTAGAGCTTGATGCCTTCGTTGAAAAAGATGTCGAAGAGCTGCCGCTCGAACACGTCGTCCTCATCCCAATAGCTGGTAACGCTGGAAGCCACGATGCCGCACGCGGCCTTTTCCGGCTGGCGCAGCCAGGTTTCGGCGAAGCACTCGTTCAGGCTGTACTTTCCCGTCAGGCAGGCGAAGCTGAAGATCATCGGATAGCGGTTGAGGTTGGTCAGCGACTGCACGTCGCTCTTGTAGAACGCCGGCCCGTCGGCCCAGTAGCCCGTATCGCCATGCCCCGAGTAGATCCCCAGCACGCGGCCTTCGTTGAACGCATTCTTCACCTGCGCCGGGGTGGCGTTGCGGCTCTGCGAATAGAATTTGTCGCTCGCGTAGCCCTTCGGCTCCAGCGTGCCGTTGATGACGGCGTTGTGCGTTGCTTCGGTGATGGCATGGTTGTCTTCGCCGGCCATGAACGCGACATGGGACACCCACGGGGCGGAGATGGCCGTTTCGGTGGCGATGATTTTCGCGGCCACGGGCCCGAGGGCGGCTTCCGAGGGGACGCTCAGGCGGCCCACGGGCAGTTCCGGCTGCCAGTCGCCGGCGCCGTCCATGCAGCCGTAGTACAGGTCGGTGTCGGGGTTGTCCACCTGGGTTCCGGTGAAACAGGGCACCTGTGCCACGTCGCCGAGCAGCAGGATCGCATCGGGCTTGGTCGCCGCCACCAGGTAGCGGCCCTGGATGGCGGTGCGGACGGCCGCGGCCGTGGAGCCGGCCGTCTCCACGTCCAGCGTATCCACCACCCAGCCCGAGGACTCCCGGTGGACGATGTACGGGGCGAGCGTGTCGAACCAGGCGCCCGGGCCGATGACCAGCAGGCGCGCCGGCGCTTTCACGGCGGGCGCCGCCGCTTCCGTGTTGACAGTCAGTTCAGCCACCTGGGCCGACGGGGCCTGGGCCGCCGTCGGCCCCTTGACGCCGGTCCCGGCAAACGTGATGCCGATCGTCAGCTCGGGATAGAGCCGCAGGCCTTGCGTGATCGGATTGACGGCGGCGGGGAAAACCTCCACCAGGACGAGGCGTCGCCCGTCGACCGTGCCCGCTTCCGTCAGCCGGCAGGGTTTTTCGGGGGTGAAGCGGTCTCCCGAATAGTCGACCACGTTGAAATCGAAGGGGCGCAGTTTGGGGCTTTGCGGTCCCTTGAGCCGGGGCCGCTGCCGGGGATAGAATGCCTGGGCGAAGCCTTTTCGCACGGTGTAGAAAAAGGGGGACCCCTGAATCTCGAGCTTGAGTCCGGCCCCGTCCGGGACCGCGATCAGACGGCGCAGGACGGGCAGTTCAGGCGCGCCCACGGTTTCGCTGACGCCGCAGCCCGGCATTTCGGGGGCCACGTAGTCGCCCGCCAGCGGATGTTTCCGGTCGCCCATCCGAAAGCCCGGAAAGCGCGCTTCCAGGACAAGCCCGCCGGGACCTTCGGCGGTGACGGTCAGGGAGGCGGGTTGGTTGGTCGCCGCCCCGGCGCGCAACGGATGCCAGTTTCCGGCCAAGGCCGGCGCGGCGCACAGAAACAGGGCCAGCGCAAGCGGCCCGAGGCGCGACAGTTGATGGCGAAGCGTAGGCATGGTTTAAATCATAGCGCATTTACGCCGGTTCGGCATTAAGGAAAATCGAACGGGAAAGAAATGCCGGTTTCAGGAACCGGCTCGCGCCGCCGCCTCGCTGTAAGGATAGTCGCTCTTGAGACGGGTGCGGCAGCGCTCGGAGGCCTCCGGATTGCCGGCGGCCCGGTAAAGCCGGCTCAGCGTCAGCAGCAGGCGGGCCCGGGTGTCGTCCAGCAGGTCGAGCGGGAGCAGCCGCTCCCCCCGGTGCAGGGCGACCGCCGTCTCGCCGCGGCCGGCTTCGGCGGCCATCAGCAGCAGGACGGTTTCGCCGTTGAAGCGCTCCAAAGGATAGTCGTTGAAAACCGCGGCCAGCTGCTCCGCCGCGGCGTTCCACTCCTCGCGCCGCACGTAATCGGCCGCGGTCAGCAGCCGGGACTGCCGGTGGATGTCACCCAGGGCCCCGGTTTCGACCGGCGCCTCCGCCTTCGCCATCTGGAGCGCTTGCTCGCGCCGGCCCAGGGCCAGCGCGCAGTCGACGGCCAGCAGGCGCTTGCGCCGCCGGGCGGCCTCATCAAGCAAATCCCCGTTGACGGAGGCGAGCGTCGCGTCGGCGGACTCGGCCAGGCCGAGGCCGTTGAGCCGGTTTTCGGCTTGGTCGAGCCGGATGCGCGCCTCGCCGGCCGCGGCGTCCGGCGCGTTCGTCAGCGCCAGGGCCAGGGTGAACAGCGCCTCCGCGTCCGCATAGTTCCGGAACAGGGCCAGGCGGGCGTTGACTCCCATGGCGTGGAGCAGGGGGCGGAACGCGGCGGTGAAGCCCGCGTTGCGGCGCAGGCACTCGGCGGCCAGTCGGTCGAGCCAGACCGGATCGCCCAGCCGCTTGGCGAAGAGCGCCGCGGTTTCCAGTTCGACGGTTGAAAACGAGGGGAGGGGCCTGGCCTGGAGCGCCTCGCGGATCGGGAAGAGCGCGGCGTCCGGGCAGTCCTCGGTCTGCCGCCAGACCGGCTGCACGGAAACCGCCTGCTCCTGCGAGGCCGGCGGCGAGCCTGGCCGGAGCACGTCCAGGCGGACCCGGCGGGGGCCGGGGCCGACGAAGGCATGCTCGACCGACGGGCCTTCGCCCGTGGTGCCGTCCCCGAAATCCCACCGGCAGGCGGCGTCCGGCGGCGCCAGCGCCCGGAAAGCCGCCTGGGCCATGAGTGCCTCGTCCATCCGGGCCGAGCGGGTGAGGTTCCATTCGAAATGGACAGGCGGGGGGCGGCCCGGCTGCCCCTCCGCCGCCTGGCAGGAGAAGCGGGCCAGGGGGGCGAAGTCGGCGGGCTGCATGACCGTATACTGGCGCTTTCCGGGCTTGAGCCAGGAGGCCACGGCCGCGTAGAGGCCGCCCCCCTGCGCCACGTCGTAGCGGAGATGGTGCAGGCCCGGGGCCAGGGTGACGACTCCCTTTTTCTCGGCCAGGCGCCCGCCGTCGGTGCCGTGGATGCCCGGCCATTCGGCCACGGGCTTTCCGTCCACGGACATGAACGAGGCGTCGTCGGAAACCGTGGCAAACCCGTAACTGCCGGCCTTGTCGAGGGTGAACCAGGCGTCGAAGCGGCCCATGAACTCCTCGGAGGGGCCGTGCGGATGGACGCCCTCGAAAATCTCGCTGCGCGTGCTGCGGCCCCAGGTTCCGGTGGCGGCCGCCCAGGCCCCTTCGAACTGCGCCCTCGAGTCGAACGCCGGCCGGTCCGGCATGCGCGTTTCGAGCACGATGCCCGCCCGGGGGCGCCAGGCCGGACCCGGGGGCGGTCCTCCGGCCCAGACGTAGGCCAGGTAGGAGGTGGCGCCGGAGGCCGTTTCGAAGAGCAGGGTGAGCGGTTCACCCGTCCGCGCCCACAGGACGCAGGAGGGGACGGGCGTTCCCGCGGAATCGGTCACTTCCACCCGCGCGCGGGCGGGTTCAATCGCGCCGGGGGAGATCCGGGCGGAGGCCGCGGCGGCGGGCCAGGCGGAGTCGGAGTCGCGTGCGAGGACGAGGCGCAGGCCGGCTTCCGGCACGGCCCAGGGGAGGGCGGGGGCGGGGTCCGCGGAGAGGCCGCCCCCGGCGGCGGCGATCACGAGGATCGATATCAGGCTTTGACAGCTGTGCATCATTTGCTTCATTATACTGAAATCTGTCGAAAGGGAAGCATATGAAGCAGGCATGGATGAAAGCCGGGGTTCTCGCGGGGGTCATCGCGCTGCTGCCGCTTGGCGCAGGCGCCACAGTCGGGGTTGGCGCGCGGTTCGGCACGACCGGTATCGGCGGCGAGGTGGCCGTGGAGCTGGTTCCTGATTATTTGAACCTCCGCCTGGCCGGAAACGGCGGGTCCCTGAACGTGGAAGTGCACGAGGACGACATCGATTACGATTCCGACATCACGATCGAGACCTGGATGCTGCTTCTGGATTGGCATGTGGGCGGGGGGCCCTTCAAGTTCGTGGTCGGCGGCTGCTACAACGGGTCCGACGTGTCGGGCGAGGCGGAGCCGAACGAGCCGGTCGAGGTGGGCAACGTCCTGTTCACGCCCGCCCAGATCGGCACGCTCAACGCTTCCGCGGAATACGACACCTACGGCGGCTACGCCGGCATCGGGTTCGGCAACATCGCGCTGTCGGGCGGGCGCTGGACCGCCTCTCTGGACCTGGGACTCATGTTCTTTTCGGAGCCGGACCTGACGCTCGAGTCGCGCGGCGGCACCTTGTCGGACACGGCGCTGGTCAAGCGGCAGGTCCAGAACGAACTGGACGAGTTCAGCGACGATTACATCGACTGGCTCCGGTATTACCCCGTGTTGAGCGTCGGGCTGGCGGTGCGGTTCTAACATCAGAGAGGGCAGAGGCATGGCAAGACAGATGAGCCCCTTGGCGGCGGTCGCGGGATGGGCGGTTTTGGCGGCGCTGGCGGTCGGGCCGGTAGCGGCGCAGGACGGCGCGGCGCGGCTGAAGAAACCGAAGGCCTTTCCCGCGGTGTCGGGCGCGGGCAAGAGCATCGCCTACAGCACGGTTGCGCTCGACACGTGGACCGGGCAGGTGGCCTACCTCATGGTCGAGGGCAGCACGACCACCGGGTTTACCCGCGTCTTCGCCTGGATTCCCGACGACTCCCGCTTCGGCCGGCCGGTGGAGTGGAAGCCCAAGACCATGGAGGCCAACCCGAACGGCTGGTTGTTCGGCGAGCTGGACAACAAGGCGGCCGAGGGCGCCGAGAAAGTCCGGATCAACTGGCGCTTCTACTCTGTGAAGGAGGCGCGCGGCGCCGGGTCGGACAGCCACGTCGACTATACGACCGGCAAGACCGTCACCCGCAACTGGGGCGCGGCCACCTGGCACCGGATCATGTACGGCTTTTCCCTGGGGTACGCCTTCGGCGACGCCCCCGCCGCCTCGATGGACGGCGGCTACCCCCTGGAGATGGCGAGCGGCAACGACCTCCGGTTGTACCCGACATGGGAAGAGGTGCCCGAGCCCGGCCACGGCGGGTTCAGCGCCAACATCCGCGCCCGGCACGAGGTGCAGGAGTCGCGGGACCCCAAGACGGCCCGGCTGCTCTGCCTGTTCGACGGGTTCGAGGGCGCCGCCATCAAGAAGGCTCCCCAGGAACTCTCGGTTGGCCTCCTGGTCACCCCCTACATGGGCGAGCCCGTCTACTCGAACACGCTGTCCATGGCCGAGTTCATGAAGACGGGGTTCGACCTGGACGTGCCCTACGGCTGGTATTCCCTCCGGCTCCGGGGGTTCCGCTACGGGCGGTTCACGTTCGGCGGCACGTTCCACCGCATCAGCATCGATCCGATACCGATCATCAGGCCGTCGTCCGGCGACAAGTGACGGCCCGCGAGGCGGCATGAATTCGCGTGAACGTTTCCTGGCGTCCATGACCGGCCGGCCCGTCGACCGGGCCGTCTACGGCGCGTGGACCAACGCGTGGCCCGAGACGGTGGCGCGCTGGAAGGGCGAGGGCTACGACCCCGCCCGCGAGCCTCTCGTCCCCGCCGACCCCTGGCTCTGGCGCGGGGGCTGGTTCTACCCGAACCCCCCGTTCGAGCGGCGGGTGGTGGAGGACGACGGCCGCACGGTCCTGTTCGTCAACGAGGAGGGCATCCTCATGCGCGAGCGCAAGGACCAGCCCCGCTCCTCGATGCCCCAGTTCGTCCGCTTCCCCGTCGAGACGCGGGAGGAGTTCCGGGCCTTTTACCGGGCCCGGATGCGGCCCGACCTGGCCGCCCGGCTCGGGGCGGATTACGTTGCCCAGCTCGCCGCGTTCCGCGGGCGGACCTGCCCCCTGGTGGTAGGGGCCGACCGCTGGGGCGGCTTTTTCGGCGGGCTGCGCTCCCTGGTGGGGGTCGAGCGGCTCTGCCTGCTCTTCTACGACGATCCGGCCTGGGTGGAAGAGATGATGGACGCCGTGGCCGACTTCATCATCGCGATGATGGGGAAGGTGCTCGATCACACCGATGTGGACTGCTTCGCCTTCTGGGAGGACATGGCCTACAAGACCGGCCCGCTGGTCGACCCGGCCATGTTCCGCGCCCTCGCGCTCCCGCGGTACCGCCGGGTGATCGAATTCCTCAAGGGCCGGGGCGTGCCGCTCGTGGCGCTCGACAGCGACGGGGACATCCACGGCCTGATCCCGCTCTGGCTGGATGCGGGGGTTGACATCCTGTACCCCTTTGAGGTTCAATGCGGCATGGACGTGGTCGCCTGCCGGAAGCGGTACGGCCGCGGGCTCCGCATGTGGTTCGGCATCGACAAGCGCGCGCTCGTTCACGGGCCCGCCGCGATCGA